>CANFKS010000073.1 GCA_947447625.1 Rhodospirillales bacterium | reverse complement strand
CCGACGCTGCCCTCCGAGCGGTTGGACGAATTGCAGAAGATCATCCTCGACTGCCTTGAGGACGACAAGGCGGAGAATGTGATCGCGCTTGACCTCGCGGGGCGGGCCTCGTTCGCGGACAGGATGGTGATCGGCACCGGGCTTGCGGATCGGCAGATCTCGGCGATGGCAACGCATCTGGAGGACAAGCTGTCCGAGGCCGGGCTGAAGCGGATCCAGGTCGAGGGATCCGGCGGGTCGGACTGGGTGTTGATCGACGCGGGGGATATCGTGATCCACCTGTTCAAGCCCGAGGCGCGCGAGATGTATGCGCTGGAGCGGATGTGGGGTCCGGACCTCGACGAGGAGCAGGCGCCGCCTGTCTGAGATGCTGCTCGTTGCTGTGGGGCGGATCGGGCGCGGGCCCGAGGCGGAGTTGTTCGCGCGCTACAATGCGCGGCTGCGGCCGAGCTTCACGGTGCGGGAAATCGCGGACGGGACGGGCAGTGCCGTCGAAATCAAGCGGCGCGAGGGGGCGGCGATCCTGGGGGTGGTTCCGCCGGGGTCGCTGGTGGTGGCGCTTGATTTGGGGGGGAAGGTGCCGGACAGCGAGGGGTTTTCGGCGCAGTTCACGCAGTGGCGGGAAAGCGGGAAGACGCTGTGCTTCGTAATCGGCGGGGCGGAGGGGCTGGATGCGGGCGTGCTGGCGCGGGCGGACCGGGTGTTTTCGCTCGGCGCGCTGACCTGGCCGCATATGCTGGTGCGGGTGATGCTGGCGGAGCAGGTGTTTCGGGCACAGGCGATCGCGGCCGGGCATCCGTATCATCGGGCGGGACGGCCTTAGAGCGGAATTGCCGGAGGTGGGATCACGCGGTGAAGCGTAAAGCATAGGGCGGTGGATTGACCGGGCGGGGGCGGCGCCGCAATCTGGGCTGCAATGGCCGGGAGACAGCGCGTGCGCATCACCGAGGTGGAGCCCATTTTGTTGCAAGGCGGGACCGCGTATCAGGCGCGTGCCGGGGGCGAGGAGGCGAGCGACAACGGGGACTGGCAGTTGCTGGTGCGGGTCGCGACCGATGAGGGGATCACCGGGTGGGCGGATGCCGAGACACTGGCGCCGGCGGCGGTGGCGATTATTTCCGGGCAGGGGATGTCGGTGCTGGGATTTCGCACCCTGGGGGAGTTGCTGATCGGGGAGAATCCGCTCGACGTGGCCCGGTTGTGGGACAAGCTTTATATCGGCAGCGCGTATTATGGGCGGCGGGGCATTGCGATGCAGTGCATTTCGGCGATCGACAATTGTTTGTGGTCGATCCGGGCGCAGGCCGCTGGTGTGTCGCTGGCGCAGCTGCTGGGGGGGCGGCGGCGGGATCGGGTGATGGCGTATGCCTCGACGTTGTTTCGCGAGACACCGGAGGCGATGGCGCAGGCCGCTTCCGGGTATGTGGCGCGGGGGTTTCAGGCGGTGAAGTTCGGGTGGGGGGTGTTTGGCGAGGACCCGGGGCGGGACCGCGAGTTGGTGGCCGCGGCGCGGGAGGCGCTGGGGCCGGAGCGGCATCTGCTGGTTGATCCGGGCTGGTATCCGGCGGGGTGGAAGGGGGAGTTCCGGCCGCGGTCACGGCGGGAGAATATCGCGATGTGCCGGATGCTGGGGGAGTACGGGGTGGGGTGGTGCGAGGATTTCATTCATCCGGAGCGGTTCGATGAATATGCCGCCGTCCGGGCGGAGAGCCCGGTGCCGGTGGCGGCGGGCGAACAGGTGGCGACGCATTGGGAGTTCGAGCGGTTCATCGGGCAGGGCTGTGTCGATGTGATCCAGCCGGATTTGTCGCGGTGTGGCGGGGTGAGTGTGGCCGTGAAGGTGGCGGGGATGGCGGAGGCGGCGGGGATCGACCTGGTGCCGCATTCGTGGCTGACGCATTTGCTGACGGGCTACAGCTTGCAGGTGATCGCGACCCTGCCGCGGGCGCGGTTTGTCGAGTTCAATGTCAGCCAATCCCCCCTGACGCGGGGGATTGCGCGGGCCGGGTTCGAGATGGGGGCGGATGGGATGGTGCTGATTCCGGATGGGCCCGGCATCGGGGTCGAGGTGGATGAGGATTTCGTGCGGGCGCACCGGGTAAATTGAGGACGAGGACCAAGCGAGCATGGAACGCAGCATCGTGCGGCCTTCGGGGCTGGATTTCGAGACGCCGGGGCGGCGGGACTATTACGTGGCGCTGGAGCATGATTCGATCTGGGGGGATCATCTGATCCCGCTGACGGTGTTTGTGGGCGCAAGGGCGATGCCGGGGAAGGGGCTGGTGGCATTCGGGTCGAACCACGGCAACGAGTACGAGGGGCCGATGGCGTTGCGGCATGTGATGGATGATATGCGGCTGGAGGATGTGGCGGGGCGGATCATCCTGGTGCCGGTTTTGAATGTGGCGGCGTTCAAGGCGGGAACGCGGGATTCGACGCTGGATGATCGGGTCAATCTCAATCGGGCGTTTGTGGATGAGGCAGGAAAGCGGCCGGGGCTGGCGGGGATCACGCACCGGATCGCGGCGTTCGTGCGCGAGGCGATCTGGCCGCATGTGCATGTCGTGATCGATCTGCATGCCGGGGGGCAGGTGGCGCGGTTTGCGCAATGCACCTCGTTTCATCCGATCGAGGACCCGGTGCAGGGGCGGCTGATCGAGGAGACGGCGCGGTGGTTCGGCACGCCGCTGGTGATCACCTATCAGAACGAGACGCCCGGCCTGTTGCCGAGCGAGGCGGAGCGGTTGGGCAAGATCACGATCGGCACGGAGTTGGGTTGGGGGGGCTCGGTGCAGGCGAGCGGGGTGCGCTATGGGCGGCATGGCGTGACGGCGGCGGCGATCCATCATGGGCAGTTGCGCGGGCGGGTGGCGAAGATCGGGCATCATGCGGCGGGGACGCAGCAGATGGCCGCGATGGTGGAGCGGGACTGCTTCACGGTGGCGCCGTTTGCGGGGCATTATGAGCAGGTGCGGGCGTGTGGCGAGAGTGTCCGTGCGGGCGATGTGATCGGGTTGTTGCATGATTTCGATCGGATCGATCTGGCGCCCTGGCCGGCGCGGGCCGGGGTGGATGGGATTGTGATCGCGCAGGCCTGGGCGGCGCCGGTGTTGCAAGGGCAGCATATCGTGGTGACCGGGCGGTTGTTGGCATTTCAGGAATAGGATCCAGGCCATGCGGATGAAAGCGGCGATTTTGCGCGAACAGGGGCGGCCGCGGCCGTATGCGCAGAGCCTCGCATTGTCGATCGAGGAGGTTGATCTGCTGCCGCCGGGGCCGGGGGAGGTGTTGATCGAGGTTGCGGCGGCGGGGCTGTGCCATTCGGATTTGTCGGCGATCGAGGGAATCCGGCCGCGGCCGTTGCCGGTGATCATCGGGCATGAGGGTGCGGGGATCGTGCGCGAAGTGGGCGAGGGGGTGACGGATCTGCGGGCGGGGGATCATGTGATCACGGTGTTCGCGGCGAGTTGCGGGCATTGCCGGTGGTGCGTGAAGGGGCGGGCGAATTTATGTCCGGCGGGGAATGCGGCGCGTTCGGCGGGGACGTTGCGGTCCGGCGCGCGGCGGTTGTTTCAGGATGGCAAGCCGATCAACCACGGCAGCGGATTGTCGTTGTTCGCGCAGTTCGCGGTGATCGAGCGGCGCTCGGCGGTGAAGATCGACAAGGACATTCCGCTCGATGACGCGGCAATTTTCGGCTGTGCGGTGATGACCGGGGCGGGGGCGGTGATCAATACGGCGAACCTGCGGGCAGGGGATCATATCGGGATCGTCGGGCTGGGCGGCGTGGGGATGAATGCGCTGTTCGCGGCCGTCGCGGCGGGGGCGGAGCGGATCGTGGTGGTGGATACGAGTGCCGAGAAGCTGGCGCTGGCGCGGCAATGGGGGGCGACGGACACGTTCCTGGCGAGCGATGCCGATTGTGCGGAGCAGGTGAAGGCCGCGACGGGGGGCGGGCTCGATACGGTGGTGGAGGCAGCCGGGGCGATGAAGGCGGTGGAACTGGCCTATGCGATCACCGGGCATGGCGGGTGTCTGGTGTGTGCCGGGCTGCCCGAGAGTTCGGGGCGGTTTTCGTATCCGCATGCGGATCTGGTGAGCAGCGAGCGGGAGATCCGGGGGAGCTACATGGGGAGTTGCATCGCGGAGCGCGATATCCCGCGCCTGCTCGCGCTGTATCGGCGGGGCAAGCTGCCGGTGGACCGCCTCAAGAGCGGAGAGTTGCCGCTCGAGGGGATCAACGCGGGGTTCGACCGACTGGCGGAGGGTTCGGTGCTGCGGCAGATCTTGCGACCGAACGGCTAGAGCGGGATGCCTTCTGATAGGCGAAGGCATTCCGCTCTAACTCTTTGTTTGATCGCCTGATCCAGACTTTGTCAGCCCTCCGGGGCGAGGGCGAGGGCGCGCGCGTAGACCTGTTTGCGCGGCAGGCCGGTCGTGGCGGTGGTGATGGCCACGGCTTCCTTGAGGCTGTGGCTGGCCAGCGCAATGCGGAGTTGGGTGTCGAGATCGTCGGTGTCGGGGGTGTCGTCTTCGGCGGGGGCGACGACGAGGGTGATTTCGCCGCGGGGGGCTTCGATCGCGTACGCATCGGCGAGGCTGCGGGCGGGCGCGCGGCGGACTTCCTCGAAGCGCTTGGTGAGTTCGCGGCCGACCGCGACCTGGCGGTTGCCCAGCAGGTCGGCGATGTCGGACAGGGTTTCGGCGATGCGGTGAGGGGCTTCGTACCAGATCAGGGTGGCGCGCAGGCCTGCCCGTTCGGCGGCGCGCAAGCCGGCAAGGGCCGCGCGGCGAGCAGCCTGCTTGGGTGGCGGGAAACCGAGGAACAGGAAGGGATGGGGCGGCAGGCCGGAAAGCGTGAGGGCAAGGAGGGCGGCATTGGGGCCGGGTAGCGCGTTGACCGGCAGGCCCTCGGCAAGCACGGCGCGGACGAGGCGGTAGCCGGGATCGGAGACCAGGGGCGTGCCGGCGTCGGAGACCAGGGCGATGCGGCGGCCCTGGCGCAGCATGTCGAGCACCTGGACGATGCGGCCGTCCTCGTTGTGGTCATGCAAGGCGAGGGTGCGGGCATGGATGCTGAAATAGGTGAGCAGGCGGGCGGTGACCCTGGTATCCTCGCACAAAACGAGGTCGGCCGCCTGCAGGGCGGCGATGGCGCGGTTTGTCATGTCGCCGAGGTTGCCGATCGGCGTGGGAATCAGCACAAGTCCATCAGGCGCGCCCGTGGTGCGCGCCGTATGGCTTTGCGGGAGTGAGTTGGATGCTGCGTCGGACATTTTTCGCCTTTGCCTGTGGTCTTCTAGCACTGGCCGGTTGTGCTGGCGCCCCCCCTGCGATGCGCGGCGGGGCGGCGCCTCGATCTCTGCCGTCGCCGTATCCGGCGGCGCCGGGCGGGCAGCGGCCGATGGTGGAAAAGGCGGCGCCGGTGGTGGCCGCTGAGGTATTGAACCGCGCATCGGGCGGGCGGATGGTGGCGTTGTTGGCGCCGCTGAGCGGGCCCAATGCCGAGCGGGGGCGGGCGCTGGAGGCGGCGGCGCGGATGGCGATGGATGCGCCGGGCGCGCCGCCGCTTGAGGTGTTCGACACGCAATCGAGCGCCGAGGGCGCCGGGGCGGCGGTGTCGCGGGCGATCCAGGGCGGGGCGGGGATGATCATCGGGCCGCTGACCTCGGCCGAGACGGCCGCAGTGGCGGGGCCGGCACAGGCGGCGGGGGTACCGGTTCTGGCGTTCACCAATGATGCCGGGCAGGCGCGGCCGGGGGTGTGGCCGCTCGGGCTGACGGCGGGGCAGCAGATGCGGCGGTTTGTTGCGGCATTGGCCGGGCAAGGCAAAACGCGGTTCGCGGCCGTGTTGCCGAATGACGGGTTCGGGCAGGCGATGGCCTCCGCGTTGACGGCTACGCTGGCCGAGGCCGGGTTGCCGCCGGCGTCAATCCATTTCCATACCGGCAGCCCCGCATCAGCCAACCAGGTGATGCGCGATGTTTCGGGTTATGCCGTGCGGCGCGGGCCGCTCGATGCGCAGTTGCGGGCGGCGGTGGCGTTGCATACGGCGGAGGGGCGCAAGCGGGCTGCCGAGTTGCGGCGCGAGCCGATTCCGCCGCCGCCGATGGATGTGCTGGTTCTGGCCGATTTCGGCGACATGCTGGGCACGCTGGCAAGCCTGTTGCCGTATTATGATCTCGATACCTCGAAGGTGCGGGTGATCGGGCCGGCGCAGTGGGCCGCACCCCAGGTGGCAACGACGGCGGAGTTGCGGGGCGCCTGGTATGCGGCGCCCGACCCGGCATTGCGGGCGGAATTCACGGCGCGGTTTACAGCGGTGCATGGCGTCGAAGCGCCGGGTCTGGCGGATTTCGCGTATGACGCGGCAGGGATCGCGCGGGCGTTGAGCGTGGCGAACGAGGGCTACGGCATGGCGGCGCTGTGTCGGAGCGAGGGGTTCGCGGGCGTCAATGGCGTGCTGGGGCTGTTGCCGGATGGGCGGGTGCGGCGCGGGTTGGCGGTGTTCGAGATCGGGCAGGGCGAGGCGACGATGGTGGAGGCCTCGCCCAATACGCTCGGCCAGCCCGGGATCTAGCGCGATGCGCCGGGTGGTGGGCGTGACCGCCCTGCTCGCCGCGGTGCCGGTGTTGTGCCTGGCGCTGATGGCGGCGGGCGGCGCAGCGGAGCCGGTGGCGGCGGTGTTGGCGATCGGTGCGTGTGTGCTGGCCAGCGCGGCGGTAGCGGCGCTGTGGCAGCGCGATGTGTTGCGGTTGAAGGCGATCCTCCGGGCGCCGGCGGCGCCGGCTGCGGGGCGGTGGCCGGCGATCCCGGCGGTGGGGCGGATTGCGAGCGATATCCAGCGGTTGAGCCGGGGTTTGGCGGCACGGGCGGCGGAGACCGATCGGGCGCGCCGCGCGAGCGAGGCGATCATCCAGCGGTTGCCGGACCCGTTGCTGCTGCTGCGGGCGGATGGGGCGGCCTCGCGCAGCAATGCGGCGGCGCAGGCGGCGTTCGGCGGCGAGATGGCAGCGGTGTTGCGCCATCCCGGTTTGCGCGGGGCGATCGACCGGGCGTTCGCAAGCGGGCTCGCGCAAACCGCCGATGTGGTGCTGGCGGTGCCGGTGCCGCGGGAGGTGCAGGCGACGGTGATCCCGCTCGATCCATGGCTGCCGGACGGGACGGCGGCGCTGCTGGTGTTGTCGGACCGGTCGCGCGAGCGGGCGGTCGAGCGGACGCGGTCGGATTTCGTGACCAATGCGAGCCATGAGTTGCGCACACCGCTGGCAAGCCTGATGGGGTTCATCGAAACCTTGCAAGGGCCGGCGGCCGACGATGTGCCGGCGCAGCAGCGCTTTCTCGGCATCATGGCGGAGCAGGCGGGGCGGATGCATCGGCTGATCGACGATCTGCTGAGCCTGTCGCGCGTGGAGTTGAACGAGCATCTGCCGCCGGCGGACAAGGTGGATGTGGTGGACCTCGCGCGGCGGGTGGCGGCGGGGTTCGAGCCGCGGCTGGCGGAGCGGCGGGTGCGGCTGGTGCTTGATCTGCACGATGATGTGGCCCCGCTGGTGGGCGATGGCGACCAGGTGGCGCAGGTGTTGACCAATCTGATCGACAACGCGGTGAAATACGGTGGCGACGGGCATGATGTGCGGTTGTTCGTGGGGGCGGCGGAGGGCGCGCGCTGGCCGGCGCGGGCTGGGGTATTGATCGCAGTGGAGGACCAGGGGCCGGGGATTGCGCGGGTGCATCTGCCGCGGCTGACGGAGCGGTTCTACCGGGTGGACAAGGCGCGCTCGCGCGGCGCGGGGGGGACGGGGCTCGGTCTCGCGATCGTGAAGCACATCGTCAATCGCCATCGCGGGCAGTTGGCGATCGACAGCGTGGAGGGACAGGGCAGCACGTTTTCCGTGTGGTTGCCGGCGGAGGCGGAGAACACAGCGACAATCGCGCGCTGACGGGGTGACTTCGGGGCCGATCCATGCCTAGTGTCCGAGATTGGGATTTCAACAGCAAGCGAGGCGCAAATGTCGCTCACCAACACCCCCGACCTTGAGGCACGTTCCAAGGTCGTCAAGCAGGACCTCGATTCAGTCCTGCATCCGATCGTCCAGCACCGTGCCCTCGAGAAAAGCCAGCTCGTCATCACCGGCGGCCAGGGCTCGACGATCGTCGATGCCGATGGCACGACCTATCTTGATGCGATGGCGGGGCTGTGGTGCGTGAACATCGGCTATGGCCGCACCGAGCTGGCGCAGGTTGCCGCCGAGCAGATGCAGCAGATCGCCTATTATCCGCATACCGCGATCAACTTCCCCGCCGCGCAGCTGGGCGAGCTGATCAACGGGCTGATGGGCGGCGATTATCACACCTACTTCGTGAACTCGGGCTCCGAGGCGAACGAGGCCGGGTTCAAGATCGCGCGGCAATACGCCAAGCAGGAGTTCCCCGGCCAGTTCCGCTTCAAGACGATCGGCCGTCATTATGCCTATCACGGCACCACGCTGGCGACGCTGGCCGCGGGCGGCATGGGCGATCGCAAGGTGAAGTTCGAGCCGTATGCCGGCGAATTCACCCATGTGGTCGCGCCGACCTGCTATCGCTGCCCGCTCGACCTCGAATACCCGTCGTGCAAAGTGGCCTGCGCCAAGGCGTTCGAGAGCGCCATCCTCGCCGAGGGCCCGAACACGGTGGCCGAAGTGATCGTCGAACCGATCATGTCGAGCGTCGGCATCGCGGTGCCGCCGGACGAGTATCATCCCATGGTCGAGGCGATCTGCCGCAAGTATGACGTGCTGCTGCATGTCGACGAAGTGATCAACGGGTTCGGCCGCACCGGCAAGATGTTCGCTCACCAGCATTACGGCATCAGCCCGGACATCATGGCAGTCGCGAAGGGCATCGTGTCGGCGTATCTGCCGATCGCGGCCACGATCGTGAAGAACAGGGTGTTCCAGTCCTTCCTCGGCGAAGTGGCCGAAGAGAAGCAGGTGATGCAGGTCAACACCTATGGCGGGCATCCGGTGTCCTCCGCGGTCGCGGTGCGCAACATCGAGATCATGCTCGAAGAGAAGCTGCCGCAGCGCGCCGCCGAGATGGGCGCCTACCTGATGTCGGGCCTGACCGACCGCCTGTTCCGCCATGGCATTTGCGGCGATGTGCGCGGCAAGGGCCTGCTGATCGGTATCGAACTGGTCACGGACCGGGCGAGCAAGATGCAGTTGCCGTCGGCGCTGGTGCAGGGCGTGTTGACGTTCTGCCGGAACAACGGCGTCATCGTCGGGCGTTCCGGCGGCGGCGTGCGTCACTCCAACACCATCACGCTGTCGCCGCCGCTGGTGATCACGCGCAGCGAGTGCGACACGCTGATCGAAGTGCTGGACAAGGCCCTCGAAGCGACCGTGGCCCAGATGGCCGGCAAGATCTGATCCTTTACCGGATCGGCTGATGGATCGGGGGAGGGCGAGAGCCCTCCCCTTTTTCGTTGGATGGCAGGCATGAAAAAGGGGGCGGCACGCACGTGCCGCCCCCTTCGTTATAGCCTGGTTGGGGGGTTACGGGGCGCTGCGCACCCCATTGGTCTCCGCCTCGGTGATGAGACGGAAGGCATCATCCTGCAGCAGCAGGCGGGCGCGCATCAGCGTGTCGGCGGCAAGGCGGATGGCGTTCACATAGGCCTGCTTCGTCGGGTAGCGCTCCTCGATGGAGAGGCGCGGATCGCCGGTCTTTTCGCGCTCGGCCTTGGTGGGCGCGAAGGGCACGAAGGCGCCGGAGAGATTGCAAAACCCGTTGTCGAACAGGCCGTCGCGGAACTTGTTCCAGCCGGTATAGGTGCCGAGCGGAACCTGGACGAACAGCGAACGGACACCGCCGATGTCGTTGCCGTCGGCATCGACCTGCGGCACCAGGACGCCATAGGTGCCGGTGCCGATGCGCGGAGGTTCAATGGTTTGCACGCCCATGGTGTCACCAGCCTTGTAGCCGGGGCCGCGGTCAAAGACGTGCAACGGGTTGTTGAGTGCGGTGAAGCGCAGGGCCGGGCGGTCGGTGCCGCCGTAGCTGTTGGCGGGGATCACCGGGAAGCGCACGGCGTCGGGCGCGACCAGGGTGCCGTCGGCGATGTGCGGAACGGCCGCGGCCGGCGGGCGCCTGTCGTCGCGCACCCAGGCGGTCAATCCGTCAAGCAAGGCGCGCATGGTCCAGCTATAGGGGTTGGGGTTGCCCTGGAAGGTACAATTGCCGAAGGGCGCGGCCGCGGGGAGCGGCAGGGCGGCAGGCGAATGCTGGGTGGAGCCCATGATATAGGTGCGGACATTGGCGGGATCGGCGACGTCCTTGGTGCCGAGCGGGTCGGTCAGGCCGAGGGACTGCCGGCCTTCCCAGACTTCGAGCGCAGTGGCGGCGTGGAAGATGCGCGGGCAGGTGTTGTCCGCCGAGCAGCGATCCAGCAGGCCCTGGGTGCGCCCGGTGAGCGGGTCGGTCTGGCGCGCATAGGTGAAGGGGAAGTCGGCGGTCGGGTAGGCATGGTCGATGGTTTCGCCCCAGGCGCGGCCGGGCTGGGCGAAGCGGACGGAGAGCGGCATCAACCCGCCGCCGATATGGGGCAGCATGCCGTCATAGGCGATTTTGCCGGTTTCGGTGCGGTTGAAGCCGAGATGGAGAAAGCTGCGCATCATCCGGCCGGACTGGGACGAGCCCATGACGATGGCCTTGATGTCCTTGCCGTGGGCCACCGGGTTGACGACGCCAGCATCGTCCTTGTCGCGGTTCTTGAGGAAGTCGACCAGGTCGCGCGCGGCGGCGTAGCCGAGGCCCATCACCAGGGGGTCCTGCCCGCGATAGATCAGTTCATAGAGTTTGCCGGGCTCGAAACCGGCGGGGTAGCAGATCTTCTTGGCATCGGGCCTGGCGGCGCCGTCCTTGCAGTCCGCGAAGCTCCAGGCGCTGTTGGGAATGGCGATGCGCGGGGCTTTCTCGGTCTGGCGCATGGTGAGCGTCGGCAGGAAGCCGTCAGCGAAGGGCTTGGTGTTGTCGAGGCCGGCGGTGGCGTAGCTCGCATGGGTGTCGGTGGTGAACCATCCGGCGCCGAGCGTGAGGGATTTGGCCGCAACGGGAGAGGCGAATTCGGCACGGACCAGGCCAGTGACGGGCGAGCCGTCGGCGTTGCGGGCCGCGGGCACGCGGAAGGTCATGCGGTTGTTGCCCGGCAGCACATCGGCCTGCCAGCCGAACCACACGGTGGTGTAGCCCTGCTTCTGCATCCAGCCGTCGCCCGCGTCATCGGCGGCGTTGATGTTGGTCAGGCTGCCCTTCACATCGACGTTGAACAGCGCATGGCCGCCCTTGTTGCCGCGATTGAGGATGTTGAAGAACAGCACGCCGTTGCTGGCGGCGGGATTGGCGGGGCGGATGATGTCGATGTCGGTGTCGTATTCGACCATTCCTCGCGCGTTGCGTGGGGCGAGGGCGAGGTCCTGGATATTGGCGTTGCCGGGGGCCTTGGGATCGACCTCGCCATGGGCCCGGCCGGTCACGCGTTCGAAGGCGCCGGTGGGGGAGAAGATCTTGCCCCCGAAGGCGGGGGTGATTTTAAGGTCCTCAAGCCGCGTGATCCGCGCATCGGCGGTGGAGGCCAGGGCGCAGAGCGCGGCGGTGGCCAGAAATAGGTGTCGCAAGATGGTCCTCCCTCATGGATCGTCGGGCGAAAACCTGCCCGGATTGGCAACCGCGGGCAAGGGCACCCGGCCATCATGCCAGGAGGGCGGGCGTTGCCCTGTCCGGCGGCGCGTGCTCACATTGGGGGCGAGCGGTGTTCGGGAAGGGCTTGGCCGTGCCGGCGGGTTCCGGGCCGCACTGGCGACGGGATGGTGCTGTTCGGCCGAAGATCGGGACGTATCACCAGACTTGGCTGTCCGGCGCGACCGGGCGGCTGATCGGCTTCACGCCTGTGCCGGACGGGTTGCCCCGGCCGCTGGGCATTCAGATCAGGAATTGACCATGGCTCTTTCGAACCTGTCCATCGACGGCAAGCGTCTGCTGGCCGATCTCTACAAGCTGCGCGAATTCGGCACCTACAAAACCGGAGTGCATCGGCCGACCTACTCCAAGGTCGATATGGAAAGCCGCCATTGGCTGGCCGAACGGATGCGCGAAGCCGGGCTGACGCCGGAGATCGACGGGGTCGGCAATGTGATCGGGCGGGGCACCGGGGATGGGCCCCGGGTTCTGCTGGGCAGCCACACGGAGACGCAGCCTTATGCCGGCTGGCTCGATGGGGCGCTCGGCGTGATGTACGGCCTGGAGGTGGCGCGGGCCGTCGGGCACGGGGTGGATGTGGTGTCGTGGGCCGACGAGGAGGGGCATTATTCGAGTTTTCCGGGCAGCCGGTCATTCGTCGGGCTGTTCTCCGAGGCGGATATCGATGCCGGGCGGAACAAGTATGAGGGCATCTCGATGCGTGAGGCCCTGGCGAGTGCCGGGCTGGCCGGGTTGCCGCGGATCGGGTTCGAGCCGGGGCGGTATCGCGGATATCTGGAGGCGCATATCGAGCAGGGCGACACGCTGGAGAGCACGGGCGAGAAGATCGGCATCGTGACCTCGATCGTCGGCATCTGGGCGTTCCGGATCACGTTCGAGGGCGTGCAGAACCATGCCGGAACGACGCGGATGGCGATCCGGCGCGATGCGGGGCTGGCCGCGGCAAAGCTGGTCACCGCGATCGATGCGCTGTTTCCCACGATCTGCGCGGAGCGGACGGTGTGGACGGTGGGGCGCATCACGCTCGATCCGGGGGCGGGTTCCATCATCCCCGGCGGGGCGGAGGTGATATTCCAGATCCGCGATGCGGACCCCGCGGTGTTGCAGCGGATGGCGGCGGCGCTGGAGGGGTTGGTGGCAGAGGCCGACACGGGGCCGTGCCGGGCGGTGCTGCACGATGTCTCGCGTTCGACCCCCTCGCTGATGGACCCCGGGTTCCAGGATGCGCTGGAACGGGCGGCGGAGCGCTATGCGCCGGGGCAGCATCAGCGGATGCCGAGCGGGGCCGGGCATGATGCGCAGTGGCTGGCGCGGGTGATGCCGGCGGCGATGGTGTTCGTGCCCTCGATCGGCGGGATCAGCCATCACTGGAGCGAGGATACGTCGGATGCCGATATCGTGCTGGGCTGCCAGGTGATGGCGGCGGCGGTGGCGGAAATCCTCGACCGGTAGGCGCGCAGCGCATCGGGCATAAAAAACGCCGGGGATTGCGCCCCGGCGTTTTTCGTTGGTCAGTGCGGCCGTATCAGATGTCGGCGCTGGCCGGCCGGCGATGCGGCGGTTCGACGGGATCGGCGCCGAAGATGTCGCGGTCCTTGGTCTCGGGGACGAAGAGCAGCCCGATGATGAAGGTTCCACCCGCAACGGCGACGACGTACCAGAGGCCCGAGAAGATGTCGCCCGTGGCTGCCACGATGGCGAAGGCGGTGGGCGGCAGGAAGCCGCCGAACCAGCCGTTGCCGATGTGGTAGGGAAGCGACATGCCGGAGTAGCGGATACGGGTCGGGAACATCTCGACCAGCCATGCCGCCATCGGGCCGTAGACCATCGTCACCAGGATCACGAGGACCGTGAGGATCAGGATCGTCATAGGCCAGTTGACCTTGGCCGGATCGGCACCGGCGGGGTAGCCCGCGCCGCGGATGGCTTCGGTGGCCGCTTTTTCGAACGCGGCATTCTTGGCGCCGGCTTCGGCGCCAGCTGCCACGCGGTCGAACGCGACGACTTCCTTCTCGCCGATCTTGATCTTGGCCACCGCACCGGCCGGAGCCGCGACGTTGGTGTAGTTGACCGAGTTGCGGGCAAGGAAGGACTTCGCGATATCGCACGACGAGGTGAAGGACGACGTGCCGGTCGGGTTGAACTGGAACGAGCACTCGGCGTCATTGGCAACGACCGTCACCGGCGATTTGGAGAGCGCGACTTCCAGGGTCGGATTGACCGCGCTGGTCAACGCATGGAACAGCGGGAAGTAAAGGATCGCACCGAGCAGACAGCCGGCGAGGACAATCGGCTTGCGGCCGATCTTGTCGGACAGCCAGCCGAACAGGACAAAGAACGGCGTGCCGATGGCGAGCGAGCCGGCGATGGCATAGTTGGCCGCGATCGGATCCATCTTAAGGGTCTGGGTGAGGAAGAAGAGGGCATAGAATTGCCCGCCATACCACACCACGGCCTGGCCGGCGGTGCCGCCGAACAGAGCGAAGATCGCGATCTTGGCGTTGTCCCAGCGGCCGAAGGCCTCCGCGAGCGGGGCCTTGGAGTGGGTGCCTTCCTCCTTCATCTTGGTGAAGGCCGGGCTTTCGGCCAACTGCATGCGGATCCAGATGGAGACCCCGAGCAGGATGATCGAAACCAGGAACGGGATGCGCCAGCCCCATTCCGCGAACGCGGCCGGCGACATGCTCAGGCGCAGGCCAAGAATCACCATCAGCGAGAGAAACAGGCCGACGGTGGCGGTGGTCTGAATCCAGGAGGTGTAGAAACCCCGGCGCCCGTGGGGGGCGTGTTCGGCCACATAGGTCGCGGCGCCGCCGTATTCCCCACCGAGGGCAAGGCCCTGGAGCAGACGGCAGACGATGAACAGAATGGGCGAGAGGATACCCCATGTGCCGTAGCCCGGCAGGGCGCCGACGATGAAGGTGGCAACGCCCATCAGCGTCATGGTGACGAGGAAGGTGTATTTGCGCCCGACGATGTCGCCAAGGCGGCCGAAAAACAGGGCGCCGAATGGGCGGACCGCGAAGCCGGCAGCGAAGCCCAACAGCGTAAAGATGAATCCGGCTGTCGGATTAACGCCGGAGAAGAA
The DNA here is from genome assembly GCA_947447625.1 of Rhodospirillales bacterium. Taxonomy (GTDB): domain Bacteria; phylum Pseudomonadota; class Alphaproteobacteria; order Acetobacterales; family Acetobacteraceae; genus CAIYPH01. The sequence continues at coordinate 6,025 of CANFKS010000073.1, read as the reverse complement.
GTTCGCGCTGATGTTCGCAGCGAGCGACCCGGCGAGGTAGAAGTCATACCACTCGAATACGGTCCCGGCCGAGGACGCGATGATGACCTTGCGTTCCTCAGCCGACATCGGCCTGATCTCCGCGTCGGAGCGCGGTATGCGTGCCTGAGCCGCCATCTTGTCGTTTCCTCCTGGTGGATGCGGTTTTTACGAGTCAACTGCCCTTGAAGATGACGTTTGACGGATCGATGACGATTTGCAAAGCCCCTTTTTCGCCCTTGCCTGAGACGCAGCCGACGGGGGCCCGGTTGGATGACGGAAAGTTAATCCGCTGCCGCAACGCTGCCATGATCCTGCCCTGCCTTCGCCATCGCCCAAAGGCCAAATCCCGTTGTCAGGCAATCGAGCCCGACACCAGGAAGCACAGCAGATGACCAACTTCTCCCGCATCGCCCTCGCCGCCTTCGTCGCCAGCAGCTTTGCCCTGCCGGTGCTGGCGCAGCCCTCGACGACCGCAGCCCCTGGCGCGACCTCGGGCACCGCGATTGCCGCCCCGGATAAAATCTTGGCGGACAAGACCCTCGCGGGCAAAACCGTGGCGCAGAAGCCCGCCGTCAACACCGGCATCCACCGCGCCGCGACAACCGAAACAAAGCCGGCCGCGACCAAGCCGACCGACGCCGCCAAGCCGGCAGCCGCCGCCGCCGGGAAACCCACCCAAGATGCCAAGCCGGCCGATGTCAAAAAGCCCGCCGTCGCCGCTGCGCCGGTCGCCCCGGTGACCAGCACGGGCACCAGCAGCACCGCGACGGGCACCACCGGCACGACGACGCCGAAGCCGGCCAGCTGACCCCACCCGGCTGGCCAAAGCCTTCCCGCAGCCCCCCGCCCCGACCCGGGCGGGGGTTTTTGCATGCCGGGCCCGCCGGTGGATCATTTGCACACGAATGACCGTGCCGTTATATGGCTTCAGACCCGTGCGTCTGGAGCTCTTCGTGTCGCAATCGGAAGTGCCGCCGCAAGCCGCCGATCCGCTCGGCGCCTACATCGTCGAGAACCAGGCAGGCTTCCTGTTGCGCCGCGCCCATCAGCGCCATGCCTCGATATTCCTCGAAACCATGGCCGCGCATGACCTCACGCCCACGCAATTCACCGCCCTCATCAAAGTGATCGAAAGCGGCCGGGTGACCCAGAATCGCCTCGGTCGGCTGACCGCGATGGACCCCGCGACGATCCAGGGCGTGGCGCGCCGCCTGGTAGACCGCGATCTGGTCTCCCGCGCGCTGGACCCGATGGACCGGCGCACCACCGTGTTGATCGCCACCGACGCCGGCATCGCCTTGGCCGCGCGCGCTGTGGTTGCCGCGCGCGCCATCACTGCGGCCACGCTTGCCCCGCTCGATGATGACGAGCGCATCCAGTTGACCGCCCTGCTGCGCAAGCTCGGCTGATGATTTCTCGAGGACACAAGCCATGACCACCGCCACCCTCGGCTATGGACTGACATTCGCTGACCTCGCCAGCCGCGATGGGCTGGTGCGGCTCGACCGGATTTTCACGCAGCACCTCGCGGACACCGATGCCGGCATGCACGCCCGCCTGATGACGGCACGGGCGGCCCCCGAGACGCTTGATATCAAGGACGAGGGCGCGCTGCTGGTCGATCTCGGGCCGCTGGTGGAGGGGTTCGTCGCCGGCGTGTTCGGCATCGAGGCGGAGATCGCAGCACTCCGGGAGGCGACACTGGCGCTCGATCCGGTGCACCAATGCAAGCGGCTGTTCGTGCAGCGCCGGGCGGTGCGGACCTATCCCGATCCGAGCGGGTTCGACGGCGCGGCGCTGCGGGCCGAGATCGAGGCTCTGCTCGGCGCGGCCTTGAGCGAAACCGGCTTCGCTGCGTTCGTCACGGCGTCGCAGGGCGATGCGGCGGCCACCGATCTGGCAGCGCGCTATGCCGCCTGGGCGACGCTGAGCGCGGCCGGGCGGGCCATGCATCGCGGCGGCACATTGTTCCGCGTACCGGGCAAGATCGACACCGCACGGCTGGTGCCGGTCGAGACGATCGAGCGCCACGGCGTGACGATGCTGCGGCTGCCCGAGCATGCGTGGCGGGCGCGCGACGGATTCGCGCTCACCGATGCGGGAATGTCGGGCCAGCAGGCGCTGGATCAGATGAATTACTGCATCTGGTGCCACGAACAGGGCAAGGATTCCTGCTCCAAGGGGCTGAAGGACCGCAAGGCCACAGCCACCACCGGGGCGGCCGCCTTCCAGAAATCCCCGTTCGGGGTCACGCTGGCGGGCTGTCCGCTCGATGAGAAAATCAGCGAAATGCACATGCTGCGGGCGCGCGGGCATGTGCTGGCGGCCTTCGCCACGATTGCGGTCGATAACCCGATGATGGCCGCCACCGGGCACCGCATCTGCAATGACTGCATGAAGGCCTGCATTTTCCAAAAGCAGGAAGCGGTCGATATCCCGCAGGCCGAAACCAGCGTGCTGAAGGATGTGCTGGCGCTGCCCTGGGGGTTCGAGCTTTACGCGCTGCTCACGCGGTGGAACCCGCTTGATATTCGCCGCCCCCTGCCCCGCCCCGATACCGGGCGCAAAGTGCTGGTCGTCGGCCTCGGTCCGGCCGGCTATACGCTGGCGCATCATCTGATGAATGACGGGCACACCATCGTCGCGGTCGATGGGCTCAAGATCGAACCGCTCGGCTTCGATCCGGCGGCACCGGTGCGCGATGCGGCGGCCCTATTCGAAAACCTCGATGACCGCGTGCTGGCCGGGTTCGGCGGCGTCGCGGAATACGGCATCACGGTGCGATGGAACAAGAACTACCTCAAGCTGGTGCGCCTGCTGCTGGAGCGACGGGCCGCATTCGCGATGTTCGGCGGCGTGCGGTTCGGCGGCGGCGCGACGCTTGGGCTAGATGATGCCTGGGCGATGGGGTTCGATCACATCGCGCTGTGCATGGGGGCGGGCAGGCCGACGGTGATCGACATGCCCAACAACCTCGCCCGCGGCGTGCGCCAGGCGAGCGACTTCCTGATGGCGCTGCAATTGACCGGGGCGGCAAAGATGTCCTCGATCGCCAATCTGCAGGTGCGCATGCCCATTGTGGTGATCGGCGGCGGGCTGACGGCGATCGACACCGCAACCGAGAGTCTCGCCTACTACATCCGCCAGGTGGAAAAATTCGCGCTGCGCTATCGCACCCTGGCGGCGGAGCGCGGCGCGGCGGCGGTGCGGGCGCGCTGGAACGCCGAGGAGGCGGAGATCGCCCACGAATTCCTGACCCATGCCGAGGCGGTGGCGGCCGAGCGGGCGGCGGCGGCAAGCGCCGGGCGGGCGCCGCATTTCGCGCCGCTGCTGGAATCCTGGGGCGGGGCGACCCTCGCCTATCGCCGCCGGCTGCTCGATGCGCCGTCCTACACGTTGAACCACGAGGAGGTGGCGAAGGCGATGGAGGAGGGGGTGCGCTTCGCCGAGGGCGTGTCGCCGGTCGCAGTCGAAATCGACCAACACGGACACGCCGCGGGGCTGCGCGTCAAGCAGGCAGACGGGAGCGAAGCGGTGCTGCCAGCGCGGGCGATCATTGTCGCGGCGGGGACGCAGCCCAACACGGTGCTGGCGCGCGAGGACGGGCGGATCGCGCTCGACGGGCGCTATTTCCAGGCGATCGACGCCCTGGGCCAGCCGATCAGCCCGGAGCGCAACATCAGCAAGCCGGCGCAGGCCGATGTGCTGATGCACCGCGCGGCGGACGGGCGGTTCACCTCGTTCTTCGGCGATCTGCATCCGTCGTTTTTCGGCAATGTGGTCAAGGCGATGGGCGGCGCGAAGCGGGGCTATCCCGTGGTATCCGACATCCTGGCACGCCGGCCGGCGACGGCGATTTCGGGGCCGGATCTGATCGCGGCGTGCCGCGCGGCGTTCCAGGCGCGGGTTCATGCGGTCAACCGGTTGACGCCCACGATCATCGAGGTGGTGCTCCATGCGCCGGCGGCAGCGCGCGGGTTCCGGCCCGGCCAGTTCTTCCGGTTGCAGAACTACGAGATGCTGGCGGCACGCCACAGCGACGAGACCGGCAGCACCGTGCTGGCGATGGAGGGTCTCGCGATGACAGGGGCCTGGACCGATCCGTCGCGCGGGCTGGTCGCGGTGATTGCCCTTGAGATGGGCGGCAGTTCGGATTTATGCGCGCAGTTGCAGCCCGGCGAGCCCGTGGTGCTGATGGGGCCAACCGGAGCGCCAACCGAAATTCACAGCAATACCACAGTGGCCCTGGTGGGCGGCGGGCTCGGCAACGCGGTGCTGTTCAGCATCGGGGCTGCGCTGCGCGCGGCAGGCTCGAAGGTGTTGTATTTCGCTGGCTACAAGTCGCTGGCCGATCGCTACCATGTGGCAAACATCGAGGCGGCGGCCGATGTCATCGTCTGGTGCTGCGACGAGGCGCCGGGCTTTGTGCCGGGGCGGCCGCAGGATCATAGCTTTAGCGGCAACATCGTGCAGGCGATGGCGGCCTATGCGGCGGGGCGGCTGGGCGTGCCGGAGATCGCGATGGACACGGTGGCACATATCGTCGCCATCGGGTCGGACCGGATGATGCAAGCGGTGGGCGCCGCGCGGCACGCTGTGCTGGCGCCCTATCTGAAGCCGGGCCACACCGCGATCGGCTCCATCAACTCACCGATGCAATGCATGATGAAGGAGGTTTGCGCCCAGTGCCTGCAGGCCCAGGTCGATCCGGCAAGCGGGGCGCGCAGTGTGGTGTTCTCGTGCTTCAACCAGGACCAGGCGCTCGATCATGTCGACTTCCCCGGGCTCAATGAACGGCTGCGGCAAAACGGGCTGCCGGAGAAGCTGACGGCGCTGTGGATCGATCGCACATTGCGGCGGCTCGACGCGCGGCCTGCTCTGGCCGCTGAGTAGGATGCCCCGGCTCGGCATGCCTGCGCCTATCGGAAGCCATCCCGCCATAGGTCACGCAGCCGGTTTGGATGCTATACTGAGGGGGAAGAGTTGGTGCGGTCGAGAAGACTCGAACTTCCACGAGGTTTCCCCCACAAGCACCTCAAGCTTGCGTGTCTACCATTCCACCACGACCGCACCGGGTAGAGGCGGGGGATATAGCTGAAGGTTTTGCGGGTATCAATGGACCGAAGTGAAGTTTCTGATTTGTCTTTCGAATGGCGCGTCGCGGAAGGTCTAACCCCCTACCCCGACGCCATCGCCGCCATGCAGGCCCGCGTCGCCGCGATCCATGCGGGGCGCGCGGGGGACTGCGTCTGGCTGGTCGAACACCCCCCGCTCTACACCGCGGGAACCTCGGCACAGGCCGGAGATCTGGTCGATCCCGGCCGATTCCCGACGTTTGACGCCGGACGCGGCGGGCAATGGACCTACCATGGACCAGGCCAGCGGACGGGCTATGTGATGCTCGATCTCACGCGGGCGCACGGCCAGGTGAAGCCACGCGATGTGCGAAGCTACGTCCACGCGTTGGAGGAATGGCTGATCCGCGCGCTCGATCGCTTCAATGTCAAGGGCGAGCGGCGACAGGGACGGGTCGGTATCTGGGTGGCCGACGGCGCCCACGGCACGGAGGCCAAGATCGGCGCCATCGGCGTACGTGTGACGAAATGGGTCAGTTGGCACGGCGTTGCGCTCAACGTGGAGCCCAACCTCGCACATTTCGGCGGCATCGTGCCGTGCGGCGTGGTGGAACACGGGGTGACGAGCCTTGCCGCACTCGGCCTGCCCGTGACGATGGCCGAGGCGGATGCGGCCTTGCTCGGGGCTTGGGCCGAGGTATTCGGGGACGCTTAGAGCGGGATGCCTTCTGATCGGCGAAGGCATCCCGATCTCGCTCTTCATTCCGCCAAAAATCGCCTGGCTCTAGATCCCCTCGGCCACCACGCGGATGGCCTCCATGGTGGCGCCCGTGAGCACCAGGGTGCCGACCTTGTGGTCCTTGGCGATGGCTTTCCAGTCCTGCAGGCGGCCCTTGATGCGATCGGGACTGCCGATGAGGGCGATCTGG
>CANFKS010000072.1 GCA_947447625.1 Rhodospirillales bacterium | reverse complement strand
TACGCGGCGCTGGTCGGTGACACGCGGCTGCCGCAGGCGATCCAGGATCTGGTGCGTGGGATGCTGGCAGAGGATCCGGAGCATCGGCCGGCACCGGCGTTGCTCGCCAATACGGAAGTCGCCCGCGCGCGGCGGGTGGCGGCGCGCCCCCCCCGGCGGGCGCAGCAGGCGCTTGAAATCGGATCACAAAACGCCGGGTCGGCGCGCATGCTGGCTTTTGCGATGGCCCGTGAACCGGCGGCGGCAATCCGCAGTCTGCGCTCGGGCGCGGTGGATCACTGGTTGCGGCGCGGCCTGGGCGACAGCGCGTTGACCGCGCGTCTCGAAGGGGCGTTGCGGCTGCGGGGGGCGCAGACGGAGGCGAGCAACCCGCGCGATGATAAGGCCATGCTGATGCGGGCGATCGCCGTGCTCGATCCGCTGGCGCCGCTGTGTTGGGACGGTATCGCGCTCTGGCCCGATGGGCTGGGCCCAGCCCTTGCGGCGGCAGATGGCGACGATGCAGCGCTGAGCGTCACATTATCGGAGTTGATCGGCGAGGAGGCGCTGGGCATCTGGGCAGTGGTGCGGCCGGAGCGCTGCGATCCGCTCAGTTTGCGGCTCGACGGGCATCAATACCGCGCGCTGCTGCACCAGCGCGGATGGGGCGGCGGGCTGGCGCGGCTGCGCTACGCCCTTAATCCGCTCCTGCCGGGGCGCGGCGCCGGGTTGGCCCATGCGTGCGTCATCCGCCCGTCAGACCTGCTCCCGGCGCTGGAGCGGCTGACCGAGACGGAGGGCGCAGCGGGGTTCAACGGGCTCGACCAGGAAACCGCCGCCTTCATCGCGGACCGCGGCGGGCCCGCAAGCGAGAGCGATCTTGTCACCCTTGGCGAGGCGCGGCAGTCCGATCTGCATGTCCTGGCTGCATTGCGCCTGCTGGCCGGCATGCAGACACGATTGCACGGCGCGGCGGTGCCGGGGCTGAGCCGATGGTTCGGCCAGCGGCTGGAGCCGGCTTTGCTGATCTTCCAGAGCCTCACCGGGCGGCGCCAGCGCGCGGCGGTACTGGCCGAACTGGCAGCTTCGGGCCGGCTGGCCGCCATGGTTGACCTCATCGACGACCCGGCAGGCATCGCGGCTGACCGGCACGACCAAGCCCGGGCGGCCGCCCGTGTCGAGGCGATCGACCGCCAGCTTGATGCGCTGCTGACGGCGGCCGGACCGCGGGCGATGCTGGCGCGGCGGCTCGGTCAGGAATGCGTGGCAGCGATGGCGCTGCTCGCACTGGTCTATGCCGTGATGACGATGATGTTCGCATGAGCACAGGCGGGGCCGGTCGATCGGGCGGCGGGCGGATCTGGGTGCTGGGTCTGCTGTGCGGCATCGGCGCCGCACTGGCGCCGGGGCTGCTCGCGTTGGCAGGGATCCTGCTGGCGCCCGGACTGCTCGCTTTCATCACCGACCCCACGCCGGGCCGGGCCTCGGCACGGCCGGTTCTGCTGCTGGGGGCTGCAGCCGGGATAAGGCCGCTGCTCGCCTTCAATGTCAGCAGCGGCGGGGTGGCGGCAGCGATATCAATCGGCTGTGAGCCGCGCACTGTGGCGCTGGCATGGTCAGTCCAGGGCGCCGGATGGCTCGCCGTCGAGGCCGTACCCCTGCTGATCCGCCTCGTTCTGGACAGCACCGCACACGCCCGGGCGCTGGCGCTGCGGCACACGCGGCGGGCGATCGAAGCCGAATGGGACATCCCACCGCGCGACGGAGAGCCCCCGACGTGACCTCAGGCGCGGCGGATGTCGTAGAATTGCGGGAAGCCCATGCGCGCCCCGGTCAGGCTCTTGTGCCAGGCCGAGGGGAGATAGGCGACACCGAGGGGAATATAGGGCACGTCGACCCAGAACTGGCGTTGCAGGTCCTCGCAGACGCGGCGCTGGGTGGCGAGATCGGCAGCGGCGAACCATTCGGCGCGCAACGCCTCCATGCGGGGCATATCGGGCCAGCCAAACCAGGCCTTGTCACCATTGCCGCGGATGCCGAGCTGGGCGGCGGGGTCGAAGTTGTTGGTGCCGTTGAGATACGTGAAATAGATGTGCCAGCCGCCCTCGGCGGGCAGCTTTTTGCTGGCGCGGCGCTGCACGACGGTGCCCCAGTCGATCGCCTGGAAATCAACGGTGATGCCGACCCGGCGGAACACATCGGCCGCAACCAAGGCGAGCGCATTGGTGCTGGGATAATCGGACGCGCCGAGCATCACGATCGGTTCCCCCTTGTAGCCCGCAGCAGCGAGATCGCGCTTGACCGCATCGAGGTCCCGCTTGCCCGTCAGCACCTCGATACCGGCCTCGTTGGCCATCGGCGCGCCAGGGCAGAACACGCCGACCCGGTCCTTCCACAAGTCCCGTTCATCGCCGACGGCGGCTTGCATGAAATCGGCCTGGTCGATCGCGCCGAGCAAGGCGCGGCGGATGGCGGGGTTGTTGAACGGGGGGAACAGGTGGTTGAACCGCAGACAGCCGATGCCGCCGGCGGGGTCGAGCACCCGGATCTCAAGCTTGCCGCCCTTGCGCAGCATCGGCAGTTGGTCCGGCGTGGGGGATTGCCAGTAATCGACCTCGCCGTTGAGCAGCGCATTGGCGGCGGTTTGCGAATCCGGAATGGTGAGCCACTCGACCCGATCGAAATGGGCGCGCTTCGGCCCGGCGGTGAAGGTGGCGGGGCCGTCGGCGCGGGGGATGTAGCCCTCGAACCGCTCATAGACGACGCGCGAGCCTGGCACCCGCTCGTCGGCGCGAAAACGGAACGGCCCGGAGCCTACCATTTCCGTTACCTGCTTGCTCGGGTCGGTGAGCGCGTGACGCTCGGGCATGATGCAGGGCATCGGCGTGCCGGTTTTGCCGAGTGCGTTGGGCAGCAACGGGAACGGGCGCTTGAGCCGGAAGCGGAAGGTTTTGTCATCGACGGCGGTGAGTTCGTCGGTGGCGTCCATCAGCATCTGGCCGAAGGAATCGCGGGCGGCAAACCGGCGGATCGAAGGGATCACATCGCGGGAGCGGACCGGCTCGCCGTCGTGGAACTTCAGGCCGTCCCGCAGCGTGATGGTCCATTGCCGGCCATCATTCTCGATGGTGTGGCCGCCGACCATCTGCGGTTGCATCGCGTAGTCCGCCGCCTGGCCCCACAGCGTGTCGTAGATCAGGTAGCCGTGGTTGCGCGCGTTGGTCGCTGTGGTCCAGACCGGATCGAGCATCGACAGGTCGGCCTCGGGGATCACCCTGAGAAGCCGCCTGGCCTGCGCTTTCGCAATGCGCGGAGCGGCCAGAACAGCGGCGCAAGCCAGCAGGGAACGGCGCTTCATGGGAGCCTCATCGGCAGGAATGGGTATGGTGCGATGCACCATACCCATTCTTCCCTCGCAAGGCGAGGCGCCCCTCTGATCGGATCAGGCGAAGCCGATAAAGCCCGGCATCGCCGAAATCGGCCCGGCGGCCTTCAGCTTGGCGATATCCGGCAGCGGCCGCGCGGTGCGGGCATCTCCGGCCAGCGCCGCCTCAAGCTGCGCCGCCACAGCCAGCACATAGGCATCGCCGCCACGCGGGCCGACGATCTGCAGGCCGAACGGCATCCCGTTGTGATCAAGCCCGACCGGCAGGCTGACCGCGGGATGGCCCGGCAATGTCACGGCATAGGCGAGCGAGAGCCAATGGAAATAGGTCCGCGTCGGCACGCCATCGATCTCGGCCGGATAGAGTTCGCTCCAGTTGCGCGGCGAAAGCGTGATGGTCGGCGTGATGATCACGTCATGGTCACGGAAGAAGGCCTGCCAGCGGCGGTAGATCTGGGTCTGCAACTCGTTGGCGCGGGCCACGTCGGCGGCGCTGTATTTCAGCCCCTCCTCGACATTGGCGCGGATGTTCGGCCCGATATCCTGCGGCCGGTTGCGGTAGCGATCGAGTTGGATGGTGAGGTAGCCGACAGCGCGCAGCACTTCGAAGGCCTCGTTGGCACCCGAGCAATCCGGCGTCGCATCGGCGGTCTGGCCGAAGCGATGGCGGAACAGCGCGGTCTTTTCAGCGAACACGGCGCGGATGTGTTTCTCGGTCGGCGTGAAGCCGAAATCGGGCGTAAAGGCCGCGCGGACCTGGGAGAGATCGACCGGCGCCTGCGGATAGAAATCGCCGGGCGTGCGCACCTGCTTGCCGAACACCGAGGTTGCGAGCGGATCACCCGCGTCGTCGGACGCCATCACCGACATCAGCAGCGCCGTGTCCGCAACATTGCGCCCCATCGGCCCCTCGACGCCGAGGCCCGACCAGCCCTGCGCGCGGCTCTCCGACGGCACTGCACCCGGGGTCGGGCGGAAACCGACGATGCCGCAAAACCCGGCGGGATTGCGCAGGCTGCCGCCCATGTCGGAGCCGCTGCACAGCGGCACCATGTTGGTTGCCAGCGCCACCGCCGAACCGCCGGACGAGCCGGCGGCGGATTTTGCGGGGTTGAACGGATTGCCGGTCGCGCCGTAGACCGCATTGCGGGTGTTGGCGCCGGCGCCCCATTCGGGCGTGTTGGTCTTGCCGAGGATGATGCCGCCGGCGGAGCGAATGCGGCGCACGAAGCCGCCATCGGCCTCGGGCACGTGGTCCTTGAAGATGGTCGAGCCCCAGGTGGTCCGCAGGCCCTTGGTCGCCGTGAGGTCCTTGATGCCGACGGGCAGGCCGTGCAGGGCGCCAAGTTTATCGCCCTTCATCACCGCGGCCTCGGCCTGTTTGGCGGTGGCGCGAGCGCCCGCGTAGTCACGCGCGACCATGCAGTTGACGGCATGGTCAACCGCTTCGATGCGGCCGATGCAGCTTTCGAGCAGATCGACCGGCGACAATTCCTTGCGGCCGATCAGAGTGCGGGCTTCGACGGCGGTGAGATCACAGGGTTCGGTCATGGTGCGTGCTCCTCAGTAGCCGAGCGCCAGGCCGTCCTTGCGGGGGTCGGAACCACCCACGAGAACGCCGCGCTTGCGGTCGATGTAAATCGCCTGGCCACCGCCATGCGGGCCGTTGATCACCTCGGGGCTGTGGCCCAGGCGGATCAGTTTCTCCACCACATCCATCGGAATCCCGCGCTCGACCTGGACCTTGCCTTTGAGCGGCATGAGGCGCGGCAGATCGATCGCCTGCTGGATGTCGAGCCCGTAGTCGAAGTGGTTGGTCAGGAACAGCGAGTGTCCCATCGGTTGGAAATGTCCGCCCATCACGCCATAGGGCATCAGCGCCTCGCCCGACGGGTCCGTCACCATGCCGGGGATGATGGTGTGCATCGGCCGCTTGTTCGGCGCGATGCAGTTGGGGTGACCGCGCTCGATGCGGAAGCCGAAGCCGCGGTTCTGCAGCATCACGCCGGACTGCTCGGCCAGGATGCCGGAACCGAAGCCCTCAAACAGCGAGTTGATGAACGAGCAGGCATTGCCGTCCTTATCGACCACGCAGAGATAGACCGTATCCTTGTGCGCGCTCTCGCCAGCCGGCGGCAGCGTCATCACCGCGTCATCGCGGATCAGGCCGGCCAGCGCCTTGTGGTAGGCCGGATCGAGCAACTTCGACACCGGCACATCGGCCTGACCAGGGTCGGCGAGGAAGGCGTCGCGGTCGCGATAGGCCAGGCGCGCCGCCTCGATGTGGCGATGCAGGCGCTCCGCGCTGAGCGGCCCCTGCTTCGCCGGGTCGATGGTGGCGAGTTGTCCGAGGATCATCAGCGCGATAATGCCCTGCCCGTTCGGCGGGCACTGCCACACCGTGCGGCCGCGATAATCGAGCGAAATCGGCTCGACAAACTGTGCCGCGGTGCGCCCGTTGGCGAAATCCTCCTCGGTATGCAGCCCGCCCTTGGCCCGCAGGGTGGCTACGATATCGGCCGCCACCTCGCCCTCGTAGAACGCTTTCGACCCGTGCTTGCCGATCTTGCGCAGCGTCGCGCCCAGTTCGGCCTGCACGAACATGTCCCCCACGCCAGGCGCCCCGCCATTGGGCAGGAAGCGCGTGGTGCCGTTCTTCTGCAGTTTGGGGATGCTGGAAATCCAGTCATTGGCAACCCGCGGATGGATCGGATGCCCGTTCTCGGCAAACCAGATCGCGGGCTGCAGCAACTCGTCGAGCCCCTTGGTGCCGAAGCGGGCGAGCAGTGTCTCCCATGCCGAAATGGCGCCCGGCACCGTCACCGAAAGCGCCGAGGTGTTCTCCAGCGTCTTGATCTGGCGCTGCTCGAACCAGTCGATCGTGGCCGCGGCCGGCGCCCGCCCCGAGCCGTTGAGCGCATAGACCTTCTTCGATCCCGCCGGCGCATACAGGCAGAAGCAATCCCCGCCTATTCCGGTCGACGCCGGCTCGATCACGCACTGCACGGCCACCGCCGCAATTGCTGCATCGAGCGCATTGCCCCCGGCGCGCAGCACATCGAGCGCTGCCAAGGTCGAACCCGGCATCGAGGTCGCGGCCATGCCACGAGTGGAGAGAACCGGACTGCGGCCCGGAAAATGGAAATCACGCATCGCACGCCCTCGGATTATGACAGGCCCCATTGCTCGCATCGCCGCCGCCCATTGGCAACCCGGCTGCACCACGCGATAACAGCGCCTGCAACAACCCGGACATGATCATGGCGACCATCGATGACTTCGACCGTCTCGACATCCGTGTCGGCACCGTCGTGGACGTGCAGCCATTCCCGGAGGCACGCAAACCGGCGTACAAGCTGTGGATCGATTTCGGCGGCGATCTCGGCATCAAAAGATCCTCCGCGCAAATCACCGTCCACTACAAAATGGACCAGCTCCTCGGCCGCCAGGTGATGGCCGTGGTGAATTTCGCGCCGCGCCAAATCGGTCCCTTCATCAGCGAAGTGCTGACCCTCGGCGTGCCTGACGAGGAAGGCGCCGTGGTCCTGCTGCGCCCCGATCTCAAAGTGCACGACGGCGGGAGAATGTTCTGATGAGCCAGCGCTTCTACGCCGTCAACTGGGACCAGCTGCACCGCGATGCCCGGGCGCTGGCTTGGCGGCTGATCGAATCCGGTCCCTACAAAGGCGTCGTCGCGATCACCCGCGGCGGCCTGATCCCGGCCGCCATCATCGCCCGCGAACTCGAAATCCGCCTCGTCGAAACCGTCTCCATCGTCACCTACGGGCGCGACGAAAAGGAATGGACCGAAATCGGCCAACCCGAAATCATCAAAGCCCCGATCGCCGCCGGCGACGGCGAAGGCTTCCTCATCATCGATGACCTCGTCGATACCGGAACCACCGCCAAACTCGTGCGCGCCCTCCTCCCCAAAGCCCATTTCGCCACCGTCTACGCCAAACCCGCCGGCAAACCCCTGGTGGATACCTTCATCACCGAAGTGAGCCAAAACACCTGGATCATGTTCCCCTGGGACACCGAACCCCAATTCTCCGTCCCCCTCGCCAAACGCGACCGCACGTCCGAACCGGGCTGAATGCTGAGAGAGGGGAAAGCCTGCCTTCCCCGCCCCGCACCCAACCCAGATCAGTCGCGCGGCGCGTTGGCGAGGGTGTCGTCCAGGGCGGCGCGGAGGCGGCGGGTGAGTTCGGTGATTTCGGGTTCGGTGATGATGAGGGGGGGTGCCATGACCAGGCTTTCGCCGATCGGTCGGGTGAGGATGCCGTGCTCGATGCCGGCGTCGTAGGCGGCGCGGCCGAGGCCGCCGGGTTTCATGCTGGGGGCATTGGTCCCGGTATCGCCGGGGCGTCGTAGGGTGACGGCACCGGCGAGGCCGGATTGGCGGATGCCGCTGACGAGGGGGTGATCGGTGAGGCTGTCAAGCGCCGCGCGCCAGGCCGGGATGATGCGGCGGACATGGCCGACGATGTCGCGGCGTTCGAAGATTTCGATGGTTTTGAGGGCGACGGCGGCGGCGACGGGATGGGCGTGGTAGGTGCCGGAATGGGCGAGCCAGCCATCGGCCTTGCTTCCTTCGACCATCCGGTCGTGGAATTCGGGGGACATCAGGATGGCCGAGATCGGCTGGTAGGCGCTGGAGAGGCCTTTGGCCGAGGTGATGCAGTCCGGCGTGATGCCGTAGGTCTGGCTGCCCCACATATTGCCGGTGCGGCCGAAGCCGGTGACGACTTCATCGGCGAAAAGGGCGATGCCGTAGTCGTCGAGCACGGCTTTGATGGCCGCGAAGTAGCCCGCGGGCGGCGGCAGCATCCCGGCAGAGACGGACATCGGTTCGGCGATCATGGCGCCGATGGTGTCGGGTCCGGCGGCCTCGATGGCGTCGCGCAATTCGCGGGCGAGGCGTTCGGTGTAGCCGGCCTCGGTTTCGCCGGGTTCGGCGGCCATCGGCCAGGCGGGCTGGCTGACATGGATGTGGTCCTCAAGGGGCAGGCCGAAGCTGTCGCGCAGCGCGGCGCTGCCGCCGAGGCCCGAGGTGAGGATGGTGGAGCCGTGATAGCTGCCGGTCCGGGAGATGATTTTGCGCCGCTGTTTGCGGCCGGTGTGGCCGTTGCCGTACCACATGAATTTGATGAGGTTGTCGTTCGCTTCGGACCCGGTGGTGGCGAAGGCGACGCGGGCATTGGGGATTGGCGCGAGGGCGGCGAGCTTATCCGCGAGTTCGAGCACGACGGGCACGGTGCGGTGGGCGCCGGACGGATACATCGGCAAGGCGCGCATCTGGCGCATCGCGGCCTCGATCAACTCCTCCTCCGAATAGCCGAGGGCGACACAGTAGAACGAGGAGACCGCCTCGATATAATCCCGCCCGCGTTCGTCCATCACGAACACCCCGCGCCCCGCGGACAAGACCAGAGGTCGCTCGTGGCGCAGGCGGTCGAGATCGGAGAAGCCGAGGACGAGGGTATCGTTGCGATAATTGCCGGTCGCGCGCTGTTGCATCGGGGCCTCCCTTGGGGACGCCCCGATGCTAGAGCAGGCCGCGCGAACTAGGAAGCGGTCCAGACACCGCCATCGAGCCGGGCCACGCCGTCGTCGCGCAGTTTTTCGAGATGGGCGAGCACGGAGCGTTCGGCCGCGGGGCGCAGCGCCGGCTTGAGGTCGAGATAGAGGGCCAGAACAAGCTCGCTCGGCGTCTGCGGGCCCGTCGCGAGCGCAGCGGCAATGGCGGTTTCGCGTTGCAGGCGGTGATTGAGCAGAAACGTGCCGTGGGCCCGCGGGTCCGTCACGGCGGGGCCGTGGCCGGGCAGATAGATGCGGTCGTCACGGCCGAGCATGCGGCGCAGCGATGCGAAATACTGCGTCATGCTGCCCTGCGGCGGCGAGACCACCGAGGTCGACCAGCCCATGATGTGATCGGCCGAGAACACCAGCCCGTCGCGGGCGAAGCAGAGATGGTCCGCCGCATGGCCCGGCGTGTAGAGCGCGGTCCAGCCGGCGACGCTGTCGCCCTCGTCGAGGGCGATGTCGGGAGTGAAATTGGGGGTGGCGGAGGCCTTGTAGCCGTAGGTTTTCGCCCCGGTGGCGGCCTGCAACGCCGGAAGCCCGTCGATGTGATCGGGATGCGTGTGGCTGACGATGATGCGGCTGACGCGCCCGCCGGTCGCAGCCATGATGGCGGCGAGGTGGTCGGCACTGTCGGGCCCCGGATCCAGCACCGCGGTGCCGCCCTCGTCCTCGATGAGATACGTGTTGGTCCCCCAATAGGTGAACCCGCCCGGGTTGGGCGCAACGATCCGGCGGATACCCGGCGCGGCCGCCAGCACAGCGCCGCGGACGGGTTCGGCTTCGGTATAGAAACTCATGCGGCGTTCTTCTCCCTGCGGTGGCGGCTTTGCTCGCCGTAGAGAGAATAGAGCCCCGCCGCGGCAATCACCACAGCCCCCTGCATCGCTGCGAGATGCGGCGTTTCCCCGAACACGAGCCAGCCGAACCCCACCGCCCACAGCATCGAGGAATAATCGAACGGCGCCAGAGCCGACACCGGCGCCAGCGCATAGGCCCGCGCCACCATCATCTGCGACACGCCGCTGCACACGCCCAGCAACACCAGCGCGGCGAGGGCCGGCCATGGCAGCCCAACGAAAGGGATCCACACCAGCATCACCAGCCCCGCCCCGATATGGGCAAACAACAGCGAAAATGCCAGGCATTCCGGCGTTTCCGTGGTTGCCAACTGCCGCGTCATCAGCCGCGCGAACGCCGAGCAGGTTACGCCGAACAACAGCAGCCCGAGCGCCGGGCTCCACAAATCCCCCTCGGGCCGCAGCATGATAAGCACGCCGATGAACCCCAGCACGGTGGCGACCAGCCGCCGCCGGTCAAGCTTCTCGCCGATCAGCACCACCGCAAACAGCGTCGCCAGCAGCGGCGTGGTGAAGCCGACCGCATACGAATCGGCCAGCGTCATCGACTGCCACGCCGCAAACCACGAAATCCCGACCACAACCTGCAACAGGCTGCGCAGCACCACCGCCCCGGTCCGGTTCGGCCGCAGCCGCGCCAGCCCGGCCCGGCCGTTGAGCGCCGCAATCCCCGCAACACTGGCCGAGCCCACCACCCCGCGAAACAGGATCGCCGCCGCCAGCCCCGTCATCGGCAGCGCGAATTTCACCGCGACATCGCCCAGCGCCATCACGGCGTAGGTTGCGGTAATCAGCACGATCCCGCGCACCGTCTCGGCGGCGGTATCGCCGAGCACACGAGGAACCCGGAGCGGAACAACGACGGCGGACATGCGGGCCTCGCAGGAATGACACCTGCATCATGCTCATGGGTTGTGACCAAATCGTGCCCTATGCTGATGCGTGCAGCGAATGTCCGCCATGTTGTTGTCCCGCATGCTGTGGCAGAACGCGGCATGGACGCTGCCGAATATGCCCTGATGGATCAAGCCGAGAGCCGCATGTGGTGGTATCGCGCGCTGCACACCCGCCTCGCTGCCGCACTTGACGGCGTGCGCGGCCCGATCCTGGACGCCGGCTGCGGCACCGGCGGCCTGCTCGCCCGGCTGGCCCGGCATGAAGCGCGCCACGGCCTCGAATTCAACGCCGCCGCCGCCGCCCTGGCTGCCCGCAAATCGGGCGCCGCCATCACCCGTGGCAGCATCAACGCCATGCCCTACGCCAGCGCGACCTTCGCGGCCGTGGTGAGCGCCGATGTGCTGTGCCACGCCGCGGTTGACCCTGCTGTGGCACTCGCCGAAATCCGCCGCGTTCTGCAACCCGGCGGCCGCCTGGTGCTCAACCTGCCCGCCTACCAGTGGCTGATGTCCACCCATGACCGCCGCGTCCACAACACCCGTCGCTTCTCGGCCGCCACCGCCCGCGCCCTGCTGCACCAGGCCGGTTTCGCACCGGTGCGAACCCGCTACTGGAACAGCCTGCTGTTCCCCCTGATGCTCCTGCAGCGCAAACTGCTCGCCACCGATGACGACGCCGCGTCCGACGTCGCCGCGTTTTCGCCATGGCTCGATGCCACGCTGCATGGCATCACACGGGTTGAAAGCCATCTGCCGGCGCTGCCCTTCGGCGGCTCGGTCCTGGTGATTGCCACAAGCCCGGGGCCGCCGTGATGACCGACCCCATGCCATCCGAGGATGACACCATGCCCGCGAGCCTCGCCGAAGCACCGCCCGCCGCCCTGTTCGGCCTGTCGATCGTCGTGCCGGTCTATCGCGGCGCCGCCACCGTGGGCGCCCTGGTCGAGGCGCTGTCCAACCTGCAACCCGAAGGCGGCCTCGAAGTCATCCTGGTCAATGACGGCAGCCCTGACAATTCCGCCGAGATCTGCGCCGAAATCGTCCGCACCGCGTCGATCCCGGTCACCTACATCGAACACATGCGCAACTACGGCGAACACAACGCGGTGATGACCGGGCTGCGTCAGATCCGCGGCCGCTACGTCATCACGATGGATGACGACCTGCAGAACCCGCCCGAGGAAGTCGTCCGCCTCTACGATCACGCCCGCGCCGGCACCTGGGATGTGGTCTACACCCGCTATGCCGAGAAAAAACACGCTGCCTGGCGCAACCTCGGCAGCCGCTTTGCCAACAAGGTGGCGGACTGGCTGCTCGACAAGCCGCCCGGCCTCTACCTCTCCTCCTTCCGCTGCATGTCCGCCGCCGTGGTCCGCCTCGTGACCCGCTATCGCGGCCCCTACCCCTATATCGACGGCCTCATCATGCAGATCACCCAGCGCATCGACAGCATCGAGGTGATGCATCTGCCGCGCGCCGAGGGCCGTTCGAACTACACCATGCGCCGCCTGATCCGCCTGTGGCTCAACCTCGCCACCTCCTTCTCCCTCGCCCCCCTGCGCTTCGCCATGCTGATGGGCATGGCGATGGCCGTGCTGGGCGCGCTCGGCGTGGTGTTCACCCTGGCCGAAGCCTTCTCGCGGCGGGACACGCCATCGGGCTGGGCCTCGACGATGACGGTGATCCTGCTGGTCTCCGGCGTGCAATCGATGATACTGGGCGTGATGGGCGAATATATCGGACGCACCTTCCTCTCCGCCAACGGCAAGCCGCAAGGCACGGTCCGCAGCCTTGCGCGCTCGACCGAAGCCACCAACCGATCGGATGTCGGATGAGCCTGCACTGGATTGTTCTGTGCGCAGCGATCGCGACCTCGATGGCCGGGCAGACCCTGCTCAAGGCCGGCGCGGGGCAGGCCGCATTCCTCGCCCAGTTGCTGGACTGGCGCACCATCGCCGGCCTCGGTCTCTACGGCGGCGCGGCGATTCTTTATATCGTGGCGCTCCGCAAAATCCCGATGTCGGTCGCCCTGCCCAGCACCGCCATCAGCTACATCGCCGCCGCCCTGATCGGGCATTTCGTCTTCGGCGAAGTCCTGGGCTGGGCGCATATCGGCGCCATCGCATTGATCGGCGGCGGCGTCGTGCTCCTCGCCTTCGCGTAAGTCAGACCGTCTGCCCGGCGCACCACCCGCTCGACCAGGCCCACTGGAAATTATACCCCCCAAGCCAGCCCGTCACATCGACGGCCTCGCCGATCACGAACAACCCCGGCACCGACTTGGCCTCCATCGTGCGCTGCGACAGCGCCGCAGTGTCGATGCCGCCGAGCGTCACCTCCGCCTTGGCATACCCTTCCGTCCCGCTCGGCAGCAGGTGCCACGCCTTGATCTGCGTGGCGATCGCAGTCAGCGCCTTGTCCGTCATCTGCCCGATCTTCTCGTCCGCCACCCGTGCCGCCCACGCCTGGGCCAGGCGCTGCGGCAGCATCTCCGCCAGCACCGTGCGCAACGCCGCATTGGGCCGCGCCGCCTTGCGCCCGATCAGCAGCGCCCCGGCATCCGCATCCGGCAGCAAATCGAGCGTGATGGCGCCGCCGGCCTGCCAGTACGACGAGATCTGCAATATCGCCGGCCCCGACATCCCGCGATGGGTGAACAACGCCGCCTCATCGAACCGCGCCCGCCCGGCCTGGGCCCGCACATCGAGCGCCACCCCGGCCAGCGGCTGCATCAACGCCAGATCCTCCCCTGCGAAAATCAACGGCACCAACCCCGGCCGCGGCGGCACGATCGGCAACCCAAAACGCGCCGCCACATCATGGGCAAACCCGGTCGCCCCCATTTTCGGGATCGACAAACCCCCGCTCGCCAACACCAGCGCCGGCGCAGTGAACCCGCCATGGTCGGTCTCGACCCGAAACCCGTCCCCCCGCGACACATCGCTCACCCGATGCCCGGTCCGCACATCCACCCCGCCCGCGGCGCATTCGTCGAGCAGCATGCGCAGAATCTCCCGCGCCGACCCGTCGCAAAACAACTGCCCCAGCGTCTTCTCGTGCCAGGCGATCCCGTGCTTGGCCACCAGCCCGAGAAAATCATGCTGCGTATACCGCGCCAGCGCCGCCCGCGCGAAATGCGGATTGGCCGAAATGAACCGATCCGCCGCCGCCTCGATATTCGTGAAATTACACCGCCCGCCGCCCGAAATCAGGATCTTCTTGCCCGGCGCATCCGCATGATCGAGCAGCAGCACGCGCCGCCCGCGCGCGCCGGCCGTCATGGCACACATCAGCCCCGCAGCACCGGCGCCGATGATGATCGCGTCGAAATCCCGGCTCACGCCGCCTTCATCCGCGGCGCGACCTCCGTCTTGAGCCAGTTGGCGAACTCCACCCGATGCCGGTCCGGCTCGATGATGTCGGCGCTGATCCCGTAGCGCCAGGCGATATCCTTGCGCGACGGATCGTCATGCAGCGCCCGCAACTCGTCCGCGAAACGCTCCGCCGTCGGCATATCCGCCAACAACCCGCGATCAACCAGCCGCCTGGCGCTGCGCCTGAACATCGCCGCGATCTGCAACAGGTCATACTCCGGGTGATACTGCACCCCCCAGAACGAGCGGTCGCCCTCATGCAAACTGACCGCCTGCACATCGCTGACCCCATTGCCCGCCAGCCGGATCGCCCCGTCCGGCAGGCTATCCACCTCGTCCTGGTGCACGCACAGCGCATCGAACACGGCGGGCTTGCCGGCATACATCGGATGCGCCCGCCCCGCGTCGGTCAACAGGATCGACCGCGCCACCCCCATCTCGGCGCCGCGCGGATTGAGCCGCACCGTGCCCCCCAGCGCCACCATCATCACCTGCAACCCCCAGCAACTGCCGAAACACGGCACCCCCGAGGCAAAGGCCGTGCGCGCGAATTCGATCTGCCGCGTGACCTCGGGCGTGTCGTGATACGCATTGAGCGGCGAACCGGTCCACGCAATTCCATCGAAATCCGACAGCGCCATCCCCTGCGGCAGGCTCTCCCCATCCGCCGCACCCAGCACATAGGTCCTGACATCGCCCACGCTGTCCCGCGCCTGGGAGGCCAGCGCGGCCCCGTAATTCGGCCCATGCCGGCGCCCCCCGCTGGCGACCAGCAGGTCTTGCGAAGCGGAAGGAGCACCATCGACAATCAGAATATGAGCGGACAAAGCGGCGGTTCCTGCGGGTTTGAGCCGCACCCTACCGCCCCGCCCCTGCGCGCCGCAACCGCCACCGGCCGTGCTTGCTGCTTGCGACCAACCCGGGCACGATGAAAAACTAATGGCCGCGCCAGGATCTGACGAAGGCGGAGATCGAAAAACATCCCCCCATGAGGCCATCACATCCCACGAACCGGCACTCAAGGAAGGAACCGGCTCAGTGAGCGAACCAGAAAACCTCTGCCTCGCCTTCGCCCGCAGCCATATCGCCGGGCGCAGCCTCGGCGCCAGTGTGCCGCCTGACGTTTGGGCTGCGATGGCCGAAGCCGGTCTGTTCCGCATCGGCCTGCCCCTCGCCCATGGCGGCGACGGCGCCCCCCTCTCCAGCATCGCCGCCGCCGAACGCGCCCTCATCGCCGGCGGCGGCAGCCCTGGACTCGGCACCGTCTGGGCCGCCCATCAGATGATCCCGCGCCATTTCCTCGCAGGCTTCGCCACCCCGGCGCAACAGCAGGCCTGGCTGCCCCGCATCGCCGCCGGCACCTCCACCGCCGCCATCGCCATCTCCGAACCTCGCGTGGGCGCGCACCCCAAGCTGCTCACCACCCGCGCCATCAAAACCGCCATGGGCTGGCGCATCGACGGCGAAAAATCCTTCCTCACCAACGGCCCCATCGCCGATCTCTTCATCGTCCTCGCCATCACCGAAGAGACCGCCGGGCGCAAGCGCTACGCCTGCCTCCTCGTCCCCGACACCACCCGGGGCCTCACCCGCATCCCGGCCGCCGACTACCCGGCGCTGCATCCCGCCGGGCATTGCGGCCTGCGCCTCGACGGCGTCGAAGTCCCGGCCGAGGCCCTGCTCGGCCCCGAAGGCGAAGCCTATGAGCGGATGGCCCTGCCCTTCCGAGACGCCGAAGACGCCGTCGGCACCTCCGGCACCGCCGGCACCATCGCGCACATGATCCACGCCCTCGCAGCCGCCCTGCCCGCCGACGCCCCCACCGAAACCGCCGCCCCCATCGGCCACCTCCTCGGCCTTTCCGCGCTGCTCGACTACGCCGCCCACCAGATCGCCGCCGGCCTCGACCGCGGCCACACCGAACAAGCCCTGATGATCGGCCTGCGCACGCTCGCCGCCCACATCGCCACCGAACTGCGCAAACTCCCCCCGACGCCGACCCTCGCCACCGGCCTCGCCGCCCTCGAAACCGGCCTCACCGTCGCCCGCGGTCCCCGCATGATCCGCGCCGCACGCCTCGCCATGGATCACCGCGGATGACCCTCCCCTCCACCAGCAGCCCCTCCCTATCGGCCCACATCGCCTAACCCCCCGCCGGCCGGCGCCGGATCATCCCCATCCCCTTCAGCGTCATCACCACCTGGTCCTTCTGGTTCAACACTTCGGTGAGCGAATGCACGATCCCCCGATCCGGCTTGCTGCGCGATGCCACCGCGCTCAGCACCGTGATCCGCACCCGGATCCGATCGCCCGGGCGCACCGGCACGATCCAGCGCAATTCGTCGATCCCGGGCGAGCCCATGCTGCTCTCCGGCGACAGATAATGATCGACCATCATCCGCATCACCACTGACCCGGTGTGCCACCCGCTCGCGATCAACCCGCCGAAAATACTCTCCTGCGCCGCCACAGGGTCGATATGGAACGGCTGCGGGTCAAATGCCGTGGCGAAGGTCCTGACCTCCGCTTCGGTCATCTCGTGGTCACCGAATTCGCTCACATCGCCGGCGCGAATATCGTCGAACCAGCGGGTCGGTCGGGTCATGCGGGGCTCCATCCTGCGTATGCGCAGCCAGTTCACCACGCCCGCCGCCGCCCGGCAACAAATGCGTTACCTCACGGATTGAATGCTGGCAAGCCACCGGAATTGTGTTAAAACGTCAGATAATATCGTTAAAAAGACCTAATTTGACAATGCGGGCTGCGCACCATGCGACCTCCCGCAAAGATACGATAATTTACAACGAGACGGAGCGCTGGATCACAATGTCTGCTGCCAAAGAAACCCCGGGGCAAAGCCTGCAACTGCCCGTCTACGGCTCCCTGCTTGGCCGCAAAACGGTCGTGCCGTCCACGCGGACCGGCTATATCGCGGTCGACCAGTTCCTGTTCTTCGAGCTGATGGCCCGCCGCCTGGTTGACGTGCCGGTCGACGAGGACTGGTACTTCGCAACCTATCCCGACATCCGCGAGGCCGTCACCGCAGGCTCCGTCTCCAACGCCGCGCATCACTACGCCAGGTTTGGCTATTTCGAACACCGCATGCCGCGCAACATCGTGGTTGACCCTGTGTGGTACATCGAAGCCCACCCCGATGTCGGCGAAGCGATTGCCAGAAAAATCTATAATTCCGCCCAGCATCATTACGAAATCGCCGGCTTCCGCGAGGGCCGCCTGCCCTATGCCGGCTTCAATCTGTTCGAGGATCATGCCCCCGCCTGAGGTCGCTACTCCTTTGAAATTCCGTGTTGCCCTGTCCGCCATGCCCATGATCGTTGGCCGCCCGTAGCATGCAACCCGCCCATCGTTCGATCGCAGAGCACGCCGAGAGTGACGCATGAGTGACGAAGTCGCGGATATCCTGGCTGAAATGGCAGGTGCCCCGGCCAAGGACGGGCCTGCCGGAGGACATGCCCCGCCTGAGGTCCAATGGCGCCTCGCCGACGGCGCGGCGATGATCGACAAGGCCAGTTTCGACGAACGCGGCTACCTCAGCCTCAACCCCGATGTCGCCACCTCGGTCGCCTACGGCGAATTCCCCTCGGGCTATCACCACTACATGGTCCACGGCTTCGGCGAAGGCCGCAGCGTGCCGGGCACCCCCGCCGAACCCCGCAACCGCATCCTTCGACCCGCCGCCATCGCCGCCACCGAAATCGGCCCCACCACCGAAATCCCCTTCATCGTCGAAGCCCTCATCGTCACCTCCACCGGCGCCATCATGGTCATCGGCTGGATCGATGACAGTTCCGCCCCGCTCAAACTGCTGCGCATCGGCACCACCCAGTGGCGCGTCTCGCTCGACCCGACCACCCTGCTCCGCATCAGGCGCAGAGATGTCGAAAACGCGCTGAACAAGCCGATCGTTCACCGCTTCGGCTACATCGGCTTCCTGTATTCCGACGAACCGCTCGCCAACGCCGGCCTCTGTGTTGTCCAGGCCTGGCTCGAAAACGGCGCCCAGATGCAGGCCGAGGTCAAATGCATCGCGATGACCGAGACCGAACTGCGCAACACGCTGCTTACCTGCCTCGCCGAATCGGAGTTCCACGGCAACCCCGGCGTCGAACGCATCGCCGCCATGGATGGCGGTGTCGGTGACCAGATCATCGCCTTCAACCGCGCCATCACCCGCCGCCTCGTCGCCACCCCCTACACCGAGCGGTTCGGCGAGCGCACGCGCTCCTACAAAGGCTCCATCGTCGTCGCCCTCTACGGCAAAGCCGAATACCTCCACGTCCAGAACGCGCTCTATTCCGGCCTGCCCGGCATCGAGGACTACGAATTCATCTACGTCTCCAACAGCCCCGAACTCGGCGAAACCCTGCTGCGCGAGGCTAAAATCGGCAGCACCGTCTACGGCATCAACCAGTCCGTCATGATCCTGCCCGGCAACGCCGGCTTCGGCGCCGCCAACAACGCCGCCCTCTCCGCCATGCGCTCCAACCGCGTCATGAACGTCAACCCCGATGTCTTCCCCCGCGACAAGGACTGGGCCGCCACCCACAGCGCTTTGATCGACAGCGGCGGCCCCGGCACCCGCCTCTTCGGCACGCCCCTGTATTACGACGACGGCTCGCTGATGCATGGCGGCATGTATTTCGAGGCCGACACCGCACTCTGCGTGGTCGACACCGTGTTCAGCCAGCGCTGCCTGCTCCGCGTCGAACATTACGGCAAAGGCGCCCCCCCGGACGGCACTGGTTTCGTCCGCGCCCGCCCCGTCCCCGCCGTCACCGGTGCTTTCATCTCCTCCGAGCGCGCCTGGTTCGAACGCCTCGGCGGCTTCACCGAGGATTTCGTCTTCGGCCACTACGAAGACGCCGACCTCTGCCTCAAAAGCCTCGAACGCGGCACCCCCGCCTGGCTCCAGGACATCCGCCTCTGGCACCTCGAAGGCAAAGGCTCCACCCGCCTGCCGCCGCACGAGGGCGGCTCATCGGTCAACCGCTGGCTGTTCTCCCGCCGCTGGAACGATTTCGTGACCAACGGCCTGCTCGGCCCCGCCCCCACCCACCCCGCCTTCACCCCAGGCGCCCGGACCGAAGGCGCACTTATGGCAGAAGGTGGGCCCGCCGACATCGCCCTTGAGGATTTCTGAGCAATGAAAGTGCTTCTGCTCAGCCTGTTCCATCCCGAACTGGTGCGCGGCGGCGCGCAACAGATCTGCTACGAATTGTTCGAAGGCCTGCAAGCCGAGCCGGGCGTTGAACCCGTCCTGCTCGCCGCCATCGAGCCGCGCTTCGCCGCCCTCTACAAATCCGGCGCCCGCATCACCGGCTTCGACAACCGCCCCAACGAATACCTCTTCCTCAGCCGCGACTACGACTACCTGTGGCACAAGGCCACCAACCCCCTGCTGATCGACAGCTTCGCCGAATTCCTCGCAACCGTGCAGCCCGACGTGGTGCATTTCCACCATTTCCTGCTCTTCGGCATAAACCTCCTCACCATCACCCGCCGCGTCCTGCCGCACGCCAAAATCGTCTTCACCTTTCACGAATTCCTCACCATCTGCCACGCCAACGGCCATATGCTGCGCCGCCACGACAACGCGCTGTGCACCCGCGCCTCCAACATGCGCTGCCACCAATGCTTCCCCGAACTCGGCCCCGACTTCTTCTTCATGCGCGAAATGTGGATGAAACGGCACCTCGGCGCGGTCGATGTCTTCACCTGCCCCAGCCGCTTTATGATCGAGCATTTCGTCACCTGGGGCCTGCCGCGCGACAAGATCCGCCATGTCACCAACGGCCAGCGCGACTACTCCGGCGGCGCCGGCCTGCAGGACAGCCGCGAAAAGCGCAACCGCTTCGGCTTCTTCGGCCAGATGGTCGACAACAAGGGCGTTTGGCTCATCCTGCGCGCCGTCGAACAGCTCCGCGCCGAGGGCTTCACCGACTTCATCGTCGAAATCAACGGCGACAATCTGCGCTACGCCAGCGAGGAACGCCGCACGGAAATCGACGGCTTCCTCGCCGCCGAAAAACAGCGCCCCTACACCGAGCAGATCGTCTTCTTCAACGGCGCCTACCATGTCGACGAACTGCCCCAGCGCATGCGCCGGATCGACTGGTGCCTGGTCCCCTCCACCTGGTGGGAAATCTTCGGCCTCGTCATCTCCGAGGCCTGGATGTTCGCCCGCCCGGTGATCGCCTCCGATATCGGCGGCCCCAAGGAACGCATCCGCCACGACGAGGACGGTCTGCTCTTCGCCGTCGGCGACAGCCGCGCGCTGGCTGAAACCATCCGCCGCGCCTGCACCGAGGACGGCATCTGGGACCGCCTCTCCGCTGGCATCGTCCAGGCCCCGTCCCGGACAATCATGGTCGACCTCTATCGCGAAGTCTACGACGACCGCCCCCCGCCGCCCGTCCCCGTCCCCACTCCAAGCAGCCCCACCCCAAGCAGCCCCACCGCGACTCGCCCCGCCCGGTCTCGCCCCGCCCAGTCTCGCCCCGCCCAGTCTCGCCCCGCCCAGTCTCGCCCCACCCAGTCTCGCAAACACTGAACTCACCCCGATTTCCGGATGATTGACCTTTGAACCAACCCAACCCATCGCCCCCGTCGTCACAGCGCAGAACCGGGTCGGACATCCCAAAAAACGGCGCGCCGCAGTGATCATCGCGGGCTACATCGAGCAGATTTCCGAGCGCCAGGCACAGGGCTGGGCCTATTGCGCCGCCGAACCCGCCCGGCGCCTCTCTGTCCGCGCCGCCCTCGACGAACGCGTCATCGGCTCCTCCATCGCCAACACCCCCCGCCCCGACCTCGCAGCCCACGCCATGGGTGACGGCAACCACGGCTTCACCATCATGTTCGACATGCCGGTCAACGCCG
>CANFKS010000071.1 GCA_947447625.1 Rhodospirillales bacterium | reverse complement strand
TTTGGGCTGGGCTTTGCGCAGCACGGGAAACCGGTCGAGGGCTGCGAGCGCACCGGCGGCCATGTGGGCGCAGCCGGACTGGCCGCAACTGCATGTGTTGATGAAGACCAGGCGATGGCCCAGCGAGGTCGGTTTGATGGTGGCGGTGTGGGTCTGGCCGATATGTTCGACGGTCACACCAATGGAGGCGTCGTCGAGAGTCACTTCGACGGAGCCGAGCAGGACGAGTGAACGCCCGCGTGTGAGGGCCCGCGAATCGAATACGCGGCTGAGATCTTCGGTCGAAAACGGAATCAACATGGGACAGCGTCTGTAACCCAATACGGCGTGGGGCGCTATCGCTGATCCAGATGTGCAGGGTTTTGGTAAACAAATGGACCCTGGAGAGGCGCTATATCGTCGCGCCCCGCGTGCCTCGGTGCCGATGTCGGCGCGGGTCCCTCATCCCTGCGAGGCCATCCATTCCGCCGGGGACGTGCCGATCAATTCGGCAGGATGCGACCAGAACGCCGGCGTCGCCGAAAGCCGCGCCGCATGACGCACCGCGGTCACGCTGCCCTGCGTCTCCAGCAGGTCCGACACATCGCCCGCCGGCGCCGCCCTGAACCCATCCGCCACCCGCCCAAGATTGCGCAGCCATTTGGCAGTCGCGGCGAGCGAAACCGTCACGTTCCAACTGCCGCCCTCCTCGTGTCGCCGCAGCAGCGCCGCAGCGATGCCAAGCGCCAGCAGAGTGCCCGACGCATGATCGAGCGCCTGGCAGGGCAGGGGCCGCGGCAGCGCCTCCCCGCAGGCCGCCGCCTCGGCATCGTTGAACCCCGTCGCGGTCTGCACCAATGAATCGAACCCGCGCTTGCCGCCCCACGGCCCGGTCTCGCCATAGGCCGACACTGCGCCGACCACGATGCCCGGATTGCGCGCGGCCAGGTCCTCCGGCCCGAAGCCCCGCGCCGCCAGCGCCCCGCTGCGATAGGATTGCAGGAACACATCCGCCCCAACGGCCAGTTCCGCCAGCCGCGCCCGACCCGAGGCGTCGTTGAGATCAAGCGCCGCCGCCCGCTTGCCCCGCCCGGTATCGATGATCAGGCGCGGCAGGTTGGGCACCCCCGGCCCGGTGATGTGCAACACCTCCGCCCCATGGGCCGCCAATGTCCGCCCCGCCACCGGCCCCGCGAGAACGCGGGCCAATTCCAGCACGCGCACCCCCTGCAACGGCCGCGCCGCGGCCGGCGGCAGCGCCCGGCGCGGCGCCCGGCCGATCCGCGTGATCGCCAGCGGCGCATCGGGCAGCACCGCGGCATGCGGATGGGCATCCCATTGCGCGAAACTGCGCAACGCCGCCACACACATCCCCCGCGCCGTCGCCGCTGTCTCGAACGCCTCGGCCTGCCGGTTCAACAACGCCCGCCCCACCGCCTCCCGGCTGTTGCCGCAGCCGAGCAGCGCCACGATACCGTCCCGATGATGCGGAAAATTGGTGTGCAGCCGCACATGCCCGCCATCGCCGGTCGGGTACAGCCCCGCGATCGGATCCCACATCTCCCCCGCCGGCACCGCTGCGTCCCTGGCATGGTGCTCCGAGCGGAACTCTGCCGCCGCATGGCGCAGCGCAATCGCAACATCCTGCGCCCCGCCGCCCCGCGCCGCATGAATGGCCGCCGCCGCCACCCCGCTCGCCCCGATCGCCGCCGCCGCCGCGGCATCGACCCGGAACGAGGATCCCAGCACCGGTTCCGCCCCCTCGATCGACAACCGCCCCACCGGCACCCCGGCCAGCGCCAGCAGATCGGCGGCGATCCCATCCGCATCCTTCACGGCGCGATGATCCGGCTCAGATACGCCCGCCCCATCCGGGCATAGTGCAACGGATTGGCCACCGCCGGGTCCTGCTCCGCCTCGACCACCAGCCACCGGTCATACCCCGGCAACTCCGCCAGCACCGCCGGAAAATCCACCATCCCGTCGCCGGGCACGGTGAACACACCCGCCACCACGCCGTCGAGAAAGCTCATCCGCTCCGCCCACACCCGTTCCATCACATCGCGCCGGATATCCTTGCAATGCACATGCCCGATCCGCCCGCGATAGCGCCGCGCCAGCGCCACCGGATCGGCGCCGCCAAACGTCGCATGGCCCGTATCCAGCAGCAGCCGCACCGAAGCCCCGCTCGCTGCCATCAACGCGTCGATCTCGGCCTCGCTCTGCACGACCGTGCCCATATGGTGATGATACACCAACTCCAGCCCCGCCGCGGCCACCGCATCGCCCACCCGCGTCATCCGCCGGCCGAACGCCGCCCACTCCCCCGCCCCCAGCACCGGGCGATCCGCGAGCGGCACCGCCCGGTTGCCATGCACCGTGTTGGAACATTCCGCCGCGATCAGCACCCCGCAGCCCATCGCCTTGAGCAGCGCCAGATGCGGCTGCATCGCCGCGATCTCGGCCTCGGCATCGCGCGTCAGCAACGCCGTCGAATACCACCCCGACACCAGCGCCAGCCCCTGCAAATCCAGGATCGGCCGCAGCACCGCCGCGTCACGCGGAAATTTATGCCCCAGTTCGATCCCGTCATACCCCGCCAGTTTCGTCTCCGCGAGACAGGTCTCAAGCGGCGTCTCGCCTCCCAGATCCCGCAGATCGTCGTTCGACCAGCCGATCGGGTTGATCCCGAGCTTCACGCGCATCGTCATTCTCCCAGCCGTTGCGCGCGCCGCGCCGTCTCGTAGTCTTCACGCGCCGCCCGAACCGCGGCGCGGCCCGAAACCTCCGGAATCCCGACATCCCACCAATGCCCCCCCGCCGCCGTGCTGATCGCAGGGTCCGTGTCGAGCACGATCACCATCGTCCGTTCCACGGTCTTGGCCACCGCCAGCGCCTGCTCCAACTCGGCAATCCCCGCCACATGCACCCCGATCGCGCCCAGCCCCACCGCCTGCGCCGCGAAATCGAACCGCGGCAATTCCTGGTGCCGCGCAGTGGCCAGAAGATTGTTGAAACTCGCCCCGCCCGCCCCGCGCTGCAACCGCTCGATGCAGCCAAACCCGCCATTGTCGAGCAGCACCACCGTCAGCTTCAGCCCGAGCATCACCGAGGTCGCGATCTCGCTGTTCATCATCAGCCAGGACCCATCGCCCAGCATCACCACCACATCGCGCTCGGGCGCGGCCATCTTCACCCCGAGCGCCCCGGCGATCTCGTAGCCCATGCAGGAATAGCCGTATTCGAGATGATACCCGCCCGGCGCCGTCGCATCCCATAATTTGTGCAACTCGCCCGGCAACCCGCCGGCCGCCCCCACCACGATCGTCGCCGCCGTGGCCGAACGCTGCACCGCGCCGATCGCCTGCGCATCCGACGGCCGCTGCGCATTGCCCGGCGCCGTCACCTCGGCCACCACCTCCCGCCACGGCCCGCGCGAGGCCACCGCCGCCGCGGTCCACGCCGAAGGCGCGCGCCGGTTGTCCAGATGCGAGGACACCAGCGTCAGCGTCACCCCGGCATCGCCCACCAGCGGCAGCGCAAAATGCTTCCTGGCGTCGAATGGCTGCACATTGAGCCCGATCAGAATGCGATCCGGATTGTTGAACAGCGCGCGCGACCCCGTGGTGAAATCCGCCAACCGCGTCCCCACCGCCAGCACCACATCCGCCGCCTCCGCCGCCGCATTCGCCGCCGTCGTCCCGGTCACGCCGATGGCGCCCAGGTTGAGCGGGTGATCATGCGGCATCGCCGATTTGCCCGCCTGCGTCTCCGCCACCGGAATCCCGTGATCCTCGGCAAACCGGCGCAGCACCGCAGTCGCATCGGCATAATGCACCCCGCCGCCAGCCACGATCAGCGGCGCCTGCGCCGCCTTCAAGACATTCACCGCAGCCCGCAACTCCCGTGCATCCGGCGGCGGCCGACGCGGCAACCACACCCGGGGCGCGAAGAAAGCCTCCGGCCAATCGAACGCCTCCGTCTGCGTATCCTGGCACAGCGCGAGCGTCACCGGCCCGCACTCCGCCGGATCCGTCAACACCGCGAGCGCCCGCGGCAACGCCGCCAGCATTTGCTCCGGGCGCGTGATCCGGTCGAAATACCGGCTCACCGGGCGGAAACAATCATTCGCCGACACCGTCGCATCCGCGAACACCTCGACCTGCTGCAACACCGGATCGGGCCGCCGTCCCGCAAACACATCGCCCGGCAAAAACAGGACCGGCAAGCGGTTGACATGCGCCACCGCCGCCGCCGTCACCATATTCGTCGCCCCCGGCCCGATCGAACTCGTCACCGCCATCATCCGCCGCCGCTTCATCGTCTTGGCATAGCCCACCGCCGCCAACCCCATCGCCTGCTCGTTCATGCCCCGAAACGTCGGCAGCGCATCCCCCGCCTCGGCCAGCGCCTCGCCCAGCCCCGCGACATTGCCATGCCCGAAAATCGCCCACACACCGCCGAACAGCGCCACCTCGACGCCGTCGATCTCCGTCCGCTGCGCCGCCAGCGCCCGCACCAGCGCCTGTGCCATGGTCAGCCTGATCGTGGCCATGCCCGATATCTCCCTCGCGATTCCGCCCATTGTCTCCCGGCCCCCCGCGATACACAAATGCCCGATCGACACATCCGGCCTTCGAGAGGAACCGCCATGCTCACCATCGCCGTCATCGGGGCCGGCCGGATCGGCCGGATCCACGCCCGCAACATCGCGGCCCACCCCGGCGCCCGCCTCGCCGGCATCACCGACCCGGTGCCCGAAGCCGCCGCCGCACTTGCCGCCGCCTGCGCCGCCCCGGTGCTGAGCCTCGATCAGGCCTTCGCTGCCGATGCGGTGCTGATCGGCTCCCCCACCCCCACCCATGCCGACTATATCGAACGCGCTGCCCGCGCCGGGCGCGCCGTGTTCTGCGAAAAACCGATCGACCTCTCGGCCGCGCGCGTCCGCGCCTGCCTCGACACCGTCGCCGCCGCCGGCAGCGTCCTGATGGTCGGCTTCAACCGCCGCTTCGACCCCCATTTCGCCGCCCTCAAATCCCGCCTCGACGCCGGCGAAATCGGTACCCTCGAACTCCTCACCATCATCAGCCGCGACCCCGCCCCCCCGCCCCCGTCCTACGTCGCGGCCTCCGGCGGCCTGTTCCGCGACATGATGATCCATGATCTCGACATGGCCCGCTTCCTGCTCGGCGAGGAACCGGTCGAACTCTTCGCCGCCGCCTCCTGCCTGGTCGATCCCGCCATCGGGCAAGCCGGCGATGTCGACACCGCCATCGTCACCTTGCGCACCGCCTCGGGCACGCTCTGCCAGATCTCCAACTCGCGCCGCGCCACCTATGGCTACGACCAGCGCATCGAAGCCCACGGCGCCGGCGGCCTGCTCCGCGCCGGAAACATGACCGCCACCACGATCGAACGCGCCGACGCGCGCGGCTTCACCACCGACCCCGCGCTGCCCTTCTTCCTCGAACGCTACGCCAGCGCCTACCGCGCCGAACTGGACGCCTTCATCACCGCCATCAACACCGGCCGCCCCCCCGAGCCCAACGGCACCGACGGCCTGCGCGCCCTCGAACTCGCCGACGCCGCCACCCTCTCCGCCCGCACCCGCCAACCCGTCACCCTGTCATGAAAATCGGCCTCGTCACAGACAGCCTGTCCCACCTGCCGCTCGACACCATGCTGGACATGGCGCGCGACGCCGGCGTCAGCATGGTCGAATTCGGCTGCGGCAACTGGTCCCAGGCGCCGCATCTCGACCTTGACGCCCTCCTCGCCAGCCCCGCCGCCCGCTGCGATTTCCTTGCCAAACTCTCCGGCCGCGGCCTCGCCCTCTCCGCGCTGAACTGCTCCGGCAACCCGCTTCACCCCGGCCAACCCGGCGCACGCCATCGCGACATCACCAGCAAAACCATCCGCCTCGCCGGCCTCCTCGGCCTGGACCGCGTGGTCATGATGTCCGGCCTCCCCGGCGGCAGCCCGACCGACACCACCGCCAATTGGATCACCACCGCCTGGCCCCCCGAAACCGCCGCCGTGCTGGCCTACCAGTGGGACGACGTCATCCTCCCCTACTGGTCCGCACTCGCAAGCCAGGCGCATTCCGCGGGCGTCACCCGCCTCTGCCTCGAACTGCACGGTCACCAGGCCGTCTACAACGTCGCCACCCTCAAGCGCCTGCGCGCCGCCGTCGGCCCCGTCGTCGGCGCCAATTTTGACCCGAGTCATCTCTTCTGGATGGGAGCCGACCCCATCGCCGCCATCCGCGCTCTCGGTGCGGCGATCTACCACGTCCACGCCAAGGACACCCGGATCGACACCGCCAACGCCGGCATCAACTCCGCCATCGACACCACCGCGATGGCCGATCTCGCCGCCCGCTCCTGGGGCTATGTCACGCTCGGCTTCGGCCACGGCGAATCCTGGTGGCGCGAATTCTGCGTCGCGCTGCGCCTCGCCGGCTACGACGACGTCCTCTCGATCGAACACGAAGACCGCCTGCTCCCCCCGGAGGAGGGCGTCCGCCGCTCGGTCGCCATGCTGCGCGCGGCCGCCCATTTCGCCGCTGATTGAGCGTTCCTCCGCGCTAACTCTCTGTTTGATCGCCCGATCCGGCGCCGGCCGGCATCCCCGCCCCTCGGATGCCGGCTGCAACCAGCCCCGAAGAAATCGTCGTTCCCCGATCGCGCCTATGGCGCCGGATCAGTCATGGCTTTAGGATTGCACCCCTGACAGGGCCGGAGCGTCCGGCCGCGTCACCAGACAAAGGGGTTAATCGCATGACCAACAAGGCCATCGCCACGGCCTGTGCGGTCGCGCTCGCGGCATTCGCGGGTTCGGCCATCCTGAGCACCGCCCAGGCCAAAACGCTCGTCTACTGCTCGGAAGGCTCGCCGGAGAACTTCAATCCGATGCTGAGCTACACCGGCACCAGCTTCGATGCCCAGCGCCCGATCTACAACCAACTCACCGGCTTCGAATACGGCGGCACCGCTGTCGTGGCGAACCTCGCCGAGAAGTGGGACGTCTCGCCCGACGGCCTGACCTTCACCTTCCATCTGCGCAAAAACGTGAAGTTCCACACCAGCAAGACCTTCAAGCCCACCCGCGCTTTCAACGCCGATGACGTCATCTTCAGCTTCGAGCGCCAGTGGAAAAAGGAGAACCCCTTCTTCAAGGTCTCAGGCGGCGGCTATGACTACTTCACCGATATGGACATGCCGAAGCTGCTCAAATCGCTCGACAAGATCGACGATCACACCGTCCGCTTCGTGCTGAACGAGCCCAACGCCCCCTTCGTCGCCAACCTCGCGATGGATTTCGCCTCGATCCAGTCCAAGGAATACGCCGACCAGATGCTCAAGGCCGGCAAGCCCGAACTCATCGACCAGGAGCCGATCGGCACCGGGCCCTTCGAGTTCGTCCAATACGTCAAGGATGCCACCATCCGCTACAAGGCGTTCGCCGCCTATTTCGGCACCAAGCCGAAGGTCGACACCCTGGTGTTCTCCATCAGCAAGGACCCCGCGGTGCGCGTCGCCAAGCTGAAGGCCAACGAGTGTCAGGTCGCCTTCGGCCCGCGCCCGGCCGACCTGCCCGACCTCAAAGCCGACAAAAACCTCACCGTGCTCGCGCAGTCCGGCCTGAATATCGGCTATATTGGCATGAACACGAAAAAGAAGCCGTTCGACGACGTGCGCGTCCGCAAGGCGATGACCATGGTCATCGACCAGAAGTCGATCCTCGATGCGGTCTACCAGGGCTCCGGCCAGCCGGCCAAAAACCTGATCCCGCCCACGATGTGGAGCTACAACGACAAGGTTCCGGCCTATAAGATGGACATCGCCGGCGCCAAAAAACTCCTCGCCGAGGCCGGCTACCCCGATGGCTTCGAAACCGACCTGTGGGCCATGCCGGTGCAGCGCCCCTACAATCCCGATGCGCGCCGCATCGCCGAACTCGTGCAGGCCGACCTCGCCAAAATCGGCGTGAAGGCCAAAATCGTCAGCTACGAGTGGGGCGACTACCGCAAGCGCGTCCAGGCCGGCGAACACCAGATGGCCCAGCTCGGCTGGACCGGCGACAATGGCGATCCCGACAATTTCTTCGTCCCCCTCGCCGCCTGCTCGTCCAAAAACGCGGCGCAATGGTGCGACAAGGAATTCGACGACCTCGTCACCAAAGCGGTGAAAAGCACCAACCTGGCCGAGCGCACCAAGCTGTATCAGCAGGCCCAGGAGGTGATGAACAAGCAGTCCCCCTACTTCTTCATCGCCCATTCTCTGGTTCACCTGCCGATGCGCAAAACCGTGACGGGCTACAAGATGAGCCCGTTCGGCGCGCACCGCTTCGACGCCACCGACGTGAAGTAAAGCCTCGCTCCCGCCCCCTTCCGCAGCCGCGGGAGGGGGCGGGAAACAGGGCCCCCCGCATGCTCCGTTTTCTGTTCAGCCGCATCCTGCTGATCATCCCGACCTTCATCGGGGTGACCTTCCTGGCCTTCCTGCTGATCCATCTCGTCCCCGGTGACCCCATCGAGGCGCGCGTGGGCGAACATGGCATCACCGAGGAACGCCTCGCCGAACTGCGTCACGAATTCGGCTACGACCAGCCGCTGTGGAAGCAGTTCATCGACTACGAGATCGGCGTTCTCCAAGGCGATTTCGGTGTCTCCGTCGTCACCCGCGAACCGGTGCTCAAGGAATTCATCACCCTCTTCCCCGCCACCATCGAGTTGTCGCTCGCGGCGATCCTCTTCGCCATGCTGATCGGCCTGCCGCTCGGCGTCATCGCCGCCGTCAAGCGCGGTTCGGCCTTCGACTACGGCCTGATGGGCATATCGGTCACCGGCGCGTCCATGCCCATTTTCTGGTGGGGTCTGATGATGATCCTCGTCTTCTCCGTCTCGCTGGGCATCACCCCGGTTTCGGGCCGCATCTCGGATGTCTTCTTCGTCGAACCCTGGTCCGGCTTCATGACCGTCGATTGCGCCTGGTCCGAGGATGAGGGCGCCTGCGCCTCGGCCTGGAGCCATCTGGTGCTGCCCACGATCGTCCTCGGCACCATCCCGCTCGCCATCATCGCGCGCATGACGCGCTCCTCCATGCTCGAAGTGCTGAACGAGGATTATGTGCGCACCGCGCGCGCCAAGGGCCTCTCCGGCAATCGCGTGGTGATCGTCCACGCCCTGCGCAACGCCCTCATCCCGGTCGTCACCGTCATCGGCCTGTCCGTCAGCGGCCTGCTCGGCGGCGCCATCCTCACCGAGACCATCTTCTCCTGGCCCGGCGTCGGCCATTGGCTGGTGGAAAGCATCGCGCGGCGCGACTACCCGGTGCTGCAAACCGGCACCCTGCTGATCGCCGTGCTCGTCATCCTCGTCAATCTTGGCGTCGATCTGCTCTACGGCTTCCTCAACCCCCGGATCCGCCGCTGATGTCGCCCACAACCGCCCCCCCCCCGATGCCGGGACGGCTCGCTTTGTTCTGGCGCTCCTACGCCGAAAACCGCGGCGCCGTCGTCGGCCTCGTCCTCATGGCAGCGCTCATCGTCATCTCTGCCCTGGCCGATGTGCTGTCGCTGCATTCCCCGATCGAGCAGTTCCGCCAGCACTTCCTGATCCCGCCGATCTGGCAGGAAGGCGGCCTGTGGGACTTCCCCCTCGGTACCGACGATGTCGGCCGCGACATGCTCTCCCGCCTCATCCACGGCGCCCGCCTGTCGATCATCATCGGCTTCTCCGTCGCCTCCCTCGCCCTCATCACCGGCACCACCCTGGGTCTGCTGGCCGCCTTCGCCGGCGGCATGGTCGATATTTTCATCATGCGCCTGATGGACATCCTGCTGGTGTTCCCCTCGCTCCTGCTCGCCATCGTCATCGTCGCCATCCTCGGCCCGGGCCTGTTCAACGCCATGCTCGCCGTCGTCGTCGTGACGCTGCCCGGCTACACCCGCCTTGCCCGCGCCTCGGCGCTCGCCGAACTCGCCCGCGACTACGTCACCGCAAGCCGCAGCGCCGGGGCCAAAACCTTCCGCCTGATGTTCGACACCGTGCTGCCCAATTGCGCGGCTCCGCTGATCGTCCAGGTCAGCCTCGGCTTCGCGGTCGCCATTCTCGACGCGGCTGCCCTGGGCTTCCTCGGCCTCGGCGCCCAACCGCCCACCCCGGAATGGGGCACCATGCTGTCCGGCGCCCTGCAATTCTACCAGCGCGCCTGGTGGGTGCTCGCCCTGCCCGGCTTCGCCATCCTGTTCACCGTGCTCGCCTTCAACCTGGTCGGCGACGGCCTGCGCGACGCGCTCGATCCCAAACTAAAACGATGAAATGTAAAACGACAAAGTGGAGGAAACACTGATGCCCCTCCTCGAAATCCGCAACCTCGCCGTCGAATTCGCCACCGCCCGCGGCCGCTTCCGCGCCGTCGACGGCGTCGACGTCACGGTCCAGGCGGGGGAAATCCTCTGCATCGTCGGCGAATCCGGCTCCGGCAAATCCGTCTCCATGCTCGCCGCCATGGGCCTCATCGGCTGGCCCGGCCGCGTCACCGCCGACGTGATGCGCTTTGACGGGCAGGACCTCCAGGGCCTCTCCGCGCGCGAGCGCCGCAAACGCGTCGGCAAGGACATCGCGATGGTCTTCCAGGAGCCGATGACCAGCCTCAACCCCTGCTACCCCGTGGGCTGGCAAATCGCCGAGGTGCTGCGCGTCCACCAGGCCGTTCCCCGCGCCCGCGTGCAGGACCGCGTCGTCGAACTCCTCGACCAGGTCGGCATCCCCGACCCCGCCCGGCGCATGAACGCCTTCCCGCACCAGATGTCCGGCGGCATGAACCAGCGCGTCATGATCGCCATGGCCATCGCCTGCAACCCGCGCCTGCTCATCGCCGACGAACCCACGACCGCGCTTGACGTCACCATCCAGAAACAGATCCTCGACCTGCTCATCACCCTGCAGGCCAGCCACGGCATGGGCCTCGTCCTCATCACCCACGACATGGGCGTCGTCGCCGAAACCGCCCATCGCGTGCAGGTGATGTACGCTGGCCAAATGGTCGAGGAACAAACCACCGACGCCCTCTTCGCCCGCCCGCGACACCCCTACACCGCAGCCTTGCTCGACGCCCTGCCCGAACGCGCCCAGGGCCGCGCCCGCCTCCCCACCATCCCAGGCGTTGTCCCCGGCATCGATGATCGCCCCGCCGGCTGCCTGTTCGCCCCGCGCTGCGCTTTCGCGACCGGCATCTGCCGCACCGACCGCCCCCTCATCACCGCCGGCACCCGCTGCCACACGCCGCTCAACCAGGACGAAGCGGCATGACCGACGCCCCCGTCCTGATGCAAGCCCGCGACATCCGCCGCCATTACCCGTCAGGCGGCGGCTTGTTTGCCCGCAAGGGCATCGTCAAAGCCGTCGACGGCGTCTCCTTCGAACTCCGCGCCGGCGAAACCCTCGCCGTCGTCGGCGAATCCGGCTGCGGCAAATCCACCCTCGCCCGCGTCGCCACCCTCATCGAACCCCCCACCTCCGGCGCACTGCACATCGACGGTGCCGCGATGGCCGACGAAGCCACCCGCGACCGCCTGCGCCTGTCCGTGCAGATGGTCTTCCAAAACCCCTTCGGCTCCCTCAACCCGCGCAAAACAATCGGCGCCATCCTGCAAGAGCCGCTCGAAATCAACGCCCGCGGCAGCGCCCGCGCGCGCGAGGCCGCCGCCCGTTCCATGATGGACAAAGTCGGTCTCCGCCAGGACCAGTTCGCCCGCTACCCTCATATGTTCTCCGGCGGCCAACGCCAGCGCATCGCCATCGCCCGCGCCCTGATGCTCAACCCGCGCATCGTCGTCGCCGACGAACCCGTCTCCGCACTCGACGTCTCCATCCAGGCCCAGGTCCTCAACCTCATGATGGACCTGCAGGACGAACTCAAACTCGCCTACCTCTTCATCAGCCACGACCTCAGCGTCGTCCGCCACATCGCCCGCGATGTGATGGTGATGTATTGCGGCCGCCCCGTCGAACACGGCCCCAAAACGAGCGTCTTCGCCACCCCGCAGCACCCCTATACACGCATGCTGCTCGCCGCCACGCCCTCGATTGACCCCGCACGGCGCAAACCAGCCGTCGCCATCAAGGGTGAACTTCCTTCGCCCCTCAATCCTCCGCCCGGCTGCGCCTTCGCGTCGCGCTGCCCGCATGCCACGGCGCGCTGCGTCGCTGAGCGGCCGGAGCCTCGGTTGTTTGCGGGGCATGCGGTGGCTTGTCATCATTTGGAAGGGATGGGGTAAGGAAGCGCTTCTTTTTTTGAAAAAAAGAAGCAAAAAAACTTTATCCGATTGTATCGGGACGTGGAGAGGGGCGAAGCCCACGGTTAAAAGTTTTTTGCTTCTTTTTTTCAAAAAAGAAGCGCTTACCTCTCCTCCAAATAAAACCCCGCCCACGCAAACCAATACGCCAAATGCCCTGCCAGCCGCGGCAAGCTCCGCCCCTCCGGCCCCACCAGCGCGGCCTCTGTAATCCGCCACACGCCATCCTCCGCCACCAGCCGCTCCCCCTCCGCCCGGCTGAACCGGTGCCCCGTCGCGTCATACGCCCGCACGCTCAGCGTCGAAGCCTCCCCGATCAGCACCACCTCCTGCAACCCCACCCGATCCTGCACCACCGGCGTTGCGGCGAACAGCGCCACCGGCCATGCCTTCGCCCCCCCCGGCGCCTGCATCCCGAACACCACCGCCTTGGCGGCCAGTGACCGGTCGCGCCACGCCACCGGAAACGCCGGCTCCGGCGCGGCGGAATAAACCCGATCCGGCGCATAATTGCGGCTGTACCCGGTCTCGACCGACAACACCCGCGTATCCGGATGCGCCTGCCGCCACCGCGCCCAGCTCTCCTGCACCATCGGCAAGCGGCGCAACTGTACCGGCGCATGCGCGAGCTGGCCGATCACCGGCCGCCCCGTGAACTGCTCCCACAAGGATTCCGAAATCCGGTCGTACATCAACTTGTTCGACCGGTAGAGCAGCCCCGATGTCGCAAACGTCACCGTGGCCGGCGCGCCCTCCACCCGCCCGTCATACAAAATCCCCGCCCCGCACAGCACACAATAGGCCAGAGTGACCGGCACGCCCCCCACCACGTCATTGGCCATCTCATGCCAATTCATGATCCGCAGCGGATAGGCCCGGCTGTCCCCGTTGATCGAAACCCCGAACACCGCGTCATCCGCATTGAGATACGCAGCCTCCCCCGCAGCGACGAAGGTCGGAGTGTCCAAAGGCGGCATCGCCGCCGGCTTCACGCCCCCCCAGGCGATTTCCTCAAGGCGAATACGATGCGGAATATCCGGCCGCAAAAACCGCCCGTAGCTGCGATCAAGCCCGGTATAAAGCTCGGTGATCAACGCCGAATACCCCGCATAGGGCGCATTTTCATGCGCCTGCTGCCAGGCCATCCAGGCGAAATACGTGTCCCCCGGCGCGGCCCCGGTCAGCGCCGTCAACACATCGACCACCGGCCCCGGCGCATCCGTCCAGAACAGCATCTGGATCAGGGGCGCGACCGCGCTTTTGTCGTCCAGCGCCCGCAGGGCCTGCAGCGCCGCCGCCGCCGGTTCGTCGTCGCCATCCAGGATCGCATGGATCGCCGTATCGATCGCCGCCGCATTGTCCTGCGCCCGCGCCCCCGGCCCGAACAGCAGCCACACCGCCAGCAGAACGCCGGCCACCGGCACCCTGCATCCGATGGCCATGACGCTCTAGCCCTGGGTCGGCTTCGGTTCCGGCGTCTTCATCATCGTGCCCGTCATCGGGATGAAGAACACGCCGACATCCTTTTTGGAATGCACCTTGCCGTCGGCATCCTTGGTGTAAACGTAAAGGAACTGCCCGCGCTTGAACGGCTGCCCGATCGGGATCAGCATCCGCCCGCCCGGGCGCAACTGCTTGAACAACTCCGGCGGCGCGTACTGGGCGGCACAGGTCACGATGATGATATCGAACCCGTCCTTCACTTCGGGCCAGCCGAAATACCCATCGCCCACCCGGGTCTCGATGTTGTCGTAGCCGAGCGGCGCGAAAATCTTGCCCACCGCCTTGCCCAGCGGCTCGATGATCTCGATCGAGTAGGACCGCTTGACGATCCGGCTCAGCAGCGAGGATTGGAAGCCCGAGCCGGTGCCGATTTCGAGCGTCACATCCCCGGCCTGCGGCTTCGCCACCTGCGTCATGTAGGCCTGGCCGAGGTAATCCGACAGCGCCGAGCCATAGCCGAGCGCCCATGGCTTGGGATTGTCCTCATAGGCCTCGCTCGGCGTCGGGATCTTGCCGTCGTACATGTAGTGGTAATATTCCCGCGGCACCTCGCCGAATGCCTTCATCACGGCGGGATCGGCCGAGCCCAGGCGCTCCCTGAGGTAGGATTCGATGCGCTTCAGCGCCGCGGGCTTGCGCGCCTGGATCGCCTTGAACTGCGCTTCGCTCATCGATACCGGCCGCTCCGATTTTGCCATCGCGTCTAGGAACGCTTCGCGCGTCCAGCTTCCGGCGGCCAGGGCAGTCAGCGGCAAGGCAGGGATCGCCAGGGCTGCGGGCATTGCGGCGATAAGGCTGCGCCGCGTCAGGGTCGGACAGGAGTCGGCCACGCTGGGGTTTCTTTCGAGGAGGCGGATCGGGGAAAGGCAAACAAGCAGAGGACATACAGCAGGAGCGCCGCCAAAAGAACCCTGTCGTAGCCGAATTGCAATGCGATCAGAGTGGCCAGTGGCGTCGATATCACCGAAAACGCGCCATTCAACCCCCAGGCCCAGGGCAGGAACCCCCCTTGCCCCATGCGCGACAATCCGAGCGGAAACGGCAACCCGAGGGCCATCGACGGTGGCGCCACCGCCAGCATCACCAGACCCGCGCGCACCCCCCAGGGCCAGTCGAGGGTTGCAAGCAGAAACGGCTGCAACCCCGCCAGCACCCCCGCCCCCCAGACCACCAGGATCCCGACAGCGACCGCCACCGCCCGCTGCGGCCGGGCCGCGAAGCGGCTCTCCAGCATCGAGCCAAGCCCTGAAAAGATCAGCATCGCGGTCAACACCAGCGCAAACCCCGAGGTTCGGTCATTGAGATAAAAACTCGCCCGCTCGATCAGGAAAATTTCGAGAAACAGGAAACCGAGGCCCAGGCCCGAGAAATACAGGATCGCCCGCATCACCCCCGGCCCACCCGCCCGCAACCGCCGCCCGCCCAGCGCCGGCACCGCCAGCACCACGAGCGCGATCACGATCGCCTGCGCGAGCACCGCGATATTGATCAGCGGCCCGATCTCCTGCTGGGGCAGCAGTTCCAGCCGCTGCAACAACAAACCGAGCTGGTCCAGCCGCAGCACCGCATAGAACGCCGGGCGGTCATAGGTGATGGGTGCGAGGTCGAATTCGGCGGCACTCTCCGTCGCCTCGCCGCGCAGCACCGCCCCGGCCTCCTCGGCGATCGCGTCATGCGCGCCCTCGTCCGATGTGACGGAGCCCGATGCAAAGGACACCGCCGGCAAATCATTGAAGATATCGGCCCGCGCCGCCTCGACATCGATCCCCGGGAAATAGGACAGGTCGAACGACCGCGCGACGGCGAATGCCCGCGCCGCGGCGATCGCCTTGGCCGCGACCGGTGCCGGCGAGACCAGGATCCGCACATTCCACGCCGAACGCACCACCAGCACATGCCCCTGCGGGTCCTTTACCCCGCGCGCCAGCAACGCCGCGCGCACGGTTGCCAGCACGCGCACCGCATAGGCCGGAAATTCGCGGATCGACACCGGGATCGACACCACCCCATCCGCCGGCAAGACGGCCAGATAGGCTGCGATCGCCTCGGCGGCGAAGGCTGCGGTGTTGGTCTCCGCCGTATCGAGGAAATCGGCCGACAGGTCGATGATGTCGTACAGCCCAGGCCGGGCTGCGGCGATCGGGCTGTCCGGCAGAATGCGCGCCTGGAGCCCCCCAATCTGAGAAAAAAGCGCCGGCGAGGGGCCGATGCCATGGGTGAGCGCCGCGCGGATGATCGGCTCCGGCTCCACCGCATCGATCGATTTCACGCCGAGCGCTGCCAATTCCGCCACCCGGAACCCGCCCGATGTGCCGGCCAGCAGCACCCGCGCCTTGGGCCTGAGCAAATAGGGCAGGGCGGCCAGCGTCGCACCGGCGTAGCGCGCATCGATCCCTTCCCGCGGCAGGGCGGCCAGCCGGTTGCCGTCGCGATACAGCCCGAACGAGGTTGGCGGACCCGGCAAGCCCAGCAGCCCCGCGTTGTTGGACACATCGGTATCCACTCGCTCCGTGAAGTCGTCGAGCACCATGTAGAGCCCGCGCGGCGAGCGGATGCTCGCGACTGTCTTGCTGTCCGGCACATGCAGCGGCGCGTAGATCGCCTTGTAGTCGTTGAAATCCGCTGCATCGTCGAGGATCAGCATCGCCTCCGCGCCCGCCA
Source organism: Rhodospirillales bacterium (assembly GCA_947447625.1). Lineage (GTDB taxonomy): Bacteria > Pseudomonadota > Alphaproteobacteria > Acetobacterales > Acetobacteraceae > CAIYPH01. The sequence continues at coordinate 4,585 of CANFKS010000071.1, read as the reverse complement.
GCGCCACCAACGCAGCAACCAGCACCGGCATCCGCCGATCCAGGCACGCCGCAAGGGCCAGCGGCACCAGCAAACACGGCACCAGGGCAAACGGATGCACCACGAACATCAAGCCAAGTGCGGCCAGCGCCCCGAGCCCGGCGCCCACCAGGTCGAACCCATAGACCCGCCCGATCGCGGTCGGGTTCAGCACGAAAGACAGGCTGATGTAGAGCCCGCCCAGGAAAAAGAATGGCAGCAGCGCGAGATAATAAAGTCCGATATTGGCCAGTTGCGGCCACAGCGTCGCCTGGTTCTGCAGTTGCAGCGGATTGAACGGGATCAAAGTCACGCCGCGATAGCCGAGCGCGGCCGCGATGATCAGCACCGGCGGCAGCCAGCGCAGCAGCACCACGCCATGCCGGGCAAAGGCATCGCGCGCCAGCGCCATCGCCACGCCCGAAAGCGCGAACCCCGCCAGCACGATGGAAATCACCCAGTAGCCATATTCGGACCATTTCGCGACCGCGAAATAGCGGGTGAGGGCGATCTCGAAGCCCACCGTCGCGAACGACACCAGGAACAGCGGCAGCAGGCCGCGCAGCGTGGGTTGTGTCATCAGGCGTCCTTCACTTGACCCATATCCGCCGCCCGATGAACCCCCGTACCATGGCGTTGAACCCATCGGCATCATCGACGAACAAGGCATGACCAAGCGCCTGCACCACATGGGTTTCCGCCGCCGGATGACGCGCTGCCAGATTGGCTGCCTGCTCTTCCAGTCTGGGCCGCACGATATACAGCACGGGCTTGGCGGTGGCATAGACCGCTTCCTTCCAGAACGTCCGCGGCATTGGATAGGCCATCAAAGCGGCGGCTGCGGGCTCGGGCGTGCGCAAGGTTTCGGCCGTCAGCCGGTTGATGAAGGCTTGCGGCTGCTTGCGCGCGAACATCGAAGCCACGAAATTGTGCATCGCCACCTCGCGCGCCGGCTTCGGCCCCTGGCGGGGGGGGGAGGGCGGCGGCGGCGGGTCCTCGCCGATGGAATTGTCCACCAGCACCAACCCGGCGATCGCCCTGTCGCCCTTGTCATGGATGAGGGCCAGCGTGTCGAGCACGCCGAGCGACCAGGCGATGATCAGGGGCTTTTCAGGGCCGAGGCGGGCGATCAACTCGCCGATATCGGCGCCCCGCCGATGCGGCTCATAGCCTTTGGCCGGAATGGCGCTTTCGCCCTGGCCGCGCGGATCGAGCGCGACGACCCGCCAGGTGCGCGCGAGATCATCGATCTGGCGCTGCCAGATCCAGGCCGGCATCCGCCAGCCCGGCACCAGCACGATGGGTCGGCCGCGTCCGGCCTCGATATAATGCAGGCGGACATGGTCGGAGGTCTCGAAATAGCGGTGATGCTGCACGACGCCTGGGTCGGCCCAGGCCGGCAGGGCGGCCAGACAAGCCAGGAGGATTGCGATCAGGGGGCGCATGCGGTCAACTGAACGTCTCCGAACCTTGTGTCAATCGGGATGGCCGATGCAGCAGCCTGACGACGAGCCGCCTTCGCGGCGCAATGCGCTCATCGCCCTGCTGGTGGTGACGGCTTTGATTGGCGTGGGATGGTGGCTCGGCGATATTTTGGCCGGGGTGTCTCGCATTCAGGATTGTGTGATGGCGGGCCGGCGCAATTGCGTGATTTTTCATTGAGCGGGCGGCGGCGGGGTGGCGCGGGCTTGCTGGTGGGGGCTTGTTTGTTCATGGTTCGGGGATGGACACTTATTCGTACGACGTGATTGTCATCGGCGCCGGCATCGTGGGGGCGACGGCTGCGGCGCAGCTTTCGCGCAGCCGGCGGGTGGCGCTGGTGGAGGCCGAGGAGGCCGCGGGGTATCATTCCACGGGGCGCTCGGCTGCGGTTTGGCTGGCGAATTACGGGTCCCCGGATGCGCAGATCTTGACGCGGGCGTCGCGGGATTTTCTGGTTTCGCCGCCTTCGGGGTTCAGCGAGGCGGCGCTGTGTGGGGTGCGGGGGTCGCTGGTGTTGGCGCGGGCGGCGCAGGAGGGGGCGTTGCGGGAGTCGATGGTGGGGGCGGTGGGGTTGAGGGAGATCTCGATTGCGGAGGCGGTGGGGATGGTGCCGGCGATCAGGCAGGCGGTGATTGCTGCGGCGGTGTATGAGGCGGGGGCGGCGGATTTGGATGTTTCGGCGATCCATCAGGGGTATTTGCGGCAGCATCGGCTGAATGGGGGCGTGTTGGCGTTGCGGGCGCGGGCGGGGCGGGTTGAGCGGGTTGGGGGGGATTGGGAGGTGGCGGTTTCGGGGGGGGCGGTGTTTCGGGCGCCCGTGGTGGTCAATGCGGCGGGGGCTTGGGGGGATGCGGTGGCGGGGCTGGCGGGGGTGAGGGGGCTGGGGCTGGTGGCGATGCGGCGGACGGCTTGCATCGTTGATCCCGGCGGGTGGGCGGTGGCGGATTGGCCGATGATCAATGATATGGACGAGGCCTGGTATTGCCGGCCGGAGATGCGGACGAAGCTGATGGTCTCGCCGGCGGATGAGACGCCGATCCATGCGCATGATGTGCAGCCGGAGGAGTACGACGTGGCGGTGGGGATCGATGCGATGCAGCAGGCGCTCGATATCGACGTCAGGCGGGTGGAGCGGAGCTGGGCGGGGTTGCGGACGTTTACGCCGGATCGGGGGTTGGCGGTGGGGTTCGACCCGGTGTCGGATGGATTTTTCTGGTGTGTGGGGCAGGGGGGGTATGGCATCCAGACGTCTCCGGCGGTGGGTCGGTTGGTGGCGGGGCTGGTTTCGGGTTCGGTGGATGGGGATTTGGCGGGCGCGGTGGAATTGGTTGATCCGGGGCGGTTTTCCTGAGTTTTTTGTCTAGTTGATTATGATATCGTAATGATTTTGGCGTGAGTCGATGGTCTTCAGGCGAGGCTGAATTTTAAGCTGATGGGGCGGGGGCGGGTTCGGTTAGGGCGAGGTCTGGTCTGTGTTGGCGTGGGGTGTGTTGGGGCGGGTTTTGTTGGGGTGGGGGTGGTGGGTTGGGGGAGGGGCGGCAGGGTGAGGCCGAGCATGCGGGCGAGGGGGCGGAGGATGCGGGCGGCGGTTTGGGAGTGGGCGATGAGGGCGGCGAGGTCGGGGTCGTTGAGGAGGGTGTTGAAAACCCCGGCGTGACAGACGCCGTGATGGAGCAGGGCGGTGCGCAGCCAGGCGTTGGTGCGGGGGAAACGGTGGGGTTTGGTGGGTTCGGTGGATGGGGCGCGGGGGTGGCGCACGCGGGCGGATGGGGCGCGCGGGGGACGGTTTTCGGCGATGCGGGCCATGAGACGGGTGAAACGCTGGGACATGAGGCGCAGGCGCCGCCAAAGGGCAAGGATGTCGCGGGCGTGGCGGGGGTGTTTGAGGAAGGCGTGGGCGATGAGGGCGAGGAGGCTGGTGATGAGGGTGTCGAAGCGCTGCGCGAACCCCGGGGCGAGGGCGCGGAGCGCTGGGGTCGCCTGGGGTTGGGGTGCGCTGTTCATGATTGGATTCCTATGACGGGTGGGGGACCGGTTCAAGGGTAATCTTTGGGGGATCGTTGTTTTTGGCGATGGTTGCGGGGATGATCGGCGGGCGCGTGGGAAGAGGTGGCGGTGGGTAATGTGACGCTGGCGGAGCGGGGGCTGGAGTTCGAGGATGCGGCGGTGGTGTTTGTCGGGTTGCATGCCACGCTGGAGGATGAGCGGTTCGCGTATGGCGAGGCGCGGTTCATCACGGCGGGGTATCTGGCGGGGCGGCTGGTGGTTCTGGTTTGGACGCTGCGCGGCGAGATGGGGCGGGTTATTTCGATATTGGACGGCCATGACAAGGAAGAGCGGCGCTGGCGCGCCCATTTTGGACCCGGCGGATGATGCGCCGGAATTGACGGAGGCGTTTTTCGAAGCGGCGACGGTGTGGCGGGGGGAGGAGGTGGTGCGGCGGGAGCGGCCGCCTGTGGCGGCGCCGAAGACGCTGGTGCGTATCCGGTTTCCGGTGGAGACGCTGGCGCGGCTGCGGGCGTTGGGGCCGGGGTGGCCGGGGGTGGTGGTTCGTGCGGTGGAGAAGAAGTTGGGGGAGTAGGGTGTAATTTTCTCTCGGAATGTGTTTTTGGTCGGTGGTGCGCGATCCGCACTTGCCTGAAGGCCCTGGATTGGTGCTAATATAGAATCGATAATGAAAGGGAATTCAGGAGATATGGAATTGACCACAATAGAAGATGTTCAAAAAAACGACAAAAAATCTAACAATAAAAAGGGTACGTTTAAATAATTTTAAAAAAATAAGAGAAATATCTATCGAGCTTAATGATATAACGTATCTAATCGGTGGAAATAATTCTGGAAAAAGTAGTGTTCTCCAGGCTGTTCATATGGCGGTGAGTTGTGCTCGGAGGGCAACTGAACTTCAGCAACAAGTTATCGCAGAAGCGAGTCTTAGAGTCCGTCCGGTAGGTTCATTTAGGATTACAAAGCCTTCTCAGCATCATGCGGATTGATGCCAATTTGAGGAACGCCGTCGCCATTCTGGTGAGGTTCTCGAAGTCCTTGGCCAATCGCCGGCACCGGTTTAGCCAGGCCAGTGTCC
>CANFKS010000070.1 GCA_947447625.1 Rhodospirillales bacterium | reverse complement strand
GAGGCAGGGGCCGGCGGCGGGGGCGGGGGCGGGGGCACCGGCGAGGGCGCGGGCTCGGGCGGCGGCGGAGACGGCGTGGGCGGGGTCTGCTCGGCCTGCGCGGGCGGCGGCGGGGGGGGGGGCGGCGGGGGAGGGGGTGGCGGGGGCGCGTTGGGTTGGTCGGGCTTGGGGGGCTCGGCGGGGGGCGCCTGGAGCGGGGTGGGGGCGACGGCAGCAGCGGGGACCAGGCCTGGTGTATCGGCCTTCATCGGTGCGTCGTTCTGCGTGCCGGTTTCGGCGGCGAGTTCGACTTCGACCTGTTTCTTGTCCTCGGGAAGGCGCACGGAAATGCCGACGAGCAGAGCCATGCCGATCACCCCATGGGCGATCGCGGATCCGACGATGCCGCGCTTGAGTTCGGGGGAGATGGTGGGTTTGTGGCTCATGGCAGCCGGGCGGCCGCCTCAGCGCGCCGGCTTGGCCGGCGGGGTGGTGGCGGGAACCACCGTGGGCGCGGCGCCGGAGGGGTCGGTCATGAGGGCAACCTTGGTGAAGCCGCCCTGGATGATGGTGGCCATGATTTCGAGCATGCGGCCATAGGCGTTGGCTTTGTCGCCCCGGACGAAGATGCGGCGGTCCTTTTGATCCTTGGCGATGGCTTGCAGTTTGGCGACAAGTTCGGGCAGGTCGATGGGTTCGTCCTGGAGGAAAACCTTGCCCTCGGCGTTGACCTGGACCTTGAGGGGTTCGCTGTCCTGGTTGATCGGGGTGGCGGCAACTTTGGGGAGGTCGATATTGACGGCGCTGCTCATCAGCGGCGCGGTGACCATGAAGATGATCAGCAGCACCAGCATGACGTCGACCAGGGGGGTGACGTTGATTTCGGCGAGGGGGCGGTAGCGCCCCCTGCCCTTCCCGCCCATGAGGCCCCCGGCCATCGGTCAGGCCTCGTCGGACTGGCGGGAGAGGATGGCGCCGAATTCGGTGGCGAATCCTTCCAGGCGGGCAGCGAAGCGGGCCATGTCGGTGCTGATCTTGTTGTAGGCGAGCACGGCGGGGATGGCGGCGACGAGGCCGATGGCGGTGGCAAAGAGGGCTTCGGCGATGCCCGGTGCGACGACGGCGAGGTTGGTGTTGTGCATGGAGGCGATGGCGGAGAAGGAGTGCATGATGCCCCAGACGGTACCGAACAGGCCGATGAACGGGGCGGTGGAGCCGACGGAAGCAAGGAAGATCATCCAGGCCTCGATGCGTTCCATTTCGCGCTGGATGGAGACGGTCATGGCGCGTTCGACCCGCTCCTGGACGCGGCCGCGGCCGCCGTCGGACAGAACGGCGCGGGCGCTGCGGCGCCATTCGGCCATGGCGGCGCCGAAGACGACGGCGATCGGGTGTGTCGGGTTTTCGCCCACATCGGTGTAGAGTTCGTCAAGGCTGCCGCCGGACCAGAAGCGGTCCTCGAAGACATCGGCGGCGCGATTCGCTTTGCGCAGCGTCGTGACCTTCTCGAAGACGATGGCCCAGACCCAGATCGAGGCCAGGATCAACATGAGCATCACGATCTTGACGACGATGTCGGCCTGGATGAACAGGCCCCAGAGCGAGAGATCGCCTAAGGCAGCGCCGAGATTTACCGCTTCGACAGCAGGATTCACCGTATCAATCCCCTCACACCGGGCCGACCCTGGGGCCGGATCATGGCGTATTTGCGCCCCTCACGAGGCAGAATCAGGTTCGTCTCGCATCCCCTGGAGCGCCTGGCGCCAGCGGGGAGGCATTCGCACAGCCCGCTGGTCGGCGAGGCGCACGCAGGCAAGCTGGATGTCGATCGAGGCAAGCACGCGCTGCGGCGTGTCCGCCCGGGCGAAATCCTGTCGCAGTTCGGCCGAGGCCGCGCCGATGACCAGCGGACGCGTGGTCACGATCAGCGAATCGTCGAGTCGCGCGGAACCGGGATAATCCACTTTGATGCGCCGCACCATGAACATAACTCCATGCTGCGATACCATTTCCGCGTGTGGGACACCCAGGTCACGCAGGGCTTCGGTGCGGGCGCGCTCGGCGAAACGCAGGTAATTGGCGTGATAGACCACGCCGCCGGCGTCGGTGTCTTCGTAATAGACGCGGATATGGTGGCGGTGCGCGCCTTGATAAATCGGATGAATTTTCATCCACAAGTCTTTGATGAACGGTTCACGGTTCATCCTGCAGCAGGTCGAACTGCGGTTGCGACCGTGGGGGCGTGAGGCCGAGGTGGCGCCAGCCGCGTTCGCCGAGCATGCGGCCGCGGTTGGTGCGCAGGATCAGGCCCTCCTGGATGAGGTAGGGCTCGATCACGTCTTCCAGAGTGTCGCGGGCTTCGGCCAGCGCGGCGGCGAGGGTTTCGACGCCGACGGGGCCGCCGCCGTGATGCTCGGCCATGCGGCGCAGATAGCGGTGGTCCATGGCGTCGAGGCCGATGCGGTCGACTTCGAGGCGGGTGAGGGCGGCGTCCGCGGCGGCGCGGTCTACCGGGTCGACGCCCTGGACATGGGCGAAGTCACGCACGCGGCGCAGCAGGCGGCCGGCGATGCGGGGGGTGCCGCGGCTGCGGGTGGCGATTTCGCGGGCGGCATCGGTGGTGAGGTTGACGCCGAGTTTCTGGGCGCCGCGGGCGACGATGAGCTGGAGTTCGTCGGCGGTGTAGAAGATCAGGCGCAGCGGGATGCCGAAGCGATCGCGCAGGGGGGTGGCGAGGAGGCCGGCGCGGGTGGTGGCGCCGACCAGGGTGAAGGGTGCGAGGTCAATGCGCACGGAGCGGGCGGCGGGGCCCTCGCCGATGATGAGGTCGAGTTGGAAGTCCTCCATCGCGGGGTAGAGGATTTCCTCGATGGCGGGTTGCAGGCGGTGGATCTCGTCGATGAACAGAACGTCGCGCGGCTGAAGGTTGGTGAGGATGGCCGCGAGATCGCCGGCGCGCTGGATCACCGGGCCGGAGGTGGCGCGAAAGCCGACGCCGAGTTCGCGAGCGACGATTTGCGAGAGGGTGGTTTTGCCGAGGCCGGGGGGGCCGTGCAGCAGGACGTGGTCGAGCGCCTCGCCGCGGGATTTGGCGGCCTGGATGAAGATGGCGAGGTTTTCGCGGCTGGCCTTCTGGCCGGTGAAGTCGGCCAGGGTTTGTGGGCGGAGCGAGGCCTCGGCGGCATCCTCGTCAGCGCGGCGGCCGGAGACGGTGCGGTCGTCGCTCATGCCATCGGGCTCATCGGGCGAGTTCCTTCAGGCCTTCACGGATGACGGCGTCGATCGAAGGGGCATCGCCCAGGCGGTCCAGGGCTTTGGCGATGGCGGATTGCGCTTCGGCACGGCGGTAGCCGAGATTGACGAGGGCCGAGAGGGCATCGGCCTCGACGCCGACGGCGGGCGGGGGCAGGACGGGGGAGAAGCCGATGCCGGTGGGCATGGCGCCGGCTTTTTCGCGCAGTTCGGTGAGCAGGCGGACCGCGAGCTTGGCGCCGACGCCCGAGGCGCGGGTCAGGCTGCCGCGGTCACCGGCCTGGATGGCGGCGATCAGATCGCGGGGGGAAAGGGCGGAGAGAATGGAGAGCGCAACCTTGGAGCCGACGCCCTGCACGGTGGTGAGCAGGCGGAACCAGTCGCGCTCGGCCGATTCGAAGAAGCCGAAAAGGGTGATGGCGTCTTCGCGGACCTGGGTTTCGATCAGCAGGCTGCCGATCGTGCCGACGGGCAGGGCAGAGAGGGTGCGGGTGGAGGCGTGGACCAGGTAGCCGACGCCGTTGACATCGACGATGCAACTGCCGAGTTCGAGGGCTTCGATCCGGCCGGTGAGCTTGGCTATCATGTGTGTTTGCCGATCATGCCATGCGGACTCCGGCGGCGATGCGGTTGGTGGTGGCGCGGTGATGGGCGTGACAGATCGCCACCGCGAGGGCGTCGGCAGCGTCGGCCCGCTTGATGAGACAGCCCGGCAGCAGGCGGCGGACCATCATCTGGACCTGCTCCTTATCGGCGTTGCCGGTGCCGACGACGGCTTTTTTCACCGTCTTGGCGCCGTATTCGGCGACCGGGATGCCGAGCAGGGCGGGGGCCAGCAAGGCAACGCCGCGGGCGTAGCCGAGCTTGAGGGTCGCGGCACCGTTGCGGTTGACATAGGTCTCCTCGACGGCCGCTTCGTCCGGGCGCAGTTCCGCCATGAGCGCGGTCAATGCGACATGGAGCATGCGCAGGCGTTCGGGGACGCTGTCGGTCGCGATCGTGGCGATGACGCCATCGCCGATATGGCGCAGGCGGTTGCCGTCCACCTCGACAAGGCCCCAGCCGGTGTACTGCAAGCCCGGATCGATCCCCAACAATCGCGCCAAATCAGCTCCTATGCCGAAAGTTTCGCCAGAACGTCCTCGGATACCTCGAAATTGGCATAGACGTTCTGCACGTCGTCATTGTCTTCCAGCACGTCGATCAGCTTCATGATCGAACGCGCCGTGTCCTCGTTCAGATTCACCGAGGTGGCCGGGCGCCACTCTACCTTGGCCGCTTCGGGGGAGCCGAAACGCTGCTCCAGGGCATCGCGGACCGCGAAGAAATCGCCCATCGGCACCGTGACCTCATGCCCATCGGCACTCGATGCCACATCATCCGCCCCTGCCTCGATCGCCGCCTCCAGCATCGCATCCTCGCTCGCCACCGCAGCGGGATAGCGTACGACACCGAGCCGGGAGAACATGAAAGAAACAGAGTTGGTTTCGCCCAGGGCGCCGCCATGTTTGGCGAAGGCGCTGCGCACGTCCGATGCCGTGCGGTTTCGGTTGTCGGTCAGCGCCTCGACGATCAGCGCCACGCCGGATGGGCCATAGCCCTCGTACCGGACCTCGGCATAATCCTCGCCGCCCGCCACCCCGGTCGCCTTTTTGATCGCGCGATCAACCGTATCGCGCGTCATGTTGGCCTTCAAGGCGGCCCCCACGGCAGCGCGTAAACGCGGATTGGCGGCTGGATCGGGCAGACCCTGCTTGGCCGACACCGTGATCTCGCGGATCAACTTGGCGAACGCACGGGCCCGCTTGGCATCCTGGGCGCCCTTGCGATGCATGATGTTCTTGAACTGCGAATGCCCGGCCATGGTCGTATCCCTCGGTGTTGAAACAGCGGTGCGGCGGACCGAAAGCAGGCAAGGCGAGGGCTCCACCCCTCGACCCCGCTCAGGGCGAAGCCCCTAGAACCCCTCACTTGAAGTCAGTTCTCGGTTTGAGAGAGGGGCCTGCTCGGCGCTGGCAACCATTGGGTCGGCCCCTCTCTCAAACCACAAACCTCTCAAGCGAAACGGGATCAAAGGGGCCTCTGCTCCTTTGCGGGTCCAGGACAGAGCCCTGGCCTTGCTTCCTTTCCGCCCGACGCGCCGCCGCTTTTACACCGAGGGGATGGTTTGGGACAAACGGCCGCCGAGGCGCAGGGGTTCGATGGCGGTGGCGAGGCCGGTTTGGTCGTCGGTGATGACCAGTGTGCCGCAGACGGTGGCGGGGCCTTCGGCGGGTTGGAGCCGTTCGCCCGGCATTTTGCGCCAGAAGCGGGTGGCGGAGCCTTCTTTCATCATGCCGATGACGCTGTTGTAATCGCCGCACATGCCGGCGTCGGATTGGAAGGCGGTTCCGCCGGGAAGAACCTGATGATCGGCGGAGGGGCAGTGGGTATGGGTTCCGACGACGAAGGAGACCTGGCCGTCGAAGGAGTGGGCGAAGGCCATTTTTTCAGAGGTGGCTTCGGCGTGGAAGTCGATGACGATGGCGTGGACGGAGGCACCGAGTTTGTACTTGGCGAGTTCGATGGCGGTCAGGCGGAAGGGGCAGTCGAGCGGGTCCATGAAGAGGCGGCCCATGGCGTTCATCACGAGGGCTTTGCGGCCGTCCGCAAGGGTGACGAGGGTGCTGCCGGCGCCGGGGGTGCCAGGGGGGAAGTTGAGAGGGCGGATGAGGCGGGGGGTGTCGCCGATGAAGCCGATGAGTTCCTTGCGGTCCCAGGCGTGGTTGCCCAGCGTGATGACGTCGGCGCCGGCGTCGAACAGGGTGCGGGCCATGTCGGGGGCGAGGCCGAAACCATGGGAGGCGTTTTCGGCGTTGACGATGGCGAGGTCGATGCGCAGTTCGGGTTTGAGGCGGGCAAGGGCGGCGGCGGCGGCGTCGCGGCCGGTGCGGCCGACGAGGTCACCGAGGAAGAGGATGCGCATTCAGGGCCTTTCGGGGCGGATGATGCCGCGTTCGGTGGCGATGACGTCGAGCCGGGCGTCGTGGTCGGTTGTGGGGACGTCGTCAAGTTCCTGGGCGGCGAAGGCGCAGCCGATGGTTTGGGCATGCGGCAGGGCGGCAAGGGTTCGGTCGTAGAAGCCGCCGCCATAGCCAAGGCGGTTGCCGGCGCGGTCGAAAGCAAGGAGGGGGACGAGGAGGATGTCGGGGGCGGCGACGGGGCCGGTGGGGCGGAAGGTGCCAAAGCGTTCCGCCATCATGGTCATGCCGGGGCGCCAGCGGCGAAAAATGAGGGGGTTGCCGCGTTTGGGGGTTTCGGGGAGCAGGATCGGGTGACCGCGGGCGTGGAGCGCCCAGAGGAGGGGGCGGATGTCGATTTCCGCGCCCATCGGCCAGAAACCTGAGAGCGTGGCGCCGCGGGGCGGGAGGAGGGCGGCGAGAACGTGCCGGGCGAGTTGCATGCCGAGCGCCGGGTCACACCCCTGCCGCCGCAGGAGCGCGGCGGCGCGGGCGGCGCGTTTGCGGGTGTCGATGTCTGGAAAAAGTGGAGCCACCATGGCCGTTAGCCTTGCATCCTCCCAAGGCCTGCTAATGCAGGTGGGCACCAGGTATCATGACCAGGATCACGACAGAGCCAGCTCCCGGGAGTTGCTTATTGGCCCTGGGGATGAATTGCCTGACGCACCGGGCAGCTCCACCGCCATTTCTAGGAGCGTTCGAGGTTGGCTGCAATCTGTTCCGCGCGCTGGGCGAGTTTATTCATCCGTTTGCCCAGTTCGCCCTCGGGTTTAACGGGGCGGGCGGTGCGCGAGGCGCCGGCGCGGAGCGCTTCGAGCTCGGCCTTGGTGTCGTGCAGTTCGTCGGCCATCAGCAGAGCGGCGAGCATGAGCAAGCGGGTTTCGCCGTTGGCGCCGCCGAGGGCCTTGATGCTGTCCATGCGGGTTTCGATTTGCGCGGCCATGGCTTGCAGATGCGCTTCCTGGCCATCTTCGCATCCGACGTTGTAGCCGTAGCCGTTTATCTTGATGGTTACCTGCGCCACGCGCGTGTCTCCTATGCCCTGTCTGGGTTACGCGGCGTCGGGTCCGAGCCCGGCGCGCAGTTTGGCGATGACCTGGTCGAGTCGCTCGGCAATTTCCGGCGTCGCGGTTTCGGTGATGCCGGGTTCGGCGGCCGCCGGGCGGGCGGCGAGGGCTGCGATCCGCTCGAGAGCCTGTTCCAGGCGTTCGGCGGCCGCGGTGGCGTCGTCGGTCGTGGAATCCGGCGTGGCGGTCATTATTCGCTCCAGCTTTTGCCGTGTCTCTTGTGTTTCAACCGCGCAGGGACTTGAACGTCAAGCATGTTCTCAGCCCCTGCGGTTACGATCCACGGACTGGACCACGCATTGACGGCGTTGCGACCGGGTATGCCGGTGGTGCTGGTGTCGGCGCCGGGGGCGGGGCTGTATGGCGGATGTGGCTGGTGGGGCGGGCTGATCGGGGCGGCGCGGGGGGCTTTTCCGGGCGATTGGCGGGATCTGCTGGATTGCGCGGACGCGCCGGGGCAGGCGATGGCGGCGTTGCGGGCGGGGTGTCGCGGCATTGTGCTGGATGGCGGATGTCCGGCGTTTTCAGCGGTGTCAGGTGCGGCGGGGCCGCTTGGTGCCATTGTCTTGCCACATCGACCGGCTTGCTTGGATCTTGCGGAGCCCGGCGGCACCTGGCGGCTGAGCGCTTGGCTTGAACGTGACAATGACCTTCGCCTGCGCTAACAGGCGAGCCACTGCATTCCCGGAGAAAGAGGACAGCCATGCGCATCACTCAACGCGTGAAGAAAATTCTCGATCACTACGAGAGCGACAACCCGGGCACCAAGGGCAACCTTGCGCGCATTTTGATGGAGGGCAAGCTCGGCGGGACCGGCAAGCTCGTCATCCTTCCGGTCGACCAGGGCTTCGAGCATGGCCCGGCGCGCAGCTTTGCGCCCAACCCCGCGGCGTATGATCCGCATTACCATTTCCAATTGGCGATCGAGGCCGGGCTTTCGGCCTATGCGGCGCCGCTCGGCATGATCGAGGCGGGCGCTGATTCCTACGCCGGCGCGATCCCGACGATTTTGAAGATGAATTCGTCGAACAGCCTGGCGACGACGAAGGACCAGGCGGTGACGGCGAGCGTCAATGACGCGCTGCGGCTGGGCTGCTCGGCGATCGGGTTCACGATCTATCCGGGCAGCGAATACGCGTTCGACCAGATGGAAGAACTGCGCGAACTTGCCGAGGAGGCCAAGCAGGCCGGTCTGGCCGTGGTGTGCTGGTCGTATCCGCGCGGGCCGGGGATCGACAAGGCGGGCGAGACGGCGGTCGATATCTGTGCCTATGCCGCGCATATGGCGGCGCTGATGGGCGCGCATATCATCAAGGTGAAGCCGCCGACGGCGCATTTGTCGCTCGATGCGGCAAAGAAGGTCTACGAGAAAGAGAAGATCGACATCTCGACGATGGCCCAGCGGGTTGCGCACGTGGTGCAGACCGCGTTCAACGGCAAGCGCATCGTCGTGTTCTCGGGCGGCGAGGCCAAGGGGCTCGACGGGCTCTATGAGGAAGTGCGCGGGCTGCGCGACGGTGGGGCCAATGGCTCGATCATCGGGCGCAACACGTTCCAGCGCCCGAAGGCCGAGGCGCTGGCGATGCTGGCCAAGATCATCGAGATCTACCAGGGCAAGGCATGACGCGGGCTTGGGCGTGAGCAAAAAAACCAAGCCCAAGCGGCCAGAGGCCAAGGCGATCCCTCAGCGGGAGCGGTGTCGGGTCTACCTGATCACCCCTCCCGCGCTTGAGATCGCGACCTTCGCGGATACCCTGGCATCGGCGCTCGATGCCGCGGATATCGCGGCGGTGCAGTTGCGGCTGAAGGATGTGGACGATGATGTGTTGCGCCGCGCCATCGATGCGCTGCGCCCGGTGGTGCAGGCGCGCGGGGTGGCGTTCCTGATGAATGACCGGCCCGACCTTGCGGTGGCGCATGGCTGCGATGGCGCGCATGTCGGGCAGAGCGACACGCCGGCGGCTGTGGCGCGCAAGGTGCTGGGCACGCTGACGATGGGGGTGACGTGCCACGACAGCCGGCACCTCGCGCTTGAGGCGGCAGAGGCCGGGGCGGATTATGTGGCCTTCGGGGCATTTTTTCCGACTATGACGAAAGACGCAACAACGCCGGCCGATATCGAGACGTTGCGCTGGTGGGCCGAGGTGATGGAAGTTCCGGTGGTTGCGATTGGGGGCATCTCGGCGGAAAATTGCGCGCCGCTGGTGCAGGCGGGGGCGGATTTCCTGGCTGTGGTCGGTGCGGTGTGGAATCACCCGGACGGGCCGGCGGCGGGTGTGCGGGCGATGAACGCGGCCATCGACGCGGCTTGAGCGAGAGCCTGATGATTTTTGGCGGTTCCGCCAAGAATCATCAGGCTCTAGCCGGGCAGCCAGAGGACCTGGTCGATGCGCGAGGCGCCTGAGGCAATCATGGCCAGGCGGTCAAAGCCCAGCGCGATGCCCGCGCTGGGCGGCATGCCGTGGGCCAGGGCGGCGAGGAAATCCTCGTCGAGCGGCCAGCCGGGATCGCCATAGAGTTCGGTGCGGCGGGCGCGATCCACCTCGAAGCGGGCGCGCTGCTCGTCGGCGTCGGTCAGTTCGACGAAGGCGTTGGCCAATTCCATGCCGCAGACGAACAATTCGAAGCGTTCAGCGACGCGGGGGTCAGCCGGGTCGCGCCGGGCCAGGGCGGCTTGGGCAGCAGGCCAGTGGGTCAGGAAGGTGGGGCGGGATTGCCCGATGCGGGGCTCGATGCGGTCGAGCAGCAGGCGGAAAAACAGGTCTTCCCAGGTTTCGCCGTCGCGCAGGCGGACACCGGCACTGGCCGCAAGGCTGGCCGCATCATCGGCGGTGGCGAGGAGGTCGGCGCCGACGTGGCGGGTGAAGGCATCGGCCATCGTCAAGCATTCGGGGCCGGTGATGGCGGTGGTGATGCCGCGGCAGGTGACGACGGGGGGGAGAACGGCCTGGAGCAGGGCCTGGGTTTCAGCGATCAGGGAGGCCATGTCGGCGCCGGGGCGGTACCATTCGAGCATGGTGAATTCGGGGGCGTGCAGGTCGCTGCCTTCGCCGTTGCGCCAGACGCGGGCGAACTGGAAAATCGGCCCGGCACCGGCGACGAGCAGGCGTTTCATCGCGAATTCGGGGCTGGTGTTGAGGAAGAGCGCCTGGCGTTCGCCAGTGGGGGAGACGCGCTCGGTGCGGAAGGTGCCGAGATGGACCTCCTCACCGGGGACGGGGACGGCGTAGGGGGTTTCGACCTCGGTGTAGCCCCGCGCGGTGAAGAAGGCGCGCACGGCGGCGGTCAGCAACGAGCGGCGGCGCAGGAAAGGCAGGCGCGCGGCAAGGCTGTCAGGTGTCCAGGATGGTTGCGGCATGATGGAGGCAGACTACACGCGCCTCGATGCAAGATGGCACCCCAAATCGCACGCTGCGTGACACGGCGTCCCTCGTCGAGGCCGGGCTGGTGACGCCCGAGGCGGCGATGGGGATTGCGCCGGCGGGCGAGTGGGCCCGCCTGGCCGACCGATGTGCTGGATCGTCCGGGCGGGCCCGGCAAGGTGCCGATCGGGCCGGGGCATCTGGAGGGGGGCAATACGGTGCGCGATCCCTGGGATGTCCGCCACCGCCTTGCCCGGCATGGCGGTTCGGTCTATCAACCGCCGCTTAATCCATCCACCGTTCCTTGAAATAGTCCGAGAGTTCCCGATGAAGCAGCAGGCCAACCTCATCCGCGCCGGCCAGGTGATCGAACATGAAGGCCGTCGCTGGACGGTGCTGAAGCAGCAGATCATCACCCCCGGCAAGGGCGGTGCGTTCATCCAGGTCGAAATGCGCGACCTCAAGACCGGCAACAAAACCAACGAGCGGTGGCGCACTGCCGATACCGTTGAGCGGCTGATGACGGATAATCGCGAATACACCTACTCCTATACCGACGGCGAAAACCTCGTGCTGATGGATCCCGAGACGTTCGAGCAGACGATGGTGCCGGTTGGCATCCTCGGCGAGCAGGCGCCGTTCCTGCAGGACAACATGACCCTCGAGGCCGATCTGGTCGAAGGCGAAGTGGTGGGGCTTCATCTGCCGCAATCCGTCGTGCTTGAAGTCGTCGAAGCCGATCCGGTGGTGAAGGGGCAGACCGCAACCAGCTCCTACAAGCCGGCGATGCTGTCCAATGGCGTGAAGACCATGGTGCCGCCGTTTGTCGAGGCCGGCGAGAAGATCGTCGTCAAGATCGAGGACGCGAGCTACATGGAGCGGTATAAAGGCTAAAATTTCATGGCGCTTCGTCTTTCCGCCCATATGACGGTGATGCAGAACGCGGCCCAACGGGCCTCGAAAAGGCTGCTGCGCGATTTTGCCGAGGTCGAGCAACTGCAGGTTTCCGTCAAGGGGCCCGGCGACTTTGTCAGCCAGGCTGACTTGCGGGCCGAGCAGACGTTGCGCGACGACCTCGCCAAGGCGCGGCCCGGCTATGCCTTCCTGATGGAGGAGAGCGGCGAGTCGGGCGGCGACAACTGGACCTGGCGCTGGGTGGTGGATCCCCTCGACGGGACGACCAACTTCCTCCATGGCATTCCGCACTGGGCGATTTCGATCGGGCTCGAGCGGCGGCGCGACGATGGCACGGCCGAGACGATGGCCGGCGTGATCTATTCGCCGACGGTCGATGAGATGTTCTGGTCCGAGAAGGGCGTTGGGGCGTTCCTCAATGAGCGCCGGCTCAGGGTTTCCGGACGGCGGGACATGAAGGAGGCGGTGTTCGCCACCGGCATTCCGTTCGCTGCGGTGACGGCGCGCAACCGACTGGCATTTGCCCGCACCCTGGCGACGCTGATGCCTCAGGTGGCCGGCGTGCGGCGGTTCGGGGCGGCGGCGCTCGATCTCGCCTGGGTCGCGGCCGGGCGCTATGATGGGTATTGGGAGCTTGGCGTGAAGCCTTGGGATGTCATGGCGGGGCTGCTGATGGTGCGCGAGGCGGGTGGGTTCACTGCCGATGTCGCCGGCGGCGATCCGGCAGTGACGGGCGATGTGATCGCGGCGAACCAGTATCTGCATCCGCATCTGCTTGAAGCGGTGGCCGATGGTGTCGCGGCAGCGACACGATAGCGCCGCATTCATGCGGGGTTCATTGAGCCCCAGGGCGCGCTCGGCTAGAGTGGTGCGCGCATGAAAAATATCTCCCTCCCGCTGCTTCTGCTGGCGCTTGCCGGCGCGCCGGCCGCCGCCCAAGTGACGGTCAATCCGGCTGTGCTCGATCCGCCCGTGAAGCCAGCCGACAAAAAGGTGCAATCCTCCCCGCGCCCTCCGTCAGCAAAGCCGCCGCAGCCTTCGGCCAAGCCCGCGCCGCAGCAACAGGCCACCCCGAGCACGGTGCCGGATGTACCGCTGGCGCCGCCGGCTCCACCGGTCCTGCCGCTGCCGATAGCCGTGACGACCCGCCCGGCCGCGCCGGCCGGCACGGTCACGATCACAGCCGACGCGCCGGGCGCTGCGGTGGCTCTGCCGGGTGGCTTGCGGGTCACGTTCGGGCCCGGACAGTCCGACATGACGCCGGCCGTCTCGGAGGCTGTTCGTGCCCTGGCGCGGAGCACAGGGAAACTTCAGAACTTCAATGTGACAGCGCTCGCCGGTGGCGGAGACGACATGTCCGTGCCGCGCCGGTTGTCCCTGGCGCGGGGACTGGCGATCCGGGCGCTGCTGATCAACGAGGGGGTCGCTTCGACCCGGATCTACGTGCGGGCACTCGGCAGCAATGCGGAGGCGATCGGCACGGCGCCCGCCGACCGGACCGACATCATGGTTGGCCCCACCCCGCCCGCGAGGCCCACGCCATGACCCACCCGACGCAATACCTCTACCGGATGCTGGTTTTCCTTCTCGCTGTCGCGGTGCTGGGGTTTCTGCTCAATGACGCGCTGATCGTGGCGTTCAACGCCAATCCGCTCCTCAACGGGCTAATCCTGGCGGTGCTGGCGCTGGGGATTTCGTGGAATATCGGGCAGGTGACGCGGCTGCGTCGCGAAGTGACGTGGCTTGAGACGTTTCAACAGGCTCGGCAGCGGATCGCCGGCATTGCGGCACCACGGCTGCTGGCGCCGATGGCGAGTATGCTCGCCTCGCGCGCCGGCAAGACCAAGGACGGGCATGAGCGGTTCACGCTGTCGGCGCCGGCCACGCGCTCCCTGCTCGACACCATCGCCAGCCGGCTCGACGAAAGCCGCGAGTTGTCGCGCTACACGACGGGACTGCTGATTTTCCTCGGCCTGCTCGGCACGTTCTGGGGGTTGCTGCTGACGGTGCGTTCGGTGAGCGATGTGATCACCGGGATGTCGGTGGGTTCGGGCGACATCAATGCGTTGTTCGAACAGCTGAAATCGGGGCTGGCGCAGCCGCTCAAGGGGATGGGGACGGCATTTTCGTGTTCCATGCTGGGGTTGGCGAGCGCCTTGGTGCTGGGGTTCCTCGATCTGACGGCTGGGCAGGCGCAGAACCGGTTTTTCAATGAGTTGGAGGAGTGGCTGGCCGGGCTGACGCGGTTGTCGTCGGGCGTTCTGGGCGGCGATGCGGAGGGCGGCGGGTCGATCCCGGTCTATGTTCAGGCGCTGCTGGAGCAGACCGCCGAGAACATGGAGGCGTTGCAGCGCACCCTGGTACGGGGCGACGATGACCGGCGGGATACCGGGCAGGCGATCCTCGCGCTATCGGAGCGGCTTGGCACGCTGGCGGATACGATGCGGGCCAACCAGCATTTGATGCTCCGCCTTGCCGAAAGCCAGCAGGCGATGGGTCCGGCATTGGTGCGGCTGGCGGATTCGCGCGACGGCGACGATGTCGCGCGGGCACATTTGCGCAATATCGAGATCTATCTGCAACGTATCCTCACCGAATCCGAGCAGGGACGGGCGCAATCGACTGCGGAATTGCGCAGCGACATCAAAATTTTGACCCGCACCATCGCGGCCCTCGCCGAGGACCCGTCGCGATGATGCGGCGCTGCGGAGCGGCCTGAGCATGGCGTTGCGCAGGCGGGGGCGCGACGGGGAGGGGATGAACGCCTGGCCCGGCTATGTCGATGCGCTGTCGACGCTGCTGATGGTCATCATTTTCGTGCTGCTGGTGTTCGTGCTGGCGCAGGCGTTTTTGTCGGTCGCGCTGTCCGGCCGGGACAAGGCGCTGGATCGACTGAACCGGCAGATGGCCGAATTGTCCGACATGCTGTCGCTGGAGCGGGGACGAACGGCGGAGTTGCAGGCCTCGGTGGCGCAGATCGGACGCGAATTATCGGTGGCGGCACTGGCACGGGACGGGGTGGGCCAGCAGCTCACGATCCTGCGGGGCGAGCAGGCGCGGATCGTGGCGGAGCGGGATGCGCTCAAGATCGAGCGGGACCGGTTGTCCGCGCGGCTGGCTGACAGCGATTTGCAGGTGCAGTCAGCGCAGGCGCGCAATGAGCAGTTGCAGGCGAGCCTCGGCGACGCAGCAAAGCGGACCGATGCGGCGGGTCAGGATGCCGCGCGCAATGCCGCACAGGCGATCGAGGCGCGGCGCGAGATCGCGGCGCGTGAGCGCGCGCTGGCCGACATGCAGCGCGCCTTGGCCGAAGGCAGCGCACGGCTGGCGGCATTGCAGCGGCAATCCGACGAACTCGATCGCACGGTGCGGGCCGACAAGGCGACGATCGAGGCACGGCTGTCGGACCTGGCGCGGATGGCGGAGCAGGTGCGGGCGCTGACGGCGTTGCGCGATGACCTGGAGCGGCAGGCGCGCGAGGCGGCGGCGCGCGCAACAACGGAGGCGCAGCAGCGCGCAGCGGTGGGTGCATTGCTGGCCGACGAGCAGCGGCTCAGCGAAAGCGCACGGGCGCAGATCGCGCTGCTCAACCGGCAGGTGGACGAGATGCGAAGCCAACTCGCGCAGGTCGCCGCCGCGCTGGAGGCAGCGGAGAAATCAGGCAAGGACAAGGATGTCCAGATCGTCAACCTCGGCTCGCGGCTGAATGCGGCACTGGCGCAGAAGGTGGAGGAGTTGCAGCGCTATCGGAGCGAGTTCTTTGGCCGGTTGCGCGAGGTGCTGGCGAACCGGCCGGGTATTCAGGTGGTCGGTGACCGGTTCGTGTTCCAGAGCGAGGTGCTGTTTCCAGTCGGCAGCGCCGATCTCTCGGTGCCGGGGTGGGAGCAGGTAAAGGCGCTGGCGGCGACGTTGATCGAGGTGTCGCGCGATATTCCGCCCGATGTGAACTGGGTGTTGCGGGTGGATGGCCATGCCGACCGGCAGAAAATGCAGAATGCGCGGTTTCCGTCGAACTGGGAGTTGTCGTCGGGCCGCGCCATCACGGTGGTGAAGCTGCTGGTGGCCGAGGGGGTGCCGGCCAACCGGCTCGCGGCGACGGGGTTCGGCGACCACCAGCCGCTCGATACGGCCGATTCGGCAGAGGCCTACGCAAAGAACCGGCGGATCGAGATCAGGCTGACGGATCGGTAGGTTCAGGTATCGCTGCCGAAGACCTTGCGCTTGAGGGCTGCCAGACGCTCAGCGCCGTCCTGCTGTTTGGGGTTGATTTCGAGCATTTTTTCCCAGGCGGACAGAGCACCCTTATGATCGCCGCGCTCCTCGGCGAGACGGGAGAGGCTTTGCAAGGCGGGATAATAGCGCGGTTCGCGGCGCAGCGTTTCATTGAGGTCGGCGAGCGCGCCAGGGAAGTCGCCGAGGGCGGAGCGGGCAAGGGCGCGGCGGTGATAGGCCTCGGGGGCCGCGGGGTCGATCACGAGCGCCGCTTCGACGTCATCGAGCGCATCCTGCGCAGCGGCGGCGTTGAGTTCGCGGGCGCTGCGGTTGAGGAGCAGCCCGGCGGAGGGTGCGACCGACTGGCTCCAAAGCTGGTGCAGGCGCAATTCGATTTTCGCCGATGTCGCCTCATTGGTGGCAGCCTTCAACCCCGCGAACAGAGCATCAAACTCGGCGGCCCGCACCGTCGGCTGCGGTTGGGCCGCTGCGGGGAGGCTCAGGAGCAACAGGCATAGGGCGATGGCGCGCATGGCCCATGGTGGGCCGAAACGGGGGCGCCGTTCAAGCAGACTTTGGGGTGATCCCCTCGGGGGCAGGGCCACCGGCCATCCAATCCAGCAACTCGATGCTGTGCACGACCGGCATGGCATCACCCGCCAGCTGCGTCATGCAGCCGATATTGCCGGCGGCGATAAGGTCGGCACCGGTGGCGCGGATGGTGTCGAGCTTGCGGGCACGCAGCCTGGTGGCGATTTCAGGCTGCATCAGGTTGTAGGTGCCGGCGGAGCCGCAGCAGAGATGGCCATCTGCCGGTTCCTTGACGACGAAGCCAGCCTTGCGCAGCAAGGTCTTGGGTTCGTTGACCACTTTCTGGCCGTGCTGGAGGCTGCAGGCAGCGTGATAGGCGACGGTGAGGCCCGGGGCGGGGCGGGTGGGCGCGTAGCCGATGCGGCCGAGATATTCGCTGATGTCGAGGGTGAGTGCGGCGATTTTCTCGGCCTGGGCGCGCAAGCCAGGCTCGGCGCCGCGGAACATGAAGCCATAGTCCTTGACCGTTGTGCCGCAGCCCGAGGTGTTGACGATGATGGCATCGAGCCCGGCGCCGTCGATTTCGCGCGACCAGGCGGCGATGTTGGCTGCCGCGCTGGCCATCGCCGGGTCATGCCTGCCCATGTGATGCGCGAGCGCGCCGCAGCAGCCGGCGCCATCGGCCACCACGACCTCGACGCCCATGCGGGTGAGGAGGCGGATGGTGGCCTCATTGATCGCCGGGTCCAGCACCTGTTGGGCACACCCGGCGAGCAGGGCGACGCGGCCGCGCCGGGTGCCGACGGCGGGATGGCTGGCTGGGATTTCGATCGGGCTGGCCGGCGGAACCGAGGCGGGCGCAAGTTTCAGCAAGGCGCGCAAGCGATTGGCGAGGACGCCCTTGCGCGGCAGGGCCCGAGCGAAGGGGCGAGCAAGCTTGGCGCCCCGGAGGGCCAGCCGGAGCAGGCCGGGGCGGGGCAGCACGGCAGCGATCACCGCGCGCAAGGCACGGTCATGGAGGGGGCGGGTGTAGGTGGCCTCGATATAGGTGCGGGCGTGGTCGACCAGATGCATGTAGTGCACGCCGGAAGGGCATGTGGTCATGCAGGAGAGGCAGGACAGGCAGCGATCGATATGGCGGACCACTTCCTCGGTTGCGGGACGCCCGGTCTCCAGCATGTCCTTGATGAGATAGATGCGGCCGCGCGGGCTATCGAGTTCATCGCCGAGCAGGACGAAGGTGGGGCAGGTCGCGGTGCAGAAGCCGCAATGCACGCAGGTTCGCAGGATCTGGTTGGCAACCGAGGTATCGGGGTCGCGCAGCTGCGCATCGGTAAAGTTGGTTTGCATGGGGGCTCAGCGCCTGCGCAGGGGGTCAAGAACCGTGACGCCAAACGTCGGGACGACGAGCGCGAGCGTCAGACACGAAGAAGAGGAGGGGGCCATCGCTAGAGCCCCGCGACCATGCGGCCGGGGTTGAGGATGGATCTGGGGTCGAACGCGGCCTTCACCTTGCGCGCGATGCGGGCAAGCGCCGGCGCCTCGGGCGGGATGACGGGCACGGCGGCGCGCAGCGACTCGGGGGCGCGCATCAAAGTCCAGGCCCCCTGCCCTGCTGCCGCGATCACGGCCTGATGGGTGGCTGCCGTGGCAGGGCCGGCGATCCACAGCAGGCCGCCGCCCCAGTCCATGAACCAGCGGGCATCGAACGCCTGGCTGAGCGCTGCAATGACAGCGGGCCCGGCGGAGGGGCGGACCGAGACGCGCCATACGGCGCCCGGGTCGCTCACCATTGGGGTGACATCGCGAATCGCGGCCCAGGCGGCAACGGAGGCGGCATCATCGAGCAGTTCGACGGCGCCGAATTCGGCGAGCTCGGCGCGCAGGCGCTCGGTGCGGTAAGCAACGGCCGGGGCAAAATCCTCGATGCGGGCGAGGGTAACGCTGTCTCCGATCCAGGCCAGGGCGGGGACCTGGGTCGCCATCGCGGCGGGAAGATGGGCAGCGCCCGAAACCGCATAGGGCGAGCCGAGGGCGCACGACAGGGCGGCAACGGCGCGGGCGGGGTCGAGCCCCTTGAGCACCAGGGTTCCGCGGCGCTCGGGAACCGGCAGGACTTTGAGGGTGATCTCGGTCATCACTGCCAGCGTGCCGTGGCTGCCGGTGAGGAGTTTGCAGAGATCCAGACCCGTGACGTTTTTCAGCACGCGGCCGCCGGAATGGATCTGCTCGCCGCTGCCATTGACGGCTACGACGCCCATCACATGATCCCGTGTGGCGCCCCACATCACGCGGCGCGGGCCGGAGAGATTGGTCGCGACCATGCCACCGAGGGTGCCGGGGGTGGCGTTGCCGTAGAAGGCGGAGAGGTCGGGCGGTTCGGAGATCAGATGCTGGCCCTTGGCAGCGACGGCTTGCGCGAGGTCAGCCACACGCGTGCCGGGGCCGGCGGCAAGGATGAGTTCCTGCGGCGAATAGAGCGTGATGCCGGCGATCCCGCTGGTGGAGAGCGTGTTTGCGGCCTGGACCGGGCGCAGCAGGCCCGATTTGCTCGCATTGCCGCAGATCGCGAGCGGCGTGGCGGCATCATGGGCCGCACGGATGGCAGCGACCACTCCGGCCGCATCGGTCGGCGCGATGATGCTCATGCGGCGCGGGGCAGTTCGGGCTTCAAGGGGAACACCTTGGAGGGATTGAGCAGCCATTGCGGATCGAATGCCGATTTTACGCGGCGCTGCTGCTCAAGCTCGATTTCGCTGAACTGCACCCCCATCAGGTCGCGCTTCTCGACGCCAACGCCGTGCTCGCCGGTCAGGCACCCGCCGACCTCGACGCAGAGCTTGAGGATGTCAGCGCCGAAGCGCTCGGCCTTGTGGAAGCTCGACGGGTCATTGGCATCGAACATGATGAGCGGATGCAGATTGCCATCCCCGGCATGGAAGATGTTGGCGACCTGCAGCCCGCAGGCAGCACTCATTTCGCCGATGCGGCCCAGGACTTCGGCCAGCCGCGAGGTCGGGATGGTGCCGTCCATGCAGAGATAGTCGGGGCTGATGCGACCGACGGCGCCGAATGCGCCCTTGCGGCCCTTCCAGATCGCCAGGCTCTCCTCGGCGGATTGCGAGACCTTGATACTCACCGGATCGAACCGGTTGCAGATGTCGCGAATGCGATCGAGCATGTAGTCCTGCTCGGCGATGCTGCCTTCGACCTCGATAATCAGCATCGCCTCGGCATCGAGCGGATAGCCGGCATGGGCGAAGGCCTCGCAGGCATGGATCGCCGGGCGGTCCATGAATTCGAGAGCCACGGGGATGATGCCGGAACCGATAATGGCATCGACACAGGCCCCGGCGATTTCGTTGGCCTTGAAGGCCGCGAGCATGGCCCGTGCCCCCTCGGGCGAGCGCAGGATGCGGACGGTGACTTCGGTGACGACGGCGAGCATGCCTTCGCTGCCGGTCATCAGACCGAGCCAGTCATAGCCGGCGGCATCGAGATGCGCACCGCCGATGTCGAGAATTTCGCCATCGACGGTGACCATGCGCAGGCCGAGCAGGTTGTTGGCGGTCACCCCATAGCGCAGGCAATGCGCGCCGCCGGAGTTCATGTTGACGTTGCCGCCGATCATGCAGGCAAGCTGCGATGATGGATCGGGGGCATAGAAGAACCCCTCGGCCTGAACCGCCTGGGTGATCCCGATATTGGTAACGCCCGCCTGCACCACGGCGCAGCGATCGGCGTAGTCGATGTCGAGGATGCGGTTCATGCGCATGAGTCCGACCACCACCGAGTCGGCCATCGGCAGGGCACCACCGGAGAGCGAGGTGCCGGCGCCGCGGGGCACCACGCGGACGCCCTCGCGATGGCAGAACGCCATGACGGCTGCGACCTGCTCGGTCGTTTCAGGCAGCACGACGGCGAGCGGCACCTGGCGATAGGCCGACAACCCGTCGGTTTCATAGGGCTTGAGGCGAAGCGGGTCTCCGATCACCCCGGTTTCCGGCACGAGTTTGCGCAACCCGGCGATGATGGCATCGCGGCGAGCCATCACGGCCTGCTTCGGTTCCGGCTGGGCGATCATGCGTGTCTTCCCTCGCGCTCGTTATCAGTGACGGCGGGCGAAATTGGACCGGGCGCATAGAACCCGCAAGACAGAAAGCGCCCCGGGAAACGGGTTTCCCGGGGCGTTGCCCGCCAGCCAAGTGCGCCAGGCAGCAAGTGATGCTGGCCGCACGTGAACCTGACTGCCCCCTGCATAGCAGCGGGCAGCGGGACTCAGCCCTGGCGGGCCTTCATCCGGGGGTTCTTCTTGTTGATCACGTAGACGCGACCACGACGGCGAACCACTCGGCAGTTCTTGTCGCGCGTCTTGGCAGAGCGAAGGCTGTTGCGGACTTTCATGGGATCAGGCCTCAATAGGGGCGAATTCAGAGGGGCGGGAAGTAGAGCCACCCCCCGCCCCTGTCAAGCCGCACCGGCCGATTCAACACCTGGGAGACCACAAGATGATGACGATTGCCCTGCTGGACGCCTTCGCCGCCGCCTGGAACCGCCATGATATCGACGCCCTGATGGCGTTCATGACCGATGACTGCGTCTTTGACGGCTCCGCCGGCCCCCTCGCCTGCGGCACCCGCTATGAAGGACGGGCTGCCGTGCGGGCAGGTTATGCCGCAGTATGGCAAACCTTCCCAGACGCCCGGTGGAACAACCCCACCCATTTCATCGCCGGCGATCGCGGTGTGTCGCAATGGACATTCACGGGCACCCGCGCCGATGGCAGCAGCATCGAGGTCCAGGGCTGCGACATCTTCACCTTCCGCGGCGACAAGATCGTGGTGAAGGATTCGCTGCGCAAGCAGAGAGGGTAGCGCCCGGGTTACGAGAGGGATCGGTAGAAGCGCTCCGGGGTCTCGACCTCTTCGATCCGGCCGCGATCGATCAGCAGGAAGCGGGTGCCGATGGCGCGGACGAAGCTGCGGTCGTGCGAGACCACGATGCAGGACGGCGCATGGGCTAACATTTCAGCCTCGAGGCGCTCCTGCCCGGCGATGTCGACGTGATTGGTCGGCTCGTCCAGCAGGTAGAAGTTGGGCTCGGCGAG
>CANFKS010000069.1 GCA_947447625.1 Rhodospirillales bacterium | reverse complement strand
GGGGCGGCGGATGCGGCGCAACTCGCGAGCCTCGCCAAGGCAAAGGCCAATGCGACGTTGAATTTGGCGAGTTCCGAAGGCATCCAGATGCATGGCGGCATCGGCATGACGGACGAACATGAAATCGGGTTTTTCCTGAAGCGCTCGCGCGTGGCGGAGATCACGTTCGGGTCGACCGGGTTTCATCGGGATCGGTATGCTGCGTTGATGGGGTATTGAAGGGAAGCGCTTCTTTTTTGCAAAAAAGAAGCAAAAAACTTTTATCCGTTTGGTTCGGTGTTTGCGGTTAAGTCGGGGGTCAGGTCTGCGACTGCGGTTTTTCTGCCACCCGATACTTAACGGATAAAGTTTTTTTGCTTCTTTTTTTCCAAAAAAAGAAGCGCTTCCTTCCCCTCACGGCCAAATCGCCCGATAAAAATCAACCGCCCCCCGTTTCGCAGCGCCGGCAGCCCGCCACGCGGCGCCATGGGCATCGCGGGCCAACCCGATAGCGCGATGAACGGTGATGCCATTGCTTGAAAGCGCGGTTTCCCCGGGCGGCAGGATATTGTCCTCGAGGCGGGGCGTGGCGCTGGACCAGTCCAGCACGAAAGGCACGGCGTGTCCGGTGTCGTTGATATAGCGGTTGCGGCGCAGGGTGACGGGGCCGGTGATGCTGCCGTCGAGCAGGATGGCGGCGCGCAGGCTCGCGGCGTGGGGCGATTTGCGCAGGGTGTTGCCTTCGAGCAGGACGCTGCCGCCGGAGGGGATCAGGAGTTGGAAGCTGGCGCCGGTCTGCGCGCTGTCCTCGATGCGGCTGTTGATGATCTGGGTGGCGGCGGCGGCGGAGGTGATGGCGGGACCGCCGGCGACGCCGGAGATTTCGGTGCGTTCGAGGCGCAGGCGACGGATGGCGCCGGCGTGGATGGCGGCGGAGCAGCGCTCGCTCGTGCAGCGGCCGGTGTTGGTGAAGAGCGTGTCGGTGATGGTGATGTCGGCGGCGGGCTCGTTGGTGGTGATGAGGCCGGCCTGGTTGTTGATGAAGCGGAGATGTTGGAGGGTAAGGCGCTTGCCTTCGGCGCGGATGCCGGCGCCGTTGCCGTCCGCGACGCGGGCGCGTTGCAGGGTGAGGTTGCGCAGCGTGAGGCGATCGGCCTGCACGACGATGACGGCTTTGCCGTCGCAGGTGGTGTCGGTGAAGACGGCGCCGGTGCCGCCGCCCTCGATGGTCAGGCCAGGGACACGGGGGCGCAGGCATTCGAAATAATCGCCCGCATCGATCGCGATGATGTCGCCTTCGGCGGCCGAGGCGATGGCGGCGGCGGGGGAGGTGATGGGCCGGTGGGGACCGACTTCGATGGTGGCGGCCCGCGCGGTTGCAGCCCAAAGCGAGGGAGCGGCGAGCGCGGCCAGCAAGGCCAGCCGCGCGGGGCTCATTCGGCTTCGAGTTCGAACCCGGCGAGGTGTTCGCAGAGTTTTGCGAGCGCCGTATGATCCTGGCCGGGGCCGAGCGAGGCCAGGGCCGAGGCCCACATCTCACGGCACAGGGCGGCGAAGGGCGCGGGGGTGCCGACATCCTTGCCGATGCCGATGGCGATGGAGAGGTCCTTGACCATGAGGTCGAGGCTGAAGCCGGAATCGAAGCCGCGGTTGAGCACGAACTGGCGGAATTTCTTCTGCGTGGAATTGTTCATGCCGGTGGAGACATTGAGCACGTCGGTCATCAATCCAGGATCGAGGCCGAATTTCTGGCCGATCAGGAGGGCCTCGATGCCGATGAGGAAGCCGCCGGCGGAGACGAGGTTGTTGAGCGCCTTCATCGCCTGGCCGGCGCCGATGGCGCCGCAGGGGAGGATGGAACTGCCGATCGTTTCCAGCACCGGGCGGGCGCGGGCGATCCCGTCGGGATCGCCGCCGACCATGATGGCGAGTTGGGCGGTCTTGGCGCGGCTCACGCCGCCCGAGACCGGGGCGTCGATCATCATGCTGCCGGCGGCTGCGACGCGCTCGGCGAGCGTGCGGGTGATGGTGGGTTGGCCCGAGGTCATATCGATCAGCAGGCTGCCGGGCTTGAGGCCGGCAAGCAGGGTGTCGGTGCCGTCGGCGATGACTTCGGCGACCTGCGCGCTGGCGGGCAGCATGGTGATCACCACGTCGCAGGCAGCGGCCAGGTTGGCCAGGCTGTCGGCGGCAAAACCGCCGACCTGCTGAACGAAATTGTCCGCCTGGACGCGGTTTCGATCGGCAACCTGGACAGTGTAGCCGGCCCGGATCAGCGAGGCGGCCATCGGCCACCCCATGTTGCCGATGCCGACGAAGCCGATTGTCGGTTTGTCGCTCACGCCGCGTCGACCTCCTTGAAGACCTCGACGGCGACCTTGAAGGCGTCGAGCCCGGCGGGGACGCCGGCATAGACACAGACGGCGAGGAAGACTTCCTTGATTTCGTCGCGGGTGACGCCGTTGTTCAGCGCGCCCTTGAGATGGAGCTTCAGCTCGTTGGGGCGGTTGAGCGCGGCGAGCATGGCGAGGTTGAGCAGGCTGCGGTCACGCCGGACAAGGCCCGGACGGGTCCAGATATCGCCCCAGCAGAATTCGGTGACCATTTTCTGGAAGTCGGTCATGAAATCGGAGGCGCCGGCGACGGATTTGTCGACATATTCGGCGCCGAGCACGGCACGACGGACTTCGAGGCCGCGGGCGAAGCGCTCGGTCTGGAATTCCTTGCGCAGCGGGCTGGCGGCGGGCTTGGCGGCGGCCGGCTTCTTGGCGGCGGCTTTGGGAGCCGGCTTCTTGCTGGCGGGCTTGGATGCGGCGGGTTTGGATGCGGCGGGCTTGGCGGCTTTGGCCATGGGTCTGCTCCTTGGAAACGCGCTGAGCCTAGATATTGTCAAGACAACGGGCAAGCTGGCATGGATCGGGCAACGAGAGGGGAGACACCGCGATGAGCCATCCGACCTATGAGATCATGGCGCTGCGCTATGCACGCTTCGAGGACCGGACGCAGGGCAACAGTCTGATCTTCCCCGATGACCATGCGGCCCCCATGCCGCTCGATTTCTATGTATGGGCAATCAGGGGCGGCGGGCGGACGATCGTCCTCGATACCGGGTTTGACGCGGCCTCGGCAGCGCGGCGCAACCGGACCTGGCTGCGTTCGCCGCTTGATGCGTTGCGCGGCGTGGGGATCGAGCCGGGCGAGGTGAAGGATGTGGTGTTGAGCCATATGCACTGGGACCATGCCGGGCATTGGGAGGAGTTTCCGCAGGCGCGGTTCCATCTGCAGAAGGAGGAGATGCAGTATTGCACCGGCTCCTGCATGTGCCACGAGCCGTTGCGCCGGCCCTTCGATGTCGAGCATGTGGTGATGGCGGTGCGCCATGTGTTCCGCGAGCGGGTGACGTTCCATGCCGGGACGGTGGAGATCGCGCCGGGGATCACGCTGCATCTGGTCGGGGGGCATTCCGGCGGGTTGCAGATCATGCGGGTGCCGACGGCGCGGGGCTGGGTGGTGCTGGCGAGCGATGCGACGCATTTCTGGGCCAATATCAGGCGGCGCAACCCTTTTACGTTGCTGCATAATCTGGAGCGGATGATCGAGGGCTGGGTGACCTGCGAGGGGTTGGCGGATAGCCCGGATCATATCATCCCGGGGCATGATCCCGAGGTGTTGCGGCGGTTTCCCAAGATCGCGGGCGATCCGCAGACGGCGCTGCTGCATCTGCCGCCAGAGGCGTAACGATGATGCGGCGCGTCCTGCGGCGTGTGCTGCGTGGCGTGCTGGTGCTGGCTGGACTGGGACTTGTTCTGGCGGCGGTGGCGGCCGGCCTGGTGTGGCTGACGCTGCCGGGCCAGCAGGCGGGTGCGGTGTTGGCGGGGCTTGGGGCGGCGGCGGAGGTGGTGTTCGACGCCGACGGGGTTCCCCGCATCCGTGCGGCAAGCGAGGCGGATGGGGCGCGGGTGCTGGGGTATCTGCATGCGCGGGAGCGGATGTTCCAGATGGACATGACGCGCCGGGCGGCCGCGGGGACCTTGGCCGAGGTGATCGGCGGGCTCGGCCTGGCCAATGACCGGCAGATGCGGGTGCTGGGGGTGCGCCGCGCGGCCGAGGCGGATCTGCCGTTGTTGCCGGCGGATACCATGGCGCTGCTGGAGGCCTATGCCGGAGGGGTGAATGCCTGGATCGCCGAGCGCGGGCGGTTCGCGGGGGCCGAATATCTGGTGCTGGGGGCGCCGCTTCCGTGGGCGCCGGTCGATAGCGTGTTGTGGGGCAAGATGATGGGGCTCTACCTGTCCGGCAATTGGCGCGGGGAGATGGCGCGGGCGGGGCTGACGGGGCGGGTCGATCCGGCCGTTCTGGAGGCGTTGTGGCCGTCAGACGCAGGGGGGAAGGGGCGGCCGGAGGCTTGGATGGCGCCGGGGATTGGCGGTCTCGCGGGGCGTTTGGCGTCGGTATTGCCGCGGTTTCCAGCGCCTTTCACGCTGCCGGAGTCAGCGAGCGACGCATGGGCGGTCGATGGGCGGTTCACCGCGCGCGGGGCACCGCTGTTGGCGGGGGATCCGCATCTCGGGTTCGGCATGCCCGGCACCTGGTATCTGGCGCGGATCGATGTCGGCTTGCATGTGCTTGCCGGGGCCACGGCGCCGGGGGTGCCGTTCATGGTGCTGGGACGCAACGAGCATGTGGCGTGGAGTTTCACGACGACGGGCGCCGATGTGCAGGACCTGTTCGTGGAAACGCCAATAGGGGCGGATCGGTATCTGACGCCGGAGGGGCCGCTTGCCTTCGCGGTGCGGCTGGAAACGATCCGGGTGCGGGGCGGGCCGGATGAGACAATACGGGTGCGCGAGACGCGGCATGGGCCGGTGATCAGCGATGTGGTGGCGCCCGGCGGGCCGGTGCTGGCGGTTGCGATGGCCAATCTGGCGCCGGGGGATATCGCGGCTGCCGGGCTGCATGACCTGAACCGCGCGGATCAGCGGGCAGCGGCAGGGCGGGCGGCGGGGCGGATCACGGCGCCGGTGCAGAACATGGTCGTGGCGGATCGGCAGGGGATCGCGCTGTTTGTCACGGGGCGTGTGCCGGTCAGGCGATCCGGCGACGGGTCGCTGCCGGCGCGGGGCGATGATGGAAGCCAGGATTGGGTCGGGCTGGTGGGCGGGGCTGCGCTGCCGCGGCATGTCGATCCGGCACGTGGGCGGCTGGTCAATGGCAATGAGCGGATCGCGCCTGCGGATTTCCCGGTGTTCCTGGGGCGAGACTGGAACGGCGATTGGCGGGCGCGGCGGATCCGGGCGCTGCTGGAGGCGCGGGCGCTGCATACGCTCGACAGTTTTGCCGCGATGCAGGTGGACGACGTCTCGCTGTTCGCGACCGATGTGTTGCCGGCGCTGCTGCGCCTGACGCCTGGGGATGCGCAAGGGCAGGCAGCGCTCGACCTGCTGCGCGGGTGGGACGGGCGGATGGATCCGGGGCTGGCGCAGCCGTTGATTTTCAATGCGTGGATGCGGCAATTCCGCACCGCCCTGCTGGCCCATGTCGGTATCGCGGCCAATGGCGGGCTGGCGGGATGGGAGATGGTGGCGCCGGCGGTGCTGGGCGAAACATCGGTGCTGTGCGGCGGGCCGTGCGGCCCTCTGCTGCGCGCTGCGCTGGCCCGCGCCCTCGATGAACAGTCGCGTCTGCACGGGGCCGACATGACGGCATGGCGCTGGGGCGATGCGCATCCCGCGGTGTTCGCCCATCCGCTGCTCGGCGCCATCCCGGGGCTGGGCTGGCTCGGCACGCGGCGCATCGCCAGTCCGGGCGACGATACGACGCTGTTCCGCGCAGCGATGCGCGGCGGGTTCGAGGCGGTTCATGGCGCGGGGTTCCGCGCGGTGCATGACCTCGCCGACCTGGAGGCCAGCCGCTTCATGATCACCCCCGGACAATCCGGCCACATCCTGAGCGGTCAGGCGTGGCATTTCATGCCGCGCTGGCGCGACGGCGGCATGGTGACGCTGCGGGCCGACCCGGAGGTCGCCTGGCGGCTGCGTCTGGCGCCGCCCTGACCAGCAGCGGGCAATCCCAGCGGATTGCATGAAATCGTTGACCCGCCGAGGCTGGATCGGGAGTATGCGGGACGCTTAACCCGAAACCGGACAGCACCGTCCCGCATGACCTTCAAGTCGCCCCGGCGGCCGCAATTCTTCTACACCACGGCCCCCCTGCCCTGCCCCTATCTGCCCGGGCGGGTGGAACGCAAGGTCGTGACCGAAGTGTCCGGCCAGGATGCCGAGGCGATGCATGACAAGCTGTCGCGCGCGGGGTTCCGCCGCAGCCACAACATCGCCTACGCCCCGGTGTGCCAGGGCTGCAGCGCCTGCATCCCGATCCGCATTCCGGTCGCCGGCTTCCAGCCCGATCGCACCCTGCGGCGCAATGCCAAGGCCAACGCCGCCACGATCGGCTACGACACGCCGGCACGCGCCACCGCCGAACAATACCAGTTGTTCCAGCGCTACCAGCAGGCGCGGCACGGCGACGGCGATATGGCGACGATGAGCTTCTATGACTACCGCGCCATGGTGGAAGACACGCCAATCGACACCTGCGTGATCGAATTCCGCGAACCCGATGACCGCCTGGTCGGCGCCTGCCTGACGGATCGGCTCGGCGATGGGCTGTCGGCGGTCTACTCCTACTTCGCGCCCGAACTCGACAAGCGCTCGCTCGGAACCTACGCAATCCTGTGGCTGGTGCGCCGGGCGCGGGAAATGAACCTGCCCTACGTGTATCTCGGCTACTGGGTGCCGCAGAGCCGGAAAATGGCCTATAAAGCCCGCTTCCGGCCAAGCGAAATCCTGCAGGGGGGCGTGTGGCGGGAATTGTGGGACAGCGATATTCCGGTGCTGCCCGCTTTGGATACGGATGTTTTGGAAGTCAAGGATTAAGGGAAACGCTTCTTTTTTGAAAAAAAGAAGCGAAAAACTTTTCCACCTTTGGGAGCGGGGGGCTGCGCACCAATTGAGAGGGGAGGGGTAGGTGTTTTGACCCCGCCTCTCTCCACCCAAGGACAAGTGGGGAAAGTTTTTTTGCTTCTTTTTTTTCAAAAAAAGAAGCGCTTCCTACCTTGATCCTACCCCGCCACCGCGAAAACGGGATGCCTTCTGATAGACGAATTCATCCCGCTCTCACTCTGTGTTTGATCGCCTGATTCAGACTTCTGGCGGTTCCGCCGAAAATCATCAGGCTCTCGGTGATCAGCCCCGCAGGGCGCGCTTGGCCACCCCAGCGAGGAAGCCCGAGGCGTTGGGCAGGATCGCGTCGTTGAAATCGTAGCGATCGTTGTGCAGTTCCTTGCCGGGTTCGGCCGGGCCGTTGCCGATCCACACAAACGCACCGGGCCGTTCCTTCAGGAACCAGGAGAAATCCTCGCCGGTCATCGCCGGCAGCAGGTCGCGGCGGCAGGCGATGCCGGATTCGGCGCAGGCTTCGGCGGCAAGCTCGGCATCGGCCTTGTGGTTGACGGTGGCGCCGATGCCGTAAGGCATGTCGAGGCCGACTTTCATGCCGAACGTGGCAGCGACGCCGTGCACGACGCGGGCGACGTTGTCCTCCAGCACCTTCCATGTCTTTTCGTTGAAATACCGCGCGGTGCCCTTCATCGTGATGCGGCCCGGTATCACATTGCCGGCATTCCCGCCCTCGATGGCGCAGATCGACACAACGGCGCTGTCGAGCGGGTCGACATTGCGGGCGACGACGGATTGCAGGGCGACGATCATGTGGCCCGCGGCGACCATCGGGTCCCGCGTCAGATGCGGCATGGCGCCATGACCGGAGTGGCCTTCGATGTCGATGGTGATGCGGGCGCCGCCGGCCATGCAGGCGGAGTCGTGGATGGCCACCGTGCCGGCTTCCAGACCGGGCCAGTTGTGGTAGCCGTAGATCTTCTCCATCGGAAAGCGCTCGAACAACCCATCCTTGATCATGTTCATCGCCCCGCCATAGCCCTCCTCGGCGGGCTGGAAGACGAGTTGGACGGTGCCGGTCCAATCATTGGAGCGCGACAGCAGGGCCGCGGCGCCGAGCAGGCTCGTGGTGTGGCCATCATGGCCGCAGGCATGCATCACGCCGGGATTGGTGGAGGCATAGCCGAGGCCGGTGGCTTCGGTGATGGGCAGGGCGTCCATGTCGGCGCGCAGCCCGACGCTGCGATTCGACGAACCCTTGGAGATCGTCGCCACCACGCCGGTGCCGCCGACACCGGCCACGAAGGGTATGCCCATTTCGCGCAGTTTTTCGCAGACGAAGGCGGCCGTGCCGGTCTCCTTCAGCGACAATTCGGGATTTGCGTGGAGGTGCCGGCGCCACCCGGCAAGGGTTTCAGCGAGTTGCTTGTCCATAGGAGGAGCATTTCACCGAACCGCGCCGCTGGCCAGGGGGCGGGCGCCCAGATTTTTTCAAAATGGGGCGACAGATCCCGTTTCTGCCGTTATCTCGCCATGAGTCCCCGGCAGTAATGCGTCATGGATCACGTTCGCGTCCGCCCATTTTCCGTCGAGGGACCTCCGATGAACCGGCTTGTGGTTGTGTCAAACCGCGTTCCCCTCCCCTCCGCAGGCCAGCAGGCCGGCGGTCTGGCGGTGGCGCTGGATGGGCTGATGGAGAAGCGCGGCGGGCTTTGGTTCGGCTGGAGCGGCACAATCTCGCCCCATGCGGCAACCACGGATGCGCGCATCGAGAGCGCCGGAGCGGTTGACTACGCGACCGTGGACCTCACCGGCGAGGAGCATGACCGCTACTACAACAACTTCTCCAACGGCATGCTGTGGCCGCTGCTGCATTCGATGTCGGAGCTGATGAAGTTCGACCGGCGCGATGCGCGGGTCTATCGCGCCGTCAACGAGCGGCTGGCCGGGCAACTCGCGCTGCTGGTGCAGCAGGGCGACCTGATCTGGATCCATGACTACCATCTGATCCCCATGGCGGCCGCCCTGCGTGCCAAGGGCGTGAAAAACCCGATCGGGTTTTTCCTGCATATTCCGTTCGCCTCGCCCGACGTGCTGGGCTCGGCGCCCGAAATCGCCGGGCTGGTGCGCGATTTGCTGGCGGCCGACCTGCTCGGCTTCCAGACCGATAACGACATGGCCAATTTTGCCGCAGCCGCCCAGGCCTTCGCCGGTGCGGTGCGGGTCTCGGCCACCGCGCTGTCCTTCAATGGGCGGCGGGTGCGGCTTGGGGTATTTCCGGTCGAGATCGAGTCGCACGCCTTCGCACGGATGGCCGCCGAAATGGAACGGTCCGAGGGCTGTCAGCGGCTCAAGGCGAGCCTGCTCGGGCAGAAGCTGATCCTCGGGATCGACCGGCTCGACCCGACCAAGGGGCTGATGCAGCGCCTGGCCGGGTATCGCTGCCTGATCGAGCGCAACGAGGATCATCGCCGCAATGTGACGATGCTTCAGGTCGCCGCGGTGTCGCGCAAGGATGTGCTGAGCTACCGGGCGCTGCGCACCGATCTCGATCATGAATCGGGCGCGCTCAATGCCGACCTCGGCGAACCCGACTGGACGCCGCTGCGCCTGCTGTCCAAGGCGACGATGCGCCCGACGGTGGCCGGGTTCATGCGGATTGCCCGGGTCGGGCTGGTGACGCCGCTGCGCGACGGCATGAACCTGGTGGCCAAGGAATTCGTCGCCGCCCAAAACCCGGCCGATCCCGGCGTGCTCGTCCTGTCGAAATTCGCCGGCGCCGCGCGGCAGTTGGATGCGGCGCTGCTGGTCAATCCGCACGATCCCGACGCGATGGCCGATGCGATGGACCAGGCGCTGCGGATGGGTCTCGCCGAGCGACAGCAGCGCTGGCGCACATTGTGGGAAGCGATCGAACATCGCTCGCCCGTGGTATGGGGCCGCTCGTTCGTGGCCGCCCTGCTCCGGGCAACCGGGACCAGCGCGCGCGTGCCGCGCCAGGCCGGCGTGCCCGCACTGGCGGCGGCACCGGGCGTGCGGATTGGCATCGAGCCAACCGAATTGGCGCCGACCGGCGAGCGGCGCCGGCTCAACTAGAGCCTGATGATTTTTGGTGGAATCACCAAAAATCTGAATCAGGCGATCAAATAAAGAGTTAGAGCGGGATGCCTTCGCCTATCAGAAGGCATCCCGCTCTAGAGCCTGATGGTTTTTGGCGGACCGGCCAAAAATCATCAGGCGATCAAACAAAGCGTTGGAGCGGCACGCCCAGCGGCGAGCGGGCAGTGGATCCTGACTTCGGCGTGCCACGGCATCAGGCCGGATCCGATGCTTCGTGTCTGGCCATGATCAATGGTTTTGCGATACAATCGCATTCGATGGCAGGCCGATACGAAGGAACATGATGATGAAAGCGGTGCTCCTTGCGGGCGGTCTCGGCACGCGGCTGAGCGAGGAGACAATGCTGCGGCCCAAGCCGATGGTGGAAATCGGCGGGCGGCCCATCCTGTGGCACATCATGAAGCTCTACGCCGCTCACGGAATCACTGAGTTTATCGTCTGCCTCGGCTATAAGGGCATGCAAATAAAGGAATATTTCGTCAACTACCGGCTGCATGACTCCGATATCACGGTCGATACCGCCTCGGGCACGGTCCGTTTCCATCGTTCCCACACCGAACCATGGCAGGTGACGCTGATCGACACCGGCGACGCGACGCAAACCGGCGGGCGCTTGAAGCGGATCGCGCCGTTCGTGGCCGACGAGCCCGCGTTCTGCATGACCTATGGCGACGGTCTGGCCGATATCGATATCACCGCGCTGACCGCCTTCCATGCCGCGCATGGCCGCGACGCGACCGTGACCGCGGTGCGTCCGCCCGGCCGGTTCGGCTCGCTCGACCGACACGGCAACACGGTGCGCGCATTCGCCGAAAAACCAACGGGCGATGGCAGCGGAACCATCAATGGCGGGTTTTTTGTGCTTTCGCCGCGCGTGCTGGAGCGCATCGCCGGGGATGCCACGGCCTTCGAACAGGAACCGCTCGAAACACTCGCACGCGACGGCGCATTGATGGCCTATGACCACGCCGGTTTCTGGCAGCCGATGGACACGCTGCGCGACCGCAACACGCTCGAACGGCTCTGGGCGAGCGGTGCAGCGCCCTGGAAATGCTGGGCATGAGCCGTCCGAACCCGGCCTTCTGGCGTGGCCGGCGCGTGGTGTTGACCGGGCATACCGGGTTCAAGGGCGCCTGGCTCGCCCTCATGCTGCACGAACTCGGTGCCGAGGTGACCGGCCTTGCGCTGGCGCCAGAGCCGGGCCCGGCGCTGTTCCCGATCCTGGAACCGGCTTTGCGGATCGATCATCATGAGGCGGATCTGCGCGATGCCGCTTCCGTCGAGCGGATCATGCGGCAGGCGCGCCCGTCGATCGTGCTGCATCTCGCCGCACAGGCCCTGGTTGGCCGCGGCTATGCCGATCCGGCCGGCACGTTCGCCACCAATCTGAACGGCACGATCCACGTCCTGCAGGCGCTGCGCGGGCTGAGCGGTGTGGCGGCGGCAGTGATGATCACCACCGACAAGGTCTACCGCAATGCGGGCGATGGGCGGCGCTTCATCGAGGACGATCCGCTTGGCGGGGCTGACCCGTACAGCGCGTCAAAGGCGGCCTGTGAAATCGCCGTGGCGTCGTGGCGGGCCGGCTTCGCCGCCGCATTGCCGCCGCTGGTGACGGCGCGGGCGGGCAATGTGATCGGCGGGGGCGATTTCGCGCCGACGCGGCTGCTGCCGGACCTGGTGCGTGCCGCCGATGGCGCCCCGCTCGTGCTGCGCTACCCGCGGGCAACCCGGCCGTGGCAGCATGTGCTGGATGTGCTGGTCGGCTATCTGCTGCTGGCGGAACATGCGGCCGCAGGCGATGCGCCGGCGGCGACCAATTTCGCGCCACCTGACGGGGGCACCGTCGCGGTGCGCGACATCATCGCAGCGTTTTCGCGCGCATTCGGGCAAGACCTGGCATGGACCCAGGCCCAATCGCCTGCCCCCGAGGCCGCGCTCCTGGCGCTCGATGCCGGGCTTGCCGCATCCCGGCTCGGCTGGCGTCCTCGGCTCGATGGCGCCGGCATGGTGGATGCAACAGCCGCCTGGTATGCCGCATGGCGCCGCGGCGATGACATGCTGGCCCACTCGATCCGCGATGCAAGGACCGCCCTCGCATGAGCAGCGCCACCCGCATCACCGCCTGCCGCTTTTGCGGCGGCGCCCTCTCCATCGGTTTCTGCGATCTCGGCGAGACGCCCCTGGCCAACAGCTATGTCCGCCCGGAGCACGCCGCCACGCCCGATCCGGCGTTTCCACTCACCGTCGTGGTGTGTGAGCGGTGCTATCTCGTGCAACTCGACCATATCGCGGATGCGGCAGGCATTTTCACCGACTACGCCTATTTCTCGTCGTTCTCCTCGACCTGGCTCGCCCATGCCGCCACCTTCACGCGCGACGCGATTGCCCGTCATGGGCTGGGGCCTCGCAGTTTCGTCGTCGAAATCGCCTCCAACGACGGCTATCTGCTGCGCAATTTCGTTGCCGCCGGTATTCCCTGCCTTGGCGTGGAACCCGCCGCCAATGTCGCCGCCGCCGCCATCGCCGCCGGGGTGCCCACCGAGATTGCGTTTTTCGGACGCGAGCGGGCCCGCGCCATTGTCGCCGCGCGCGGCCATGCCGACCTCGTGATCGCCAACAACGTGCTCGCCCATGTGCCGGACCTGGATGATTTCGTGGGCGGTCTCGCCCTTCTCGCGGGTCCGCGCGGAGTGGTGTCGATCGAGGCGCCCCATCTGCTGGCCTTGATCGAACAGACCCAGTTCGACACGATCTACCATGAGCACTACGCCTATTGGTCGCTGCACGCGATGCGCCAAACGCTGGCAGCGCATGGGCTCGCCGTGTTCGCGCTCGAAGTGCTGCCAACCCACGGCACCAGTTTAAGGGTCAGCGCCAGCGCGGCCCCTCAGGTCGCCGATCCGCGCGCGCTCGCAGCGGTCGCGGCGCGCGAGGCGGCGGCGGGCATCGCCGGGCCGGCGCTGTATCTCGGCTTCGACGCCCGGGTGCGCAGCCTGCTGGCCGGCTTCCGCGCCTGGCTCGACAAAGCGCAGCGCCAAGGCCGCCGGGTCGCGGCCTACGGGGCGGCAGCGAAGGGCAACACATTCCTCAATGCCGGGCATGTCACGGTTGATGACATCGCGATGGTCGCGGATCGCAATCCAGAAAAGCAGGGCCGCCTGCTGCCGGGCAGCCGGATCCCCATCGTCAGTCCCGCAGCACTCATCGCTGCACGGCCGGACGATGTGGTGATCCTGCCCTGGAACATCGCGGCCGAAGTGGCCGGCGAGCTGGCTTCCATCCGCGCACAGGGCGGACTTCTGTGGACCGCGATCCCGTGCATCCGGCAAATCCCGTGATCCTCGAACCAACCAAACTCGCCGGGCTGCTTGTGGTGCGCCCCGAAAAACGCTCGGATGAGAGAGGCTTTTTCGCCCGATTATGGTGCGCCGATGACTTCGCCGCTGCCGGAATCGCCTTTCGCCCCCATCAGATCAGCACCTCCTTCAACCACACAGCCGGAACCCTGCGCGGCCTGCACTGGCAATCCGCACCGCATGGCGAAACCAAACTCGTCCGCGCCACCGCCGGGCAGGTCTGGGATGTGGCGGTCGATTTGCGCGAAGGCTCAGCAACCCGGTTCGGCTGGTTCGGGCTTTTGCTCGATGCCGCCGCGCACACCGCCCTGTTGATCCCCGCCGGCTTCGCGCACGGCTTCATCACCCTGAGCGACGATGCCGAGGTGCTCTACGCGATCGACACGCCTTACATCGAACAGGCCGCCCGCGGCGCCCGCTACGACGACCCTGCCCTGGCGATCGACTGGCCACGCGCGCCCACCGTGATCGCCGGGCGTGACCTGCAATTCGGCCCGCTCGCCTGAACCGCTGATCCCAGGCAGGCGCCGCTTGCATCACGCGGCGCGATAGAGGTGATTTTCATCAAGGGTAGGGAGAGCAAGCAAGCGCTTCTTTTTTGAAAAAAGAAGCAAAAAACTTTTAATCGATAAGAATCAGTGGCCTAAAACGACACATACGCCATCCACGCCCACCACGCGCAACTCTGCCCCCACCGCAACCTCGCCCACATCCCTCGCCAGCCGCGCCGACCAATCGCTGTCCCCGATCCGCACCCGAACCACCGCCCCCTCCACCGACAACACCCGCGCATACCGCCCGATCAACCCGGATTGCGCCGTATTCAACACCTGCGCACGCCCCCCCCGCAGCCGCATCCCCGCCCCAATCGCAATCGCCGCAAACCCCCCAAACGCCACCACCTGCCACGCCAGCCCCACATCCAGCCCCAACACCACCCCCCCGGTGCCGATCGCCGCCAAGCCGAGCCACATCAAAAACACGCCCGGCACCAACACCTCCAGCACCAACAACCCAACCCCCGCCACCAACCACATCAACCCGACCGACATCGCATCACCCCCCCGTCGCCGGCACCGATCCACCCACCGCGTCCGCAACCGCCCGCACCACCGGCGCAGCGGCAGGCGCGCGCAACAACTCCATCGCCTGCGCAATCCCCCCCGCCATCGCAGTCGCCTCCATCGGCACCACCACCAGCCGGCTCGCCGGCGACGCCGCCATCGCCGAAAACGCCTCGACATATTTCTGCGCCACGAAATAGCGCAGCGCCGCCTCCCCGCCATCCGCCGCCGCCTGCGCCACCATCCTGGTCGCCGCCGCCTCCGCTCCGGCCAGCCGCTCGCGCGCCTGCGCATCCCGCTCCGCCGCCTGCTGCCGTCCCTCGGCGGCCAAAACCTGGCTCTGCTTCAACCCCTCCGCCCGCATGATCGCCGCCTCACGCTCCCCGTCAGCCTTCGCCACCGTCGCCCGCCGCTCCCGCTCCGCCGTCATCTGCAAATTCATCGCCCGGATCAAATTCTCCGGCGGCTCGATCTTGCGAATCTCCACCCGGCTCACCTTCACCCCCCACGGCTCC
The DNA here is from genome assembly GCA_947447625.1 of Rhodospirillales bacterium. GTDB lineage: Bacteria > Pseudomonadota > Alphaproteobacteria > Acetobacterales > Acetobacteraceae > CAIYPH01. Next base: position 6,963 of record CANFKS010000069.1, on the reverse strand, counting down.
GTCGCCCCATCCAATATCGTCAGCAATTGCGTGTTGATCCGCTCCCGGGACGACAACGCCGCATCCAACTCCATCTCGCCGATCACCGCGCGAATATTCGTCATCGCCAACGTCGACAACGCCTGCGTCAGCGACTGCACCTGATACGCCGCCTTCTCCGCCTCCATCACCCGGAAATAGATCACCCCATCCACCGACACCGTCGCATTGTCCCCGGTGATCACGGATTGCTCGGGAATATCCTGAACCTGCTCCTGCACATTCAGCTTGCGCCCCACCCGGTCGATATACGGAATGATGAAGTTCAACCCCGGCGCCAACAGCCGGGTAAACGCCCCAAACCGCTCCACCGTCCACATCTGCCCCTGCGGCACCGTCTTGGCCCCGGCAAACACCGTCACCACCACCAGCACCAGCACGACAATCCAGAACACGCCGAATCCGCCGATCATCTCAGCCTCCAGGGCTCATTGCAGATCCAATATGTACACATCCCGCCGCGCCCGCAAGCGGCCCTCCCCTCACGGCCCGTTCAACACCACCGTCGCCCGATGATCCATCCTGATCTCAACCATCGCCCGCAAAAGTAAAACAAACGTAAACCCCGAAACAGAAAAAAGGCGCAGAAGGTTTCCCCTCCGCGCCCTGCTTCAGCCGTCCTCGCCTGAGATCAGGCGCTCTTCGCCATGATCTCGTCCGCAATGTTGCGCGGCACCGGATCGTAGTGATGGAACTGCATCGTGAACGACGCGCGCCCCTTGGTCATCGAACGCAGGTCGGAAATGTAGCCGAACATTTCCTTCAGCGGCACATGCGCCCGCACCATCACCGTCGAGCCCGAGCTCTCCTGGTTCTGGATCTGGCCACGGCGGCGGTTGAGATCGCCCACGCAATCGCCCACGTGATCGTTCGGCGTCGTCACTTCGACATCCATGATCGGTTCGAGAATGATCGGCCCGGCCTTCTTCATCCCCTCGCGGAAGCACGCCTTGGCCGCGATTTCGAACGCCAGCGCGCTCGAATCGACGTCATGGTACTTGCCGTCGATCAGCGTGTACTTGAAGTCCACCGTCTGGAACCCGGCCAGCACGCCTGTATCGGCCTGCACCCTGATGCCCTTTTCGACCGCCGGGATGTATTCCTTCGGCACCGTCCCGCCAACCACCTTGTTCTCGAAGGAAACGCCCACATTGCGCTCCTGCGGCTCGAAGACGATCTTCACTTCGGCATACTGGCCGGACCCACCGGACTGCTTCTTGTGGGTATAGGTTTCGGTATGCGACTTGCTGATCGTCTCGCGATACGCCACCTGCGGCGCACCGATATTGGCATCCACGCCGTATTCGCGCTTCAGACGGTCGATGATGATTTCGAGATGCAACTCGCCCATCCCGGACAGAATCGTCTGGCCGGTTTCCTGGTCGGTCTTCAGCCGCAGCGACGGATCTTCCGACGCCAGCTTCTGCAAGCCGAGCGTCATCTTCTCCACGCCGTCCTTGCTCTTCGGCTCCACCGAGATGTCGATCACCGGCACCGGGAACGCCATGCGCTCCAGCACCACCGGATCATCGGCCGACGCCAGCGTATCGCCCGTCACAGTGTCCTTGAGGCCCACGAACGCGGCGATGTCGCCAGCCGAAACTTCCTTGATTTCCGCGCGCTTGTCGGCATGCATCTGGAACATCCGGCCAACCCGCTCGCGCTCGTCCTTGGTCGTGTTCATCACGGTATCGCCGGTCCGCAGCGTGCCCGAATACACCCGCACGAACGTCAACGCGCCATACTTGTCGTTGATGATCTTGAACGCGAGGCCCGCAAAAGGCGCCTTCGGATCGGCCTTGATCCGGCGACGGTTGGAATGCTCGCCATCCTCCTCGCCTTCGCCGGCCGCGATCGAAATGCCGGGCACATCGAGCGGGCTCGGCAGAAAATCGAGCACGGCGTCGAGCAGCGGCTGCACGCCCTTGTTCTTGAACGCGGTGCCGCACAGTACGGGGCGAAACGCGCCCGAGATGGTGCCGGTCTTGATCGCGCGCTTAAGGGTCTCGGGCTTCACGTCGCCGTGCTCGAAATACTCCTCCATGCCCGCATCATCCACCGAAAGCGCCGTATCGAGCAGCAGCTGGCGATATTCCGCCGCCTGCTCCTTCAGCTCCTCCGGGATTTCCTCGTCATGGAACTTCGCGCCGAGCTCGCCGCCTTCCCAGATGATCGCCTTCATCTCGATCAGGTCGACCACGCCAAGGAACTTGTCCTCGATGCCGATCGGCAGCTGCAGCGGCAGCGCCACGATATCGAGCTTGTCCTTCAAGGTGGCGAAGGCGCGATAGAAATCGGCGCCCGTGCGGTCCAACTTGTTGATGAAGATGATGCGCGGCACGTTGTAGCGATCCGCCAGGCGCCAGTTCGTCTCGGACTGCGGCTGCACGCCGGCCACGCCCTCGATGATGAACACCGCGCCATCCAGCACGCGCAGGCTGCGGTTCACTTCGATGTTGAAGTCGATGTGGCCGGGCGTGTCGATGATGTTGATGCGGTGGTCCTTCCACTCGCACGTCACCGCGGCCGATGTGATCGTGATGCCGCGCTCACGCTCCTGCGCCATGTAATCCGTCGTGGTGTTGCCGTCATGCACTTCACCGATCCGGTGCGACACGCCGGTATAATACAGAATCCGCTCCGTGGTCGTCGTCTTGCCGGCATCGATATGCGCGGTGATGCCGATGTTGCGGATCTTATCGAGCTCGGTAATAGCCACGAAGGCCTCCATCTGCCCCGACAGGAGGGGGCGTTCTGCCAAGGGTCAAAGTCAACAGGGGGTCAAAACACAACGGGCGCGGCAAGGCCCCCTGCCTCGCGCACCCCTCGCCCGACGCCATCGCCGGCCTTATTTGCGCCGTGAAATGCCCGTCCCCCGCCCGATTTGCAAGCACGCAATGCGCCCGCCACCCCACGCTCAAGCATGGCTGCCCGCCACCAGCCGGCCATGACGGCATTTAACTCCCATTCCCCCGCCGCCACTGCTAAAAATCCCGCCATGGAAACCCGCGCCCTGCACGCCCTCATCCGCTTCGGACTCGGCCGCCGCGGCGCCGAGCCCCTCCCCGCCGCCCCGCAGGACTGGCTCGCCCGCCAGCTCGACGGCCCTGATCCCGACATCGTCATGCCCGCCCTCTCCACGCCAGAAGCCGCCACCACCCGCAACGGCCTCCTTGCGCTGCGCGCCCAACGCGCCCAACGCGCCGCCAAAGACCCCGCCCCCCAAGCCAACCCGGTGCAGGACCTCTTCCGCGCCACCGCCAACGCCGCCTTCGACACGTTGCTGACCACCACCACCCCCTTCCGCGAACGCCTCGCCTGGTTCTGGCTCAACCACTTCACCGTCAGCACCCGCGCCGGACAGGTCAGCGCCCTCGCCGGCGCCTATCTGCGCGAAGCCATCCGCCCCCATGTCACCGGCCGCTTCGCCGACATGCTCAAAGCCGTCATGCAGCACCCCGCCCTGATCGCCTATCTCGACAATGCCGGGTCCACCGGCCCCGACAGCCCCGCGGGCAAACGCCAAAACCGCGGCCTCAACGAAAACCTCGCCCGCGAATGCCTCGAACTGCACACCATCACGCAAGCCGCCGGCTACACCCAAACCGACGTCACCAGCTTCGCAACCCTGCTCACCGGCTGGTCGATCGACCTCGACTCCGACACGCCCGGCTTCCGCTTCCGCCCCGCCACCCACCAGCCCGGCCCCAAGACCCTCCTCGGCCAGCGCTTCCCCGAGGGCCAGCAGGGCGGCCTCGAGGCGCTCGATGTCCTCGCCACCCACCCCGCCACCTACCGCAACCTCGCCACCAAACTCGCCCGCCACTTCATCGCCGACACCCCGCCCCCAGCCGCCATCGCCGCGATCGAAACCACCCTCACCCGCACCAACGGCGACCTCAAAGCCGCCAGCCTCACCCTCATCGGCATCGACGCCGCCTGGATCCCGCTCACCAAACTCCGCACCCCCTTCGACTATGTCATCGCCGTGCTGCGCACCCTCGATCTCCCCCCAGCCAACCGCCCCCCCGCCATCAACGCCATCCTCGGCGGCCTCGGCCAATCCCTCCACAACGCCCCCTTCCCCATCGGCTGGCCCGACACCGCGCCCGACTGGTCGGCCCCCGAAGCCATGCTCCGGCGCATCGACTGGGCCTACACCGTCGCCAGCCGCGCCAAATCGCTCGACCCCGCCGCCACCGCCGATCTGGCCCTCGGCCCCCTCCTGCCGCCCGCCACCCGCGCCCAGATCGTCCAGGCCGGCTCCCAGCGCGACGCCATCACCCTGCTCCTCGCCAGCCCCGAATTCCAGCGCCGGTAAGCCATGCACCGCATCCCCCATCTTCCGATCGGACGCCGCACCGCCCTCCTCGGCCTCACCGCCACCATCACCCTCGGGCGCACAGCACTGGCGCTGGCCTCCCCCCTCACCGAACAGCGCCTCGTCGTCGTCCTCCTGCGCGGCGCGCTCGACGGCCTGGCCGCTGTTCAACCCTATGGCGAGCCTGGCCTGGCCGATCTGCGCGCCCCCCTCACGCTGCCCGAACCCGGCCATGACGGCGGCCTGCTCGATCTCGGCGGCTTCCACGGCCTGCACCCCGCCCTCGCCGGCCTGCACAGCCTCTATCGCGCCAACGAACTCGCCATCATCCACGCCGCCGCCGGCCCCTATCGCAGCCGCAGCCATTTCGACGCCCAGGACTACCTCGAATCCGGCACCGACCACCGCATGACCAGCGGCTGGCTCAACCGCGCCGCCGCCCTCCTCCCCGCCCGCCCCGGCGGCGCCGAAACCGCCCTCTCCGTCGGCACCTCGGTCGGGCTCATCCTGCGCGGCCCCGCCCCGGTCGGCACCTGGCTCCCCCAAGGCTTCGCCCAACCCGACCCCGCCCTCTACCGCGCCCTCGCCGCCCTCCACGCCCCCGACGCCATCACCGGCCCCGCCCTCAAAACCGGCCTCGCCGAGCGCGGCTTCACCGAAGCCGTCCTCAACGGCGCCGACCCGCCGCGCGACAAATACAGCTTCCCCGCCCTCGCCTTGGCCGCCGGCAAACTCCTCGCCGCCGCCCAAGGCCCCCGCATCGCCGCCCTCGAAATCGGCGGCTGGGACACCCATGCCGCCCAGCGCGCCCGCCTCCAAGGCACGCTCACCACGCTGGACCGCGGCCTCCTCGCCCTCAAGGAGGGTCTCGCCGCCGCCTGGTCGCGCACCGCCATCCTGGTGATGACCGAATTCGGCCGCACCGTGCGCGCCAACGGCACCAACGGCACCGATCACGGCACCGGCTCCATCGCGCTGCTTGCCGGCGGCGCCATCCAGGGCGGCCGCATCCTCGGCACCTGGCCCGGCCTCGCCCCCGCCCAACTCCTCGACAACCGAGACCTCGCCCCCACCACCGACCTGCGCAGCCTCGCCAAAACCCTCCTCGCCAGCCACCTCAAAATCCCTGCCAAACACCTCCCCGCCATCTTCCCCGCCAGCACCGATACCCCCCCCATGCCCGGCCTCCTGCGGCCCTGACAGCCTGATGATGGTCGGCGGAATCGCCAAAAATCTGAATCAGGCGATCAAACAAAGGATCAGAGCGGGACGCCTGCGCGAGCAGATGGCGTCCCGCTCTGAAACCCGCCCCCCAAGCCCTTGCCCCGCCCGCCGCCCCGCGACATCCTGCCCCCAATTGGAGACCCGCCCCATGCCCCGCATCCTCACCGTCGGCGTTGCCCAGATGGGCCCCATCCCGCGCAGCCAGTCCCGCCCCGAGACGCTCGCCCGCCTCATCGCCATGCTCGAAGATGCCGCCCGCATGGGCAGCGATCTCGTCTGCTTCACCGAAGCCGCACTCACCGCCTTCTTCCCGCATTGGACGATCGAAGCCGAGCAGGAGCTCGACACCTATTTCGACGCAAAGGTGCCGGGTCCCAGCACCCAGGCCCTGTTCGATGCGGCCCGGCGCCTGCGCATCGGCTTCCATTTGGGCTACGCCGAAATCGCCATCGAGGACGGCCGCAAGCGCCGCTTCAACACCTCGATCCTGGTCGGCAAGGACGGCGAAATCATCGGCAAATACCGCAAAATCCACCTGCCCGGCTACGATGCCCCGCGGCCGGGCGAGCCCTTCCAGAACCTCGAGAAGATGTATTTCGAAGTCGGCAATCTCGGCTTCCCCGTCTGGAACGCCTTCGGCGGGCGCATCGGCATGATGATCTGCAATGACCGCCGCTGGCCGGAATCCTACCGCGTCATGGGCCTGCAGGGCGTCGAGCTGATCCTGCTCGGCTACAACACCCCGGTCCACAACCCCGCCATGCCCGAGACCGACGATCTCGGCAATTTCCACAACCATCTCGTCATGCAGTCCGGCGCCTACCAGAACGGCACCTTCGTCGTCGCCGCCGCCAAATGCGGCGTGGAGGAGGGGGTCGACCAGATCGGCCAATCCTGCATCATCGCCCCCTCCGGCGAACGCATCACCCAATGCAGCACCCTCGGCGACGAACTCCAGGTCGCCCGCTGCGACCTCGACCTCTGCAACAGCTACAAATCCTCCATCTTCAACTTCGCCAAACACCGCCGCCCCGAACATTACGGCCTCATCACCGAACGCACCGGCGCCGGCGCCCCGCTCTGACCCTTTGTTTGATCGCCTGATTCAGAATTTTCGGCGATTCCGCCAAAACGCATCAGGCTCTAACCCGCCCAAATTCCTATTGCACCGAACTAACGTATGTTATAACTTTCATAACATGCCCACGGCAACCACCACGGCAGACCCACGCCTCCTGGCCCCGGATTTCGCGGCCCGCTTCAGCGCGATCATCGCCCAACTCATCGGCTTCATCGCCCTGCGCCTCGGCCGCCACCCGCGCCTCGCCGCCCTCACGCCCCGCTTCTGCAACCGCCTCAACCGCGCCGCCCGCATCATC
>CANFKS010000068.1 GCA_947447625.1 Rhodospirillales bacterium | reverse complement strand
TCGATGCGCCTCATCCCTGCTTGAGCAGCGTCGCCGCCTCGGGTGCGAAATAGGTCAGCACGCCGGCCGCCCCGGCGCGCTTGAACGCCATCAGGCTCTCCATCATCGCACGGTCATGGTCGAGCCAGCCGTTTTGCACGGCGGCCATGATCATCGCGTATTCGCCCGACACCTGATAGGCGAAAGTCGGCACGCCGAAGCGCTCATGCACGCGCCGGACGATATCGAGATACGGCATCCCGGGCTTCACCATCACCATGTCCGCGCCTTCGAGCAGGTCAAGCTCGACCTCGCGCAGCGCCTCGTCGGTGTTGGCCGGGTCCATCTGGTAGGTCTTCTTGTCGCCCGTCAGCGACGAGCCCGACCCCACCGCCTCGCGGAACGGGCCATAGAAGGCCGAGGCGTATTTGGCGGCATAGGACATGATGCGGGTATCGATCAGGCCCTGGCCGTCCAGCGCCTCGCGGATCACGCCGATGCGCCCATCCATCATATCCGACGGCGCGATCACATCGATCCCGGCCGCGGCCTGGTTGAGCGCCTGGGTGCGCAGGATCGCCAGCGTGTCGTCGTTGTGCACGTAGCCGTTGCGGATCACGCCGTCATGGCCGTGATCGGTATAGGGATCGAGCGCCACATCGCCGACGAGACCGATATCGGGATATTCGGCCTTCAGCGTCCGGGCGGCGCGGCAGATCAGGTTGTTGGGGTTGGACGATTCCGTGCCCTCGGCATCCTTGTGTTCGCGCGGCGTCATCGGAAACAGCGCGATGGCGGGAATGCCGAGTTTGGCGGCATCGGCACAATGGGCTGCGAGACGATCGACCGTCACCCGCTGCACGCCTGGCATGGAGCCCACGTCGGTCGTCGTGTTCTCGCCCTCGATGACGAAGATCGGCCAGATCAGATCGCCGACCGACAGCGTGTTCTCGGCAACCAGCCGGCGCGTCCAGGCATCGCGCCGATTGCGGCGCATGCGGGTGTTGGGGAAACGGCCGACGGTCATGCGGAAGCTCCTCGGAAGACTCATTGTCACTTAGGCCCCTGCGTGCCGGATGCAAAGTGCGGGGCGGCGCGCTATGCTATGGCATGGTCATTTTCCTCGCCGCCTTGATCCAGATCACGCTGCTGGTGTTGCCCGCCCGTGCCGAACCGGTCCGCTTGCCCGGTCCCGATGGGGTGATATTGGAGGCGGCGTTGTTTCGTCCGGCCGGACCGGTGCGGGGGGCGGTCGTGGCCTTGCATGGCTGCGGCGGCGCGTTTGCGGCGCGGGATGCGCAATGGACGGCGCTCCTGCTGGAGGCGGGACAGGTCGTGCTGTTCCCCGACAGCTTCGGCTCGCGCGGCCTCGGCTCGCAATGCCGGGTGAAGCAGAGCGAGAGGCTCGCAACGTCGTACGGCTTGCGTCGGCGCGATGCGATCGCGGCTGGGGAGTGGCTGGCGCGGCAGGAGGGCAGGCCGGTCGCGCTGCTCGGCTGGTCCGATGGCGGCAGCACGGTGCTGGCGGTGGCGCGTGCTGGACGGGGCCTACCGGTTGGGGTGTTTCGCCGGTTCATCGCGTTCTATCCGGGATGCCGGGGGGCGGCCGCGGCTGCGGGGTGGGTGGCGGAGGCACCGGTCGATATCCTGATGGGCGCTGCGGATGACTGGACGCCGATCGCGCCATGTCGGGCCTTGGCGGGCCAGGCCGCGCAAGTCCGGCTGCATGAATTCGCGGGCGCCTATCATGATTTCGATGCGCCGGGGCCGATCCGGCTCCTGCGGGATATTCCGACCAGTCAGAACGCGGACCGCACGGTTCGTGTCGGCATGGACCCGGCGGGGCGGGATGCGGCCATGGTGTTGGTTCCGCGACTGCTGGCGGAGTAGTCTGCGCGCGGCGGCGGCCGGCGCCGGCGCCGCGCGATGCGGGTGGGTCAGCGGGTTCGGCCTTCCTGGTAGACCGCGAGATGCGCCGAGGCCGCACGCAGGAACGGCGTTGCGTGGCCGAGCGCGCGGGCGCGGGCCAGCATGTCACCGACGAGATGATCGGCCTCCACGCGCAGGCCACGTTGCAGATCGCGCAGCATGGAGGGGACGTTGGTGTTGGTTTTGTCGGCAAATCCGGCGGCGGCGAATTCGCGGTGCCGGGCGCGGGGCGGGTAACCGGCGGCCGCGGCGACGGCGGCGCATTCCTCGTAGACGTCATTCAGCACCGCGGTGCCTTCGGCGCTGCGGGCGATGGCGCCGATCGCGCCGCGCATCAGGCAGGCGGTGCCGGCGGCGGTGGTGATGAAGACGAATTTTTCCCACATGTCCTGCATGATGGTGGCCGAGTTGCGCGCACCGTAGTTGCCGGGCGCCATGGCATCGGCAAGCGCGGCGCAGCGTGTCTCCTGCGCGGGGCAGCGGGCGCCGTGGGTGTAGGATTGGCCTTTGCCGAAATGGCGGATCGTGCCGTCGTCATCGAGGGTTACGCCGATGGCCGCGACGCCGCCGGCGACGTGTTCGGCACCGAATTTGGCATCGAGCGCGTCGAGATGGCGCATGCCGTTGAGCAGCGGGATGATCAACGCGCCGGCAGCGGCGGGGGCAAGCGAGGCGATGGCGTCGTCGAGGTCATAGGCCTTGCAGCTCAGCAGGACCGCATCGTAGCCGGGCTGGGCGGTGTCGCGGGTGATGGTTTTGACTTGGATGGCGAGATCGCCGAGTTCGCTTGTCAGGCGCAAGCCGTCGCGGGCGAGTAGTCCGGCGCGGCGGTCGCGGACGAGGAAGGTGACGTCGAGGCCGGCGGCGGCCAGGCGGCCGCCGAAATAGCCGCCGATGCCGCCGGCGCCGAGGACGAGGATGCGCATTGGGGGGGTATCCTGTTGGTTGATGCGCGAGGTTTCGGGGGCGCGGGCAGGGGTGTCAAGATTGCGGCGATCGGGGGAGCATGGCGGCGCAGGAGGGGGCGGCGCAGCAGGGGCGATGACGCGGGCGGCGGATGAATTTTTCCGCTCGAGCGGTTTTTAGGGGCGGGCGCATTTTTTCAAAAAAAAGCGCTTCCCTCCTGTCGGAAAGAAGCGCTTCGCAGCCAGGCAACGGGCGGATCAGCGCCCGATTTGCGGCATGGTGAATTCGGCGCCGGCGCGGATCGAGGAGGGCCAGCGTTGGGTGATGGCTTTGTAGCGGGTGTAGAAGCGCACGCCTTCGGGGCCGTGGATGTGGTGGTCGCCGAAGAGGGAGCCTTTCCAGCCGCCGAAGCTGTGGAAGGCGGCGGGGACTGGGATAGGGACGTTGACGCCCACCATGCCGATTTTGACCGACGCGGCGAAGCCGCGGGCGGCGCCGCCATCGGCGGTGAAGATCGCGGTGCCGTTGCCGAATTTTCCGGCGTTGATGAGGTCGATCGCATCACCGAGGGAGGCGCGGCGGACGACGGAGAGGACGGGGCCGAAGATTTCGTCCTTGTAGATCGACATATCCGGCGTGACGTTGTCGAACAGCGAGCCGCCGACGAAATAGCCGCTTTCGTAGCCCTGGAGCGTCAGGCCGTGGCCGTCGACCACGAGATCGGCGCCTTCGCGGACGCCGGCATCGACGTAGCCGGAAACTTTGGCTTTGTGTTCGGCGGTGACGAGCGGGCCCATTTCGGAATCGGGGTCAGTGCCCGGGCCGACTTTGAGCGCGCGGACGCGGGGGGCGAGTTTGGCCATGAGGCGATCGCCGGCATCGCCGACGGCGACGGCGACCGAGACGGCCATGCAGCGTTCGCCGGCCGAGCCGTAGGCGGCGCCCATGAGGGCGTCGACGGTTTGGTCGAGGTCGGCGTCGGGCATGACGACGAGGTGGTTTTTGGCGCCGCCGAGGGCCTGGACGCGTTTGCCGACATGGGTGCCGCCGCGATAGACCGATTCCGCGATGGGGGTGGAGCCGACGAAGCTGATGCCGGCGATGTCGGGGTGGGCGATGATGGCTTCGACGGCTTCGCGGCCGCCTTGGACGACCTGGAAGACGTTGGCGGGCAGGCCGGATTCGGTGAGGAGTTCGGCGAGGATAAGGCTGGCCGAGGGGTCCTTCTCGGAGGGTTTGAGGATGAAGCAATTGCCGGTGGCGAGTGCGACCGGGATCATCCAGAGCGGGACCATGGCCGGGAAGTTGAAGGGCGTGATGCCGGCGACGACGCCGAGGGGCTGGCGCATGGACCAGCTGTCGATCCCGGTTGCGACGGCTTCGGTGTATTCGCCTTTGAGGAGATGGGGGATGCCGCAGGCGAATTCGATCACTTCGATGCCGCGCTGCACTTCGCCTTCGGCATCGGGCAGGGTTTTGCCGTGTTCGGCGGTGATGGCGGCGGCGATGCGCTTGGTGTTGCGCTCCATCAGTTCCTTGAATTTGAACATCACGCGGGCGCGGCGCAGCGGGGGGGTGGCGGCCCAGGCGGGCCAGGCGGCGTTGGCGGCGGCGACGGCGGCGTCAACCTCGGGGGCGCCGCCCATGGCGACCTGGCCTGAGATTTCGCCGGTGGCGGGGTTGAAGACCGGGTTGGTTTTGCCCGTGCCCGGGACGATCTTGCCGCCCAGATAATGTCCGATGTGCTGCATATCCGCTGTCCTCCTCACGGGTTCGATGGGGGAGCAATAGGACGGTGCGGCCTCGGCCGGAAGGGGGGGGATCGCAGTTCTGGGTTCAGGGGACGAGACGGGCGGCGGCTTGCGGGGTTTGGTGGGCGATGCTGCAATGGGGCTTTCAGCGAGGAGCGTATCCGATGCCCATCCATCCCATGCGCGGGCCCAATAAATTCAAGCTCGGCGTGTTCAGCGCCAATGCGGATGGGGGCTTGACGCTGACGCGGGTGAAGGAGCGGTGGCAGGCGTCGTGGGACGGCATTGTGGCGGCGGCGCAGATGGCGGATGCGGCGGGGATCGAGTTTTTTTTACCGATCGCGCGGTGGAAGGGCTTTGGCGGGGAGATGAATTCGCGGGAGCATTCGTTCGAGACGTTCACGTTTGCGGCGGGCCTGGCGGGGCTGACGAAGAGCATCGCGCTGTTTTCGACGGTGCATGTGCCGATGGTGCATCCGGTGTTTGCGGCGAAGGCGCTGGCGACGGTGGATCATGCGTCGCACGGACGGGCCGGGCTGAATATCGTGTGCGGGTGGAATCCGGAGGAGTTCGATGCCTTCGGGCTCAAGCTGATCGATGATCGCTATGAGCAGGGGCTCGAATGGTTCGAGATCATGAGCCGGATTTTCGAGGACACGGGGCCGTTCGACTATGATGGGAAATATTATCAGTTGAAGGCTGTCTCGGGGCGGCCGAAGCCGGTTCAGTCGCCCCGGCCGATCACGCTGAATGCGGCGTTTTCGCCGCCGGGGCGGGATTTCGCGGCGCGGGCGGCGGATTGTTTGTTCACGACGTTCACCGATATCGACAAGGGGCGGGAGCAGATCGCGGATATGGCGGGGCGGGCGGCACAGACGGGGCGGGAGGTGGGGGTGTTCACGACCTGCCATGTGGTGTGTCGGCCGACGCAGGCGGAGGCGGAGGCGTATTACGAGCATTATGCGGTTGCGATGCAGGACAGCGCTTCGGTCGATCACTATATGGGAGCGAAGCAGAAATTTTCGGGCTCGCATGATGCGGAGGCCTATCGGCTGCATCGCAAGCGCTTTGCCGGCGGGGCGGGGACGTATCCGCTGGTGGGCACGCCGCGGCATATCGCGGAGGAGATGATCAAGATCTCGCAAGCAGGGTTTGCGGGGACGACGGTTTCATTTGTAAACTACACCGACGAATTGCCGTATTTTCTGGCGGAGGTGTTGCCTTTGTTGCGGGAAGCGGGATTGAGAGGATGATGACGATGTTGACGAAAAATCCGACGATCTGCTTTGCCCATGTGGCGTATCAGTTGCAGGCGCAATTCCTGCCGCGGGAGAGTGGGCTCGATTGCTTCCAGGTGCGCGATCGGGAGAGCCTGGCGGCGCGGTTGCATGAGGCGGATGTGCTGGTGGTTTCGGGGTTGTGGGGGAATGATCTGCTCGATCTGGCGCCGAAGCTGAAGTTCATTCAGTCGATCGGGGCGGGGACGGATCAGTTCGACCGGGCGGCGCTGGCGGAGCGGGGGGTCCGGCTGGCGAGTGCTTCGGGCGTCAATGCGCGGGCGGTGTCGGAGCATGCGATGGCGCTGGTGTTGGCGATGGCGCGGCGGTTGCCGGAGGCGCGGGACAATCAGCATCGCAAGCAGTGGCGGGGGATGATCGGCGATCTGTCGCGGCGCGAGGATGAGTTGGGCGGCAAGACGATGATCATCGTCGGCATCGGGCGGATTGGCGGGCGGTTGGCGCAGTTGGCCAAGGCGTTCGATATGCATGTGATCGGGTTTCGGCAGCATCCGGGCGCGGGGGGGAATGGGGCGGATGAGGTGCATGGGCTGGCGGATTTGGCCGCGCATCTGCCGCGGGCGGATTTCGTGGTGTTGACGTGTCCGCTTACGGCGGAGACGACGAATTTGATCGACGCGGCCGCGTTGGCAGCGATGAAGCCGTCGGCGTTCCTGATCAATGCGGCGCGTGGGCGGTGCGTGGACGAGGCGGCGCTGGCGGTTGCGTTGGCGGCAGGGACGGTCGCGGGGGCGGGGATCGATGTTACGTGGGAGGAGCCGCTGGGGGCGGATTCGCCGCTGTGGAAGTTGGAGAGTGCGTTCATCACGCCGCATACGGCGGGGGAGACGCGGCGCTATGAGGATAATGTGCTGGATATTTTGATGGAGAATTTGGCGCGGCTTGGGCGGGGTGATGTGGAGTTGTTTAATCAGGTGGTTTGAAGGGAAGGAAGCACTTCTTTTTTTGAAAAAAAAGAAGCAAAAAAACTTTAACCATTAAGTTTTTTTGGTGGGTGAAGGGGGCGGTGGGATATCGGCTTGTCACCGATGGGTCCGTGGTTCCCGCGATGCCAATCGGACAAAAGTTTTTTGCTTCTTTTTTTCAAAAAAGAAGCGCTTCCGCTTGTCTTGCCTTCACCCCGGATTGGCATCGGCGCCCATCATCTGGTGGTGCAGCAGGTCGCGATAGGGGCCGGGCCGGTTGGCCAGTGTGTCGGGGGCGCCGTCGTCGATGACGTGGCCGCGGTCCATGACGATGATGCGGTCGAAGTTGCGCAGCGTGGAGAGGCGGTGGGCGATGGCGATGACGGTGCGGCCTTGCATCAGCACGTCGAGGGCTTGTTGGATGGCTTGTTCGGATTCGCTGTCGAGCGCCGAGGTGGCTTCGTCGAGGAGCAGGATGGGGGCGTCTTTGAGGAGGGCCCGGGCGATGGCGAGGCGTTGGCGTTGGCCGCCGGAGAGTTTGACGCCGCGGTCACCGACCATGGTGTCGAAGCCTTCGGGGAGGGCTTCGATGAAAGCGCGGCAGCGGGCGATGGAGGCGGCTTCGAGGATGTCGGCCTGGGCGGCGTCGGGGCGGGCATAGCGCAGATTTTCGAGGATGGTGCGGTGAAACAGCGAGATGTCCTGGGGGACGATCGCCATGGCCGCGCGCAGGCTTTCCTGGGTGGTGCTGCGGATGTCGGCGCCGTCGATGCGGATTTGGCCGGACTGGACGTCGTAGAAGCGTTGGAGGAGGGCGATGACGGTGGATTTGCCGGCACCGGATGCGCCGACGAGGCCGACGCGTTGACCGGGTTCGATGGACAGCGAGAAGTTGGCGAGGACGGGGGCGCGGTTTGGGTAGCCGAAGGTGACGTGTTCGAAGGTGACGCGCCCGGGGCCGCGTGGGAGGGCGACGGCCTGGGGGGCGTCGGGGAGATCGTGGGGGGTGAGGAGGGAGGTGATGGCTTCTTCGAGGCGGGCGACGTGTTGGGTGAGGTCAACGAGAGAGACGGCGAGATCGCGGGTGCCGTGGAGGATGGTGAAGCCCGATGCGGTGATGAGGACCATGTCGCCGGGGGTGGCGAGGCCGTGTTGCCACATGAGGACGGCCCAGGCGAGGAGGCCGGTGGTGATCAGGGCGGTCATGACGGCGTGCAGAAGGCGGAGTTTTTCGAGGTAGAAGAGGCTGAAGCGGCGGGCGGCCATTTCGCCTGCGAGGCGGGTGTTGATGCGGCCGCGTTCGCGCCAGGTGGCGCCGAAAGCGCGCACGACATGCATGTTGGAGATGATGTCGACGAATTCGCCATCGACGCCGGCGGCCTGGGTGGCGAAGGTGCGGTGGATGGGGGTGCCGCGGTTGGCGAGCCAGAAGACCAGGGCGGCCATGGTCAGCGAGACGGCGGCGAGGCAGGCGGCCATCAGGGGGTTGACGGTGGCGACGAGGATGATGGCGATGATGACGGCGAGGATGGGGGGGATGACGTTCCAGGTGCCGGTTGATTCGGTTTGGAAGACGGCGTTGGAGGTGGCGGTGATGCGGCTGGCCATCGTGCCGGGGAGGCGTTCGGCGAAGTAGGCGGGGGCGTGGCCGGCGAGGTGGACGAAGAGGTCGGAGCGGACGTCGCCGGTGACGCGGACGAAGATGCGCGCGACGGTGAAGCCGGCGATGCGCCACAGGACGTTGTCGGCGGCGATGAGGGCGCAGACCAGGGCGAAGGCGGCCCAGGAGGCCTGGACGACGCCGGGGGCGGCGGGGCCGCGGGAGACCACGTCGATCAGCAGTTTCATGCCGTAATTGGTGAGGGACGAGCAGATGACCGCGAGGATGACGGCGCCGATGATGACGGAGTGGCCGAGTTTGTGGCGGCCGACATAGTGGAACAGGAAGGCCATGGGCCGGGCCTGGAAGCGTGTCATGTCGGGCATGGGGGAGGGGCGCGGGGTCATGGGAGCCTTGCTGGAGCGACATCGAGCGGACGGGGACAGTGTGCTTGAAAACGGTGCGCGATCAAACACAAAGCGAGAATGCGGGGACCGTCTGGGGTCAGGCTGCGCAGTGTGGCCTTAAGTTGCGGCACAAATCGGGCAGGCGGCATCGGGTTGACGGTGCATGGGCGCACCGGGCTGGTCGGCACGTGCGCGGCGCGCATCCAGACGTTGACGGCGAAGGGTTGAACGGGGCAAGGCAGGGGGGAGTTGGAGAGGCCCGTCATGCGCATTGCCCAGATTGCTCCATTGTTTGAAGCTGTGCCGCCGCGCCGTTATGGGGGGACGGAGCGGGTGGTGCATTGGCTGACGGAGGAGTTGGTGGCGATGGGTCATGATGTGACCTTGTTTGCCACCGGAGATAGCCGGACGTCGGCGCGGTTGCAGCCGATGCGGGCGCAGGGGGAGCGGTTCGCGCGGAATTTCGAATACAACAATGCGCCCTATGCGCGGATGATCGAACTGGTGCGGCGGCAGGCGGATACGTTCGATGTGCTGCATTTCCATATCGATTTTCATCCGTTTTCGGTGTTTGCGCGCCAGGCGACGCCGTTTGTGACGACGCTGCATGGGCGGCTGGATCAGGAGTGGATTCCGCAGATCTATGATTTGTTCCCCGAGGTGCCGCTGGTGTCGATTTCGGACCGGCAGCGGGCGCCGATGCCGCATTTGAATTTTGCGGCGACGATATTGCATGGGATGCCGCGGGATTTGTTGCGCCCGGTGGCGGGGGAGCAGGCGTATTTCGCGTTTCTCGGCCGGATATCGCCGGAGAAGGGGATCGAGGCGGCGATCCGGATTGCCAAGGCGTGCGGGGTAAAGCTGGTGGTGGCGGCGAAGGTGGGGGAGGAGGACGCGCCTTATTACGCCGAGGTGGTGGCGCCGCTGCTGGAGGGGGAGACGGTTGCGTTCATGGGGGAGATCGATGACAGCCAGAAGCCGGCGTTTCTGTCGGGGGCGAAGGCGCTGCTGTTTCCGATCGACTGGCCGGAGCCGTTCGGGCTGGTGATGATCGAGGCGATGGCGTGTGGCTGTCCGGTGATCGCATTCGGCAAGGGGTCGGTGCCGGAGGTGATCGAGGAGGGGGTGACGGGGTTCATTGTCGATACGGTGGAGCAGGCGGTGGCGGCGTGCGGGCGGATCGGGGACTTGGATCGGGGCGCGGTGCGCCGGCGGTTCGAGGAGCGGTGGACCGCGCGGCGGATGGCGGAGGATTATCTGGCGTTGTACGGGCGGCTGATTGCCGCCCGTGGGTAACCGCGTCAGTTCGAGGTGGGGGGCGCGGCCATCGGACCACCCGCGGGGCGGTGATGACCCATCATGCCGTCATGGTCTTTCATGCCGTCATGACCCATGCGGGGCATGGCGATGTCGGTGAGTTTGGTGGCGTCGGTGCCGATCTGACGGGCGAGGACGATGGTGCCAAGGGGGGATGTGGTGCCCATGCCGCGGACGAAGAGTTTTTGGCCGATTGTGAGTTGGGCGGCGCGTTTCTTGGCCTCTGAGGGGGGCATGCGGATGATGGTGCCGTTGTCGAGGAGGACGCCGTCGATGGCGCCGCGGGGTTCGTGGAGCGCGGCTTTGATGATTCCGCTGGCTTCGGTCTGTTCGCCCATGACGTGTCCCGTCTTCCCCGTGCGGCCCGTCACGGTGATGCCGGTGGCGTCGTTGGTGATGGAGGCGGCGGCGATCATGGGGGAGGCCTTGGCCTTCAGGCCATGGATGGTGACGGCGTCCCCGGGGCGGACGGAGAAGACGAGTTCGGTCGAGATCATTGGGTTGAC
The DNA here is from genome assembly GCA_947447625.1 of Rhodospirillales bacterium. GTDB lineage: Bacteria > Pseudomonadota > Alphaproteobacteria > Acetobacterales > Acetobacteraceae > CAIYPH01. The sequence goes on along the minus strand of CANFKS010000068.1, from coordinate 11,975 downwards.
GTGAACCTCGGTGCCGTCATCGAGCAGCAGACCGTCGATGCCGCCGCGCGGGGTGAGCAAATATTGGCTGACTTTGCCTTTGGTGGTCGGAAGCTGGGCGGGGTCATAGGGGGGGGTGCCCTGGGCCATGGCGGTGCCGGCGAAGCCGATGAGCAGGGTGGCGGCAAGGAGCGAGGGGGTAAAGCGGGGCATGGTGATCTCCGATGGTTGGCGGCTTGCGCTGGGTCGCTGAACCAGACATTGCATGAGGCGTGCCAGTCGGTAGACCATTGGTTTTACGTGAATTTCTTTGTTGGGTTGGCGGTCAGGTGTCCGGCTTGGGGACGGGGTGTGTCCGGATATCGGACGCGTCCTCGAGGCGGCGGAGTTTTTCGTAGAGGAGTTGGCGGTGGATGCCGAGGCGGCGGGCGGCTTCGGCGCGGTTGCCGGCGGCTTCGGTCATGGCGCGTTGGATCATGGCGCGTTCGAGGCGGGCCAGCGCGGTGGGGAGGTCGCCCTCGAGCCAGTCGGTGGTGGGGGGGGTGGGCGTGGCGGTGAGGAAGGCGAGGTCTTCGGCTTCGATGGTGGTGCGCCGTGCGAGGGCGGCGGCGCGGTCCATGGCGTTGCGGAGTTCGCGGACGTTGCCGGGCCAGGGATGGGCGAGGAGGCGGGCGGCGGCCGGGGCGGAGAGGTGGCGCGGGGGCGTGGCGCCGGCGAGGACGTGTTCGGCGAGCGGGATGATGTCGGACAGCCGGTCGCGCAGCGGGGGGAGGTGAAGCGGGACGACGCCGAGGCGCCAGTAGAGGTCTTCGCGGAAGCGGCCGGCGCGGACCATGGCGTCAAGGTCCTGGTGGGTGGCGGCGAGGATGCGGACGTCGATGGGCACGGGTTTGCCGCCGACCGGGTTGACGACGCGGTCCTGGATGACGCGCAGGAGCTTGGCCTGCAGGGCGGGGTCCATGTCGCCGATTTCGTCGAGGAAGAGGGTGCCGCCATCGGCTTCGCGGAAACTGCCGATTCGGTCGGCCACGGCGCCGGTAAAGGCGCCGCGGGTGTGGCCGAAGAGTTGACTTTCCAGCAGGTCGGCTGGGATGGCAGCGCAGTTGACGGCGATGAAGGGGCGGGCGGCGCGGCGGCCGTGCTGGTGGATGGCGCGGGCGACGACTTCCTTGCCGGAGCCGGTTTCACCGGTGATGAGGACGGTGGTGTCGCTGTCGGCCAGCATGCCGATGGATTTTTGCACGCTGCGCATGGCGGGCGAATTGCCGACCAGGGCATTGCCCGGGGCGGATGGGGGGGCGCGGGGTGGGGTGGCGGGGGGAAGGAGGCGCGCGATGAGGGCGGCGAGGGCGGCGCGGCCGATGGGTTTTTCGACGTGATCGAAGGCGCCGAGGCGCATGGCCTCGATGGTGTTGGCGGCGGTGGGGACGGCGGTGAGGATGACGACCGGCGGTGGGGCGGGGCGGGAGCGGATGCGGCGGAGGACCTCGATACCGTCGAGGCCGGGCATGCGCAGGTCGAGCAGAACGGCGTCGATCGGGGTGCGCTCGAGGAGAGCGAGGCCGGTGGGGCCGTCCTCGGCTTCGAGGGGGGTGTGGCCGAGGTCGGTGATGGTTTCGGCGATGCCGGCGCGCAGGTCGGCGTCGTCGTCGATGATCAGGATGCGGGGCATGGGATCTCGATGCGGAAGGTGGCGCCGTGGGTGGTTTCGCCGGGAGGGGTGTCGAGGAGGTCGATATGGCCGCCGAGGGTTTCGATCATTTCGCGGGCGATGGCGAGGCCGAGGCCGGTGCCGTCCGGCCGGCCGGTGACGAAGGGTTCGAACAGCGAGGCGCGCAAGGGTTCGGGGACGCCGGGGCCGCGGTCGGCGATGGTGAGGATGAGGGTGGTGGGAGTGGTGGTGGCGGCGAGGGCGATCGGGGTGCCGGGGGGGGCGTGACGCAGGGCATTGTGCAGGAGTTCGTCGAGGGCGCGGCGCAGCAGGGTGGCATCGAGCGTGACGGTGAGGGGGGCGGCTGTGACGTCGATGGGGATGGTTGGGGTGTGGTTGTCGGCGGCGGCGGCGGCGAGGAAGTCGCGCAGGTCGACCGGGGCGGGGGTCGGGTGGCGCTTCTGCGTCATGGTCAGGAGTTCGCTGGTCAGGCGTTCGAGGCGGGCGATCTGGTTGAGGATGGCTTCGAGGGCAAGGCGGCGGCGGGCGTCATCGCCGGCCAGGGCGTTTTCGGCGCGCAGGCGCATGGCGGCAACGGGGTTTCGGACTTCGTGGGCGACGCCGGCGGCAACCCGGCCGAGGGCGGCGAAGCGCTCGGATTGGGCGACGCGCTGGGCGAGGCCGGCTGCTTCGCCTTGGGCGGCAGCGAGACGGCTGCCGGCGGCGTTCAGGGCCGCGACGAGCCGGTCGACATCGCGTTCGCCGGTGTCTTCGAGGCGGGGCAGGCGATCCGGCGGGGCGGTTGCCAGCGCCCGTTCGAGGCCGGCCATGCGGCGTGTCCAGGCAATGGTGGCCCAGCCGAGCAGGGTGGTCATGGCCAGCACCAGAAGGAACAGGCCGCCGACGCCGAGGATGAGGGCCTGTTGGCCCGGGGCTTCGGGTACTCGGGCGATGGCGAAGGCGGCAAGGGCCGGGATGGGGCCGCGGGCGGCGCAGGCCTGGATCAGGATGGCGCCGCTCCCGGCGAGGAGGCGGACACCGACCCGGCCGTCTTCGGCGGCGGCGGCGATGAGGGTGGTGAGGCTGGCGAGCAGGTCGGGTTCGATGGTGTGGGTGGCTGCCAGCGGGGTGCCGGCGCCTTGCTGCCACAGGCCGGCTTCGAGGGCGGGGCGGTCGGCCAGGGCGAAGGCGATGACATTGCGTATCTCGCGTTGCAGGTCGGCCGCTGCTGGGCTTTCGGCGGCGGGGAGCGGGCCGGCCCAGCCGGTGGCAAAGAAGCTCCAGCCATCGGCAATCGCGTCGCAGGCGGCGGCAGTGGCTTCGGCGGCGCGCTCGGATTGGGCGGAGGAGGATTGGTCGTAGAGACCGAGCAGCATGCTGCCGACGAGTGTGGCGGCGAGCAAAGAGAGCATCCAGGCGGCGAGCAACCGGGCGCGGAGGGAGTTCATGACGCCAGGATAGACCGCAAACGCCGGCGCCGCGAACCTGTTGCCCGATTGATGCGGGATGACAGGGCGGGGGCGAGCGCCTAAGTGACGGACGGCGCAGCCATGGGGGGCAGCGCTGGTGGTTCATTTTCACGCGGAGCCTGATGTGTCACGCTTTCGTATCGTCTTTGTCGCCGTCGTGGCCCTGGCCGGGTGCGGTCCGGATTATTCGGCCAATACCTACAACACCGCGGCGGTGCAGCAGGCCAACAAGGTCGAGCGCGGCGTGATCGTTGGGCTGCGCGATGTGCAGATCAGTTCGAAAGGCACCACGGGGGCGGTCACGGGGGCGGCGGTCGGTGCGGTCGCGGGGTCCCAGGCGCCGGGGGGCGGGGTGGGCTCGGCGCTGGGGGCAATCGGCGGGACGTTGATCGGGGGCATCGTCGGCAGTTCGGTGGAGCAGGCGACGGGGGATCAGGTGGCGGTGGAGTATGTGGTGGAGAAGCCGAATCACGAGTTGATTTCGGTGACGCAGAAGGATGAGGTCAAGTTGCCGATCGGGCAGCGGGTGCTGGTGATCACCGGGCCACAGGCGCGGATCGTGGCGGATTATACGGTGGAGATCGCGCCGCCCAAGCCGGTCGAGCCGCCGGCTCCTTTGGTGCCGCCGGTGGTGATTGCGCCGAAACTGTCGGATGAGGCGCCGACTTCGCCCTGAGCGGAGACTGGCTTGCCGGTGGTGGCGGGGCGGCTCAAGGTGACGCTCTGGCTGGAACGGGAGCGCGGCGATGGATTTGCAGTTGTATTTCGCCTTTGTGCTGGCGACTGCGGTGTTGATGCTGATACCGGGGCCGAATGTGGCGCTGATTGTCGCCAATTCGGTTGCGTTCGGCACGCGCTACGGGCTGTTGACGGTGATCGGCACGAGTTCGGCGATGGTGGTGCAACTCGGGTTGTTCGCGCTCGGGATGACGGCGGTGCTGGGGGTGATGGCGCAGTGGTTCGAGTGGATCCGCTGGGTTGGCGTGGCGTATCTGCTGTGGATCGGCATTCAGCAGTGGCGGGCGGCGCCGGAGGATTTGACGAAGGCGCGGCCGGAGCGGCGGCCGGCGCGGGAGATTTTTCTGCGGGGCGCGTTGGTGTCGATGACCAATCCAAAGACGCTGGTGTTCTATGGGGCGTTTTTTCCGCAGTTCATCAGCGCCGGGGCCGATCTGGGGCGCCAGGTGTTGCTTTTGTCCGGCACGTTCCTGGTTCTGGCGGTGCTGCTGGATGGGACTTGGGCGGTGCTGGCGGGGCGGTTGCGCGGGCTGTTATCGACGCATGGCCGATTGCGCAATCGGATCACCGGGGGGCTTCTGATGGGGGCCGGGGCCGGGTTGGCGTTGGCGCGGATGAAATAGGCTGCGGCGGGCAGCGCCCCGCCGCAGGGTGGATGGATCAGGCGCGGTGTTCGTCGCGGCCGTTGCCGGAGGTGGTGCGGCGTTGGTCCGCGATGGCGGTTTGCATGGCCTGTTGGAGTTTCTCGAAGGCGCGCACCTCGATTTGTCGGACCCGTTCGCGGGAGACGTTGTATTGCTGGGAGAGGTCTTCCAGCGTGGTCGGGTTTTCTTTCAGGCGGCGTTCGATCAGGATGTGACGCTCGCGGTCATTGAGGGTTTTCAGGGCGTTGGCCAGCAGGGATTTGCGGCCGCTGAGTTCCTCGCGCTCGCCGATCGCGGTTTCATGGCTTTCGCTGTCATCGACCAGCCAATCCTGCCACTCGCCCTCGCCATCGGCGCGGACGGCGGCGTTGAGGCTGTGGTCGGGCGCGGTGAGGCGGCGGTTCATGCTCACGACGTCCTGCTCGGGGACATCGAGGGCATGGGCGATTTTGGCGACCTGTTCGGGTTGGAGATCGCCATCGTCGATCGCTTGCATCTGCCCCTTGAGGCGGCGCAGGTTGAAGAACAGCTTTTTCTGCGCGGCCGTGGTGCCCATTTTGACGAGGGACCAGGAGTGCAGGATGTATTCCTGGATGGCGGCGCGGATCCACCACATCGCGTAGGTCGCGAGGCGGAAGCCGCGTTCGGGGTCGAAGCGCTTGACCGCTTGCATCATGCCGACATTGCCCTCGCTGATGAGCTCGCCGAGCGGCAGGCCGTAGCCGCGATAGCCCATGGCGATTTTGGCGACCAGGCGGAGATGGGAGGTGACGAGTTTGTGGGCGGCCTCAAGATCCTCGCTGTCGCGCCAGCGGCGGGAGAGGGTGCCCTCTTCCTCGGCGGTCAGCATGGGGAACTTGCGGATTTCCTGCAGGTAGCGGGTCAGGTTGCCCTCGGGGGCAAGATTGATGACGGCAGCGGCCACGCCTCTGTCCTTTCGTCGATGGGGCCGCGGTGTGCCACGGTGGCGCACGCCGGTCGGCCTTTATGTTCAGTCGGTCTCGGTATTCGGCCGGGTTCTGCGATGTCCCGCCGGGCGCCCCTGGAGTGGCGGCGCTACGGCAGACCGGTCAATGGGCCGACCACGGGGTGCCTCATTGCTGCCGCATTTGATACAGGTTTGCGGCTCTCAGGTCAATATACAGGACTAATTAAGTCGGGATTAAGTTTCTGCCATATCCAGCGCCCGGAGCAGCGCCTGCATGTCCGCGGGAGGGGGCGTGGTGAAGCTCAGTTCTGCGCCGGTCCGGGGGTGTGTGAAGCCCAGGCGGTGCGCGTGAAGCGCTTGGCGGGGGAAGTCGAGCAGCCGTGTTTTGAGGTCATGCGGCAGGTTTTTGGCGCCAGCGGGGATGCGGCGCAGATAGACCGGATCGCCCACGATGGGATGGGCTTTGGCGGCAAGGTGGACGCGGATCTGGTGGGTGCGCCCGGTGGCGAGGCGGCATTCGAGGAGGGAGACTGCGATGTGGCGGGTGCTGAGGGTGCGGTAGCGGGTGAGGGCCTCCTTGCCGCCACGCTCGACCATGGCCATGCGTTTTCGATCGCGCGGATCGCGGCCGATGGCACCCTCGATTTCGCCGGTGGCGGGCTGGGGCAGGCCCCAGCAGAGCGCGAGGTAGGCGCGGTCGAGATCGCGGGCGGCGAAGGCGGCGGAGAGGACGGTGAGGGCGAGTTCGGTCTTGGCGACGACCATGACGCCGGAGGTTTCCTTGTCGAGTCGGTGCACGATGCCGGGGCGTTTTTCGCCGCCGATGCCGGGCAGGCTGTCACCGCAATGGGCGAGAAGCGCGTTGACCAGCGTCCCCTCTTCGTTGCCGGGGGCGGGGTGGACGACGAGGCCGGCGGGCTTGTCGAGGACGATGAGGTCATCGTCCTCGTAGAGGATGGGGAAGGGGATATCCTGTGCGATCGGTTGGGCGGCGACAGGGGGCGGGAGAATGAGGGTGTATTCGGCGCCGGCGATCACTCTTTCGGCAGGCTGGGTGATGAGCACGCCGTTGCGGCTGACGCGGCGCTCCTCGATGAGGGATTTCATGCGGGCGCGGGACACGACGGGGAAGACCTCGGCGAGATATCGGTCGACGCGGTCGCCGGCGGCTTCGGGGAGGGCGGTGATTCGGGTGGTGGTTGCATCGGACATGGCGGTGGGATACCCCGGATCGACGCGTGGTGGGAGATATTCGATGCGAGGCTTGCAGGTCGCGGTGATTGTGATGGGCGTTTTGATCGTCGCGGGGGTCGCGGTGATCGGGGTGACGATCGCAAAACGGACTTATGGCGGGCCCGAACCGGTGGTGCTGCGCGACGTGCAGTTCGATGAGCCGGAGGGGACGCGGATCGTGGCGGTGAGTGCTGGGCCGCAGGGGGTGCTGGTGCAGTTGCAGGGGGGGGGGCCAGATCGGGTGCTGGTGATGGATCCGCAGGACGGCAAGCTGCGCGCCCGGTTTTCCCTGAAGCGCTGAGCCCCGGGGGTGGCGGCAGCTTTCATCCCGCTGCTGGATCCCTTCGATACCAGCGACCACATCGGCGGTACTGGCGTGCATCGCCAGATCGATCTGGGGGGCGTCGAGGTGCTCGTGACGGATGCGCAGCGTGTTCATAACGCTGCGCGCGATGCAGCCGGCCCCAAGGCGATCTGCGGCTTTCGCCCATCGGGAGGCATCCTGATCTAGATGGAATGGGCGCGGATGCGGTGCCAGGCGGTGCGTGAGGTGCCGGGAGGCAGGATCATGATGCCGGGCTTGTCGGTGATGTTGCCGTCGTAGCCGATCGGGTCGGAGAAGCCGTGCCAGGGTTCGAGGCAGAGCAGGTCAACGCCGGGGCGGGTCCAGATGCCGAGTTGCGGGAAGCCGCCCCAGGCGAATTCGACGGTTTCGGTGCCCGGGGCGCCGTAGCGCAGGGCGGTGCTGGCGACGGGGTCGAGGATGATGGCGTCTTCGGCGAAGAGCCCGTCATGCAAAGCGAGGGTGCGGCCGGCGATGGGGGTGGGGAGGGCTTCGGGGCGGAGCAGCCCGTCCGGCCGAACACGGCGGATGGGGGCGGTTTCCTCGGCGGAGAAGGTGAGGTGATGGGCCTCTTTGGCGATGCCTGGGCGCAGTGGCCAGTTGAAGGCGGGGTGGGCGCCCATCGAGGCCGGGAGGGTTTCGAGGCCGGTGTTTTGCAGGATGAAGGTGATGGTCAGGCCATCCTCGGCGATCGCGTAGGCGATTTCGAAGCGGAAGGCGAAGGGGTAGACCGCGCGGGTGGCGGGGTTGTCGGTCAGGACGAGGCGGGCGGTGGTGGGGCTGCGTTCGACCCATTCGAATATGGCGTGGCGGGCGAAGCCGTGGCGAAACAACGCGTAGGACTCGCCGTTGTGGCGGTAGTGGTTGTCGCGCACGGTGCCGACGATGGGGAACAGGTTTGGCGCGTGTTGCGGCCAGGCGGGATGGGCCTGCCACAGGAGTTCGGTGCCGGATTGGGTGATGAAGGAGCATAATTCGGCCCCCTCGGCCTTGATCCGGGCGGTTGCGCCGGCGGCGCTGATGCTATGGTGCGGCATGGTTTTCCTTTCGGCGATCGTCCCGAACCCCGAGTATAGCCGCAATGCCGGGATTCTCACCCGGCCATTGCCGCTGGTGTGCGACCTTGGGCAAGTGGCGTTCGAGGCGGCGGCGGCTCTGTTACGGGACCCGTTGTGGGACTCTGCGCGGGCGTTTGCGGCTGGGTTTGGCTGCGGGCGACGGCGGGTGTCGAACGGGGTGTATTTCCCGGCCGATCCCACGGCTGGGTTGCGCAAGGTGTTGCTGTGAGCGCGGTGACGATCCGCCCGCCGCAGCGGCGGGATGGGCGGGCGCTGGTGGCGGCCAATGTTGCGTGCCGGGGGCTGCATTACCCGTGGGTCGAGCCGTTTCTCGACATGGCGGGGTTCGAGGCCTGGTTCGCGCAGATTGGCGGCGGGCGGAAAGAGACGTTCCTGGTGGAGCGCGGGGGCATGTTGGCGGGCGTGGTGAACCTCAATGAGATCGCCCGCGGGCCGTTTCTCAGCACCTATATGGGGTATTTCGGTTACGGGATTGGCGGTGGGGCGATGACTGAAGGGGTGAGGCTCGTGCTGGTCGAGGCGTTTGGGCGGCTCGGGTTGCATCGGGTGGAGGCCAATATCCAGCCGGATAATCTGCCGTCGCGTGCGCTGGTGCGGCGGCTCGGGTTTCGGTTGGAGGGGTTCTCGCCCCGTTACCTGCGCATCGCGGGGGACTGGCGCGATCATGAGCGCTGGGCGCTGTGTGCCGAGGACGCGGTTGCGCCGGGCGGCGCGGCGCGGTAAACCGGCGGCGGGCCACGCTCCCCCACCGGAGCGCACCATCTTCTGAAAGGGAGATTCATCCGATGGCATTTGCCACTCGTCCGGACCTGCGTCCGCATTCCCCCAATTTTTCATCGGGCCCCTGCGCCAAGCGGCCGGGCTTTACGCTCGACGCGCTTGCGGGTGCGTTCCTCGGCCGGTCGCATCGTGCCGCCGCACCCAAGGCGCGGCTCAACGAGGTGATCACCCGCTCGCGCGATATTCTAGGCATGCCGGCGGATTGGCGGGTTGGCATCGTGCCGGCGTCGGACACCGGTGCGGTGGAACTTGCGATGTGGACCATGCTCGGCGCGCGGCCGGTCGATATCCTCGTCCATGAGAGCTTCTCGGAGGGCTGGGCGAATGATGTGGTCAAGCAGTTGAAGCTGGCCGATGCGCGGGCTTTGACCGCGCCCTATGGACGGCTGCCGGACCTGGCGCAGGTCGATCCGGCGCATGACGTGGTGCTGGCGTGGAACGGCACGACCTCGGGCGTGCGCTATGACAGCGCGGATTTCATAGCGGCCGATCGCGCCGGGCTGGTGATTTGCGATGCCACGTCGGCCGCGTTTGCCATGGACCTGCCTTGGGACAAGCTCGATGTGGTGAGTTGGTCGTGGCAGAAGGTGCTGGGGGGCGAGGCGGCGCATGGGATGCTGGCGCTGTCGCCGCGTGCGGTGGAACGGCTCCTGACATATAAGCCGGCATGGCCGCTGCCGAAGATTTTCCGCCTCGTCTCCGGCGGCAAGCTGACCGAGGGCGTGTTCAAGGGCGAGACCATCAACACGCCGTCTCTGCTCTGCGCCGAGGATGCGGTCGATGGGTTGCGCTGGGCGGAAAGCGTCGGCGGGCTCAAGGGGTTGATCGGGCGATGCGAGGCCTCGCTGGCCGCCGTTGCGACGTGGGTTGAGGGCAGCGCCTGGGCCGGGTTCCTGGCCGAGGTGCCGTCGCAACGATCCTGCACATCGATCTGCCTGAAATTCACCGCACTTGATCCCGCGGTGCAGCCTGATGTTGCCAAGAAGATGGTGGCGGTGCTGGAGAAGGAGGGTGTTGGCTTTGATCTCGGCGGCTATCGCGACGCACCGCCGGGCCTGCGGATATGGGCGGGTGCCACGGTCGAGCCGTCCGATGTTGCGGCGCTGCTTCCCTGGCTGGACTGGGCCTATGCCCAGGTGACCGCCGAAATTGCTGGAGTCTGAGCCATGGTTAAAGTTCTCATCAGCGACAAGCTGTCGCCCGCCGCGGTCGAGATTTTCCGCAATCGCGGCATCGAGGTGGACGTCAAGACCGGGCTGTCGCCGGCCGATATCCGTGCCATCATCGGCGCGTATGACGGTCTTGCGGTGCGCTCGTCGACCAAAGTGACGCGCGAACTGCTCGATGCGGGCCCGAACCTCAAGGTGGTGGGCCGGGCCGGCATCGGGGTCGACAACGTCGATGTGAAATCGGCGACTGCGCGCGGCGTGGTGGTGATGAACACGCCGTACGGCAACGCCATCACAACGGCCGAACACGCCATCGCAATGATGTTTGCCCTGGCCCGCCAGATTCCGGAAGCTTCCGCCTCGACGCGGGCGGGCAAATGGGAGAAGAACCGCTTCATGGGCGTTGAATTGACCAACAAGACGCTCGGCCTGGTCGGCTGCGGCAATATCGGGTCCATCGTGGCCGATCGCGCACAGGGGCTCAAAATGCGGGTGATCGCGTTCGATCCTTATTTGACGGAGAAGCGTGCGCTCGATCTTGGGGTCGAGAAGGTCGAACTCGATGACCTGCTTGCCCGCGCCGATTTCATCACGCTGCACACGCCGCTGACGGATGCCACGCGCAATCTGATTTCGCGCGAGGCGATTGCGCGGACCCGCAAGGGGGTGCGCATCATCAACTGCGCGCGCGGGGGGCTGGTCGATGAGACGGCGCTGGCGGATGCACTGAGATCAGGCCATGTTGCCGGGGCTGCGCTCGATGTGTTTGAGGTCGAACCCGCCACGGACAGCCCGTTGTTTGGGCTGGATAATGTGGTGTGCACGCCGCATCTGGGGGCCGCGACCGCCGAGGCGCAGGAGAATGTGGCGTTGCAGGTGGCGGAGCAGATGAGCGACTTCCTGCTCTCGGGCGCGGTGTCGAACGCCATCAACATGCCGTCGGTTTCGGCCGAGGAGGCGCCGCGGCTGCGGCCCTACATGGAATTGTGCCGCCTGCTCGGCGCCATGGCGGGGCAACTCAGCCAGTCGCGCGATGGCACCATCAACTCCGTCACCATCGAATATGAAGGGCTTGCGGCCAACCTGAACCATCGCCCGCTCAATGCCGCGGCGCTGGCCGGCCTGCTGGGGCCGATGATCGAGGGGGCCAACATGGTCAATGCTCCGGTGCTGGCGCGCGAACGCGGCATTGATGTCGCGGAGGTCGTGCATGATCGGCCCAGCGAGTATCAGACGTTGGTCCGTCTCACCATCGCCACCGGGCAGACCACGCGGAGTCTGGCCGGCACGCTGTTCGCGGGGTCGCGGCCGCGGATCGTGGAGATCAAGGGCATCCGCGTCGAAGCCGATTTCGCGCGGCATATGCTTTACGTCACCAACCAGGACAAGCCGGGCTTCATCGGCCGCTTTGGCGCGACTTTGGCCGGTGCGGGGATCAATATCGCAACCTTCCATCTCGGGCGCTCCGAGTTGGGGGGGGATGCGATCTGCATGGTGTCGGTCGATGAGCCGGTGCCGGAGGTGGTGCTGGAGATGGTGCGGACGCTGCCGCTGGTGATGCAGGCGACGGCGTTGAATTTTTAAGGAAAACGCTTTTTCTTGGAAAGATCGAAAACTCTATGCATTGTTCACAGGGTTGCGTGGTGAGAAGCCGTTAAAACCAGTGCTTCGTCCGTTATCATTGGCCTGTGTCGCTTTGGAAAAAATAGGTAAAAATTTTTTATTGTTTTTCAGAAAATTTTTGAATTATCTTTATCTTCTGGAACCCGCCCCGAGACTGCAAGGGGCGAGAGCGGGATGCCTTCTGACAGGCGAAGGCATCCCGCTCTCATACCAAGGCTCGCAAAGCGCGACCCTTGGTATGAGTCTTTTTCCGCGCGCCGCCGCCCACCAACCCGGCGCGCATACCGAAACCCTGTGATCGCGGAAGAGCAGCGATCACAGGGTTTCGGTATAAGCTCT
>CANFKS010000067.1 GCA_947447625.1 Rhodospirillales bacterium | reverse complement strand
AGGACCAGCCATCAGCCCGCACACAGCGCAGCAACCCGCCCAACCCGTTCAACACCGCATTGTTGCGCGCCGTGCGCACCGACCACGGATCGATGTCGCTCGCCGTCACCGCCCGATGCAGCACCCGCGCCGCCGCCATCGCCAACACGCCGGACCCGGTTCCCAGATCGAGAATCCGCCGCGGCCGCCGATGCGCGATCCGCTCGAACGCCCGCAAACACCCCCGCGTCGACCCATGCTCGCCCGACCCGAACGCTATCCCCGCATCCAGCACAATCCCGATCCGTCCCGGGGCGCCCCGCTCCGTCAGATGCGTCCCCCGAATGGCAAACCGCCGCCCCACCAACTGCTCCGGAAACCCCGCATAGGTCCGCGCCAGCCAGCCCTCGGAGTCCGTCGCATGGCGGACCAGCGGCACCGAAACCCCCGTCACCAACGCCGCCAGCGCCAACGCCCCTTCGAGCACCGCCTCATCGGCCCCCTGGTCCTTCACCCCCTCGACCGTCCACAGCCATTTCTCCTCATCGAGGAAAAACCCCACCGTTCCGCACGACGTCAGCAGCGCCGCCTCATAGGCCTCCAGCGCATGCTCCGGCACGGTGACGCTGACCGTCTCAAGCGCCACCGCGTGGCGGCGATGCGGCCGCATCATGCCCGCTCCACAAAGCGATCCAACACACGCTTGGATCCGGCCTTCTCGAAATCGATGTCCAACTTGTCGTCCTCGCTTGCACTCACCCGCCCGTAGCCGAATTTCTGGTGAAACACACGCGTCCCCACCGCAATCGTCTCCCCCCGCGCCGGCCGCGCCGGCGCCTCCCACACCTGCGCGGCAGGCGGCCGGCGTGCCGCCATCGGAAACTGCGACCCGAACGACGGCGCCCGCAACAGCGTCTCCCGCGCCGAACCGCCCTCCATGTCGACAAACTCGGCCGGAATTTCCTCGATAAACCGGCTCGGCACGCTTGACTGCCAGTTCGCATAGATCCGCCGGTTCGCCGCATGGCTGACAATCGCCCGCTGCCGTGCCCGCGTCAGCCCCACATAGGCAAGCCGCCGCTCCTCCTCCAGCCCCTTCACCCCGCTCTCATCCATCGTCCGCTGGCTCGGAAACAACCCCTCCTCCCAACCCGGCAGAAACACCGTATCGAACTCCAGCCCCTTCGCCGCGTGCAGCGTCATCAGGTTCACCCGATCGCCATCCGCGTTCTGCTCGTTGTCCATCACGAGCGCCACATGTTCGAGAAACCCGCCAATGCTCTCAAAATCCGCCAACGCCCTGACAAACTCCTTCAAATTCTCGATCCGCCCGGGCGCCTCGACCGACTTGTCCTGCTTCCACATCTCCATGTAGCCGCTCTCATCGAGCATGATCGCCATCGTGGTGACATGCCCCTCCCGCACAACCCCCTCGCGCCACCGCGCAAAACCGCCAAGCAATACGCGCATCGCATCGCGCACCTTGCCGCGCAACCCGCCATCCTCCACCAACCCCGCAACCGCCGCCGTCAGCGGAACCCCCCGCTCCCGCGCCCGCTCATGCATCGCCCGCAGCCCCTGCTCGCCCACCCCCCGACGCGGCAAATTGATGATCCGCTCGAACGCCAAATCATCCGACGGCTGGTTCAACACCCGCGCATACGCCACCGCATCGCGAATTTCCTGCCGCTCATAGAACCGCAACCCGCCAATCACCTTGTATGGAATCCCAAGCGTAATCAGCCGCTCCTCAAACGAGCGTGTCTGCGCATTCGCCCTGACCAGAATCGCCATCTCCGCCGCCGCATGCCCCTCCCGCCGCAGCGTCTCGATCCGCCCCCCCACCATCCGCGCCTCCTCGTCCGAGTCCCACACCCCCCAGACCTGCACCTTCTCCCCCGTCGCCTCCTCCCGCCCCGAGCGCAGCGTCTTGCCCAACCGCCCCTGGTTATGCGCAATCAAACCCGCCGCCGCCCCCAATATCTGCTCGGTCGAGCGATAGTTCCGCTCCAGCTTGACGATCCGTGCAGCCGGAAAATCCTTCTCGAAGCGCAGGATATTCTCCACCTCCGCCCCACGCCACGAATAGATCGACTGGTCGTCATCCCCCACGCAGCAGATATTCTGATGCGACTGCGCCAAAAGCCGTAGCCACAAATACTGCACCAGGTTCGTATCCTGATACTCGTCCACCAGAATATAACGGAACCGCCGGTGATACGCCGCCAACACCTCGGGGTGCCCGCGCAAGATCTCCGTCACATGCATCAACAAATCGCCGAAATCGCACGCATTGAGCGTCCGCAGCCGATCCTGATACAGCCCATACAGCGCCTTCGCCCGCCCGGCCACGAAATCCGAATCCTCTGCCGGCGTCACCCGCGCCGGCGTCAGCCCCTTGTCCTTCCAGCGCTGGATGATCCCCATCAACACCTGCGGCGCAAACCGCTTGGTGTCGATCCGCTCCGCCTCCATCACCTGCTTCAACAGCCGCATCTGATCATCGGTATCAAGAATGCTGAAACTCGACGTCAGACCCACCAATTCGGCATGTCGGCGCAACATCCGCGCGCCCAGCGCATGGAACGTCCCCAGCCACAACCCCTCCGCCGGCGCCCCCAATATCGCCGTCACCCGCTCGCGCATCTCCCGCGCCGCCTTGTTGGTGAACGTCACCGCCAACACCTGGTTCGGAAACGCCCGCTGCGACAGCAGGATATGCGCGAACCGCGTCGTCAAAACCCGCGTCTTCCCCGTCCCCGCCCCCGCCAACACCAGCAACGGTCCGTCGATCGTCTCGACGGACTCGCGCTGCTCAGGGTTCAGACGAACAAGATGATCGGACATGCGGGCAGGACCTGGGCTCGATTCGCCCTCCTTATACCAGCCCGTCGCCTCACGAGCCCCGCAAACTCAACCCGCTCGGAAACTTCTTGCGATATTCCTCCACCGCCGTCTCCATCGTCACGAACTGCGCCCCCTCGGCGCGCAGCGTCGCGATCATATGCTCCAGCATCAACATCCGATGCCCCCGCCCGATCACATGCGGATGGAACGTATAGGTCAGCACGCCCCAATCGTTGTATTTCTTCATATATTTGAATTCATTGATGAAATTCTCAATCACCAACCGCGCATTCATATTCCCCGGCAATATCCCCGCATCCGAGCGCGTATATTCGAAATGCGGAAAATCATCGAGCGACCACGAAATCGGCATCTCCACCAGCGCCGTATCCGCCCCGAACTTGAACGGCTCCAGCAGCGCAATCTGGTCCCCGTTGCGCGCCTGATACGGCAGATAATCATGCCCCATCATCGAGCTGTCATACACAAACCCATGCTTCAGCATCAGCTCGATGCTGTGCGGGCTCAAATCCCATGCCGGCGAGCGATAGCCCCGCGGCGCCCGACCCGTCAGCCGAATGATCGCCTCGTTCCCCCGAACCAGTTCCTCCTCCTCCCCCTCGAGCCCCAGCGTCGAGGGCACACGGTGCGTCCAGCCATGATTGCCGATCTCATGCCCCGCCGCATGCACCGCCGCCACGCAGGACGGATAGCTCTCGATCGTGTGCCCCGGAATGAACCAGGTCGTCGGAATCCGCTCCTGATTCAACATCCGCAAAATCCGCGCCACCGCCGGGATCCCGAAATCCCCCCGCGAAATCGCCGTCGGCGTCACCATGTTGCGCGATATCAGCGCCGAGGTGTTGTCATGATCAAACGTCAGACACACAAAAAGATCCGCCATCCAAGGCCTCCACTGCTGCAAGAATCAACTCTCCCGCAGCATCGACAACCCGGCGCCCCCTGTCAAAGCCACCCCCCGGCGCAGCGCCTTGCGCCGCCCGGTTTACACACTCTTCTCGCCGGGCCAACATAAGCCCCGAGGTCTATGGACCCGCAAGGAAGGGGAAACGATGAGTATCAATGGCAGAGCCTACATTGTCGGGGCGTATGAACACCCGACCCGCAAAGCGCCGGACAAGTCCGTCGCACAGCTGCATGCCGAGTGCGCCCGTGGCGCCCTCGCCGATGCCGGCCTGAAAAAGAGCGACATCGACGGCTACATCTGCGCCGGTGACGCCCCGGGCATGGGCCCGATCAACATGCTCGACTACATGAACCTCAAGGTGCGCTACTTCGACAGCACCGATGTCGGCGGCTCGTCCTACATCGCCCATGTCGCCCACGCCGCCCAGGCCATCGCCATGGGCAAGGCCAGCGTCGTGCTCATCACGCTCGCCGGCCGTCCGCGCAGCGAAGGCCAAGCCACCGGCACCGCCGCCCGCCCCGGCAACCCCGGCATCCCGGACAGCCCGTGGGAAACCCATTTCGCGCCCGTGACCGCCAACGTCTACGCCATGGTCGCCGCCCGCCACATGTACGAATACGGCACCACCAGCGAACAGCTCGCCTGGATCAAGGTCGCCGCCTCCCACCACGCCCAGTACAACGAGCACGCCATGCTCCGTAATGTGGTGACCGTCGAAGACGTGGTGAACTCCCCCATGGTCTCCGACCCGCTGCACCGCCTCGATTGCTGCGTCATCTCCGACGGCGGCGGCGCGCTCATCGTCACCAGCCCCGAAATCGCCCGCAGCCTCAAGCGCCCGCTCGTCAAAGTCAAAGGCGCCGGCGAAGCCCCCAAGGGCCAGCTCGGCGGCGAGGTTGACCTGCGCTACTCCGGCGGCGCCTGGTCCGGCCCCCGCGCCTTCGCCGAAGCCGGCGTCCGCCCGGCCGATATCAAATACGCCTCGATCTACGACAGCTTCACCATCACCGTGCTGCAGCAGATCGAAGACATGGGCTTCTGCGAGCGCGGCCGCGGCGGCGCCTTCGTCTCCGACGGCAACCTGATCTCCGGCGTCGGCAAGCTGCCCTTCAACACCGATGGCGGCGGCCTGTGCAACAACCACCCCGCCAACCGCGGCGGCATCACCAAGGTCATCGAGGCCGTCCGCCAGCTCCGCGGCGAAGCCCACCCCAAGGTGCAGGTCCCGAACTGCGACCTCGCCCTCGCCCACGGCACCGGCGGCCTCATCGGCAGCCGCCACGGCTCGGCCACACTCATTCTGGAGCGGGAGTAATCGACATGGCTGACCGTATCATCCCCTCCCCGGTCCAAAACCCGGAGAGCGAACCCTTCTACGCCGCCGCGAAGGAAGGCAAGTTCATGATCCGCCGCTGCAAGGACTGCAGCAAACCGCATTGGTACCCCCGCGCCCTGTGCCCCTTCTGCTTCGGTGACACCGAATGGGAAGCAGCCTCCGGCGAAGGCACCATCTACAGCTTCTCCCCGATGCGCCGCGCCGGATACACCATCGCCTACGTGACGCTCAAGGAAGGCCCGACGATGCTCACCAACATCCTCGGTGACCCCGACAAACTCGCCTGCGGCCTCCCGGTCAAACTCCAATGGACCGTAACCGAAGACGGAACCCCGGTTCCCACCTTCGCCGCCTGACCATTCAGGCCGACGAGAGCAGGATGCCGACCGATTGCCGAAGGCATCCTGCTCCAGAGTCTGATGATTTTCGGCGGAATCGCCAAAACGCGGAATCAGGCGACCAAACAAAGCGTTAGAGCGGGATGCCTTCGCAATCAGAAGGCATTCCGCCCTAAAGCGCGATCTTCTTGCCCTTCTCGGTCTTGCGGAACGCGGCCACATCCTCCTTGGTGATGAAGCCCTTCCTGCCGGTATCGATCGCCGCAAAATACCGCACCACGCTGCGCAGCTTGCCCGCCTTGGCCTGCGCCAGGCTGAGCTTGCCGTCCTTGCTGGTGTTCGCGGCATCGAAGCGCTGCTCGAACGACAGCCGCTTCGAGCGCACCACTGTCTTGGCCGCCGGCGGCACCACAACCGGCGCCGCCACCGCCGGAGCAGGAACCACCGCCGGAGCCACCGCCGGCGCGGTCTGTGCGTGGACAGGAAGCCCCAGCACCCCAAAGGCCAGAACCGCAATGATCAGCCGCATGATTGATGCTCCTTTGCGCCAAATTCTCATACGGCACATCATTCTGATCTCAAATACGCTCTAAGCCCCGCGCGAAACCGCAGCCCGGATCGCCGCCACCGCTTCCTCGATCTGGGCAGCCGACACATCCAGATGCGTGCAGGCCCGGCCGCGCCAGGTCTGGTTGACCGAGAACCCGACGCCATGCTGCAACGTCATCTGGTTGAGGTCCCACGCCGTGATGCCGGTGCCGGTGGTATCGAAAAACACCAGATTGGTCTCGGGCTCCTCGACCACGATCCCCGGAATCTGCGCCAGCCCCCGGGCAAGCAGCTTGGCATTGGCATGATCGACCGCGAGGCGCTCGACATGATGATCCAGCGAATAGATGCAGGCCGCGGCACAAATCCCGCCCTGCCGCATCGCGCCGCCCATCCGCTGCTTCCAGCGCCACGCCTGCCCGATGAAATCGCTCGACCCGGCCAGCACCGCACCCAGCGGCGCACCAAGGCCCTTGGTGAAGTCGAGCCACACCGTGTCATACCCCGCCACCATGTCCGACGGCGCAATCCCGGCCGCAACCGTCGCATTCGTCAGCCGCGCGCCATCCATATGGGTGACCATGCCGAGTTCATGGGCATAATCCGCGATCGCGTTGAGATCGTCGAGCTTCCACACCGTGCCGCCGCCGGAATTCGCGGTCTGCTCAACCTCGACCATCCGCTGCGGCGGGGAATGGCGGGACTTCGAGCGGATCGCCCCCTTCAGCGTCTCCAGGCTGAACTGCCCGCGCGCGCCCTGCAAACCCGTGATCTGCGCGCCCGCCAGAGCCGCGGCACCGCTGCCTTCGCTGGTCAGGATATGCGCGGTTTCGTGGGCCAGAATCTCATCGCCCGGACGGCATTGCGTGATGATGGCGATCTGATTGCACATCGTGCCCGACGGCAGGAACATCGCGGCTTCCTTGCCCAGCAACGCCGCCATTTTTTCGCACAGCGCGTTGATCGTCGGATCCGTGCCGGCCTGCTCGTCGCCAACCTCGGCCTCCATCATCGCAGCCTTCATCGCCGGGGTCGGCTTGGACTGCGTATCGGAGTAGAGATTGACATGCACCGGCGGCAGATCCGTCGGCATCGGGGGCGGGGCGAACGACATCGGGACACTTCTCCTGGATATATCCGTGAGCAAAGCAGCAACACGCCGGCCGCGCCAGGGGGTCACCATGCGCAGCAGCCATCACAGCCGTTCCGTCAGGACGTCCTGATCGCCACCGACGTGGAGTTTACCCCTCGGCGGGAGTGGGCAGCACGCCTGGTGCCGGGCGGGCCGGCGGCGGGCCATAGATCACGCGGGCGCGGGTCAGGAAGGCATTGACCATCAGGCGCACGGCCTCATGAAACACCACGCCGATCGCGGCTTGCAGGATGCGGCTGCGGAATTCGAAATCCACAAAGAAATCGACCTTGCAGCCCCTCGGATCCGGCGTGAAGGTCCAGTGGTTGTTGAGGTAGCGGAAGGGCCCCTTCTCATAGGCAACAGTGACGCGGTTGGGCCGGTCGAGTGTCACCCGGCTGGTGAAGCTCTCGCGGAACGGCCCGAAGCCAATGGTGAGATCGCAGATCGCAGCGGTTTCGGTTTTGCTGCGCACCCGCGCGCCGACGCACCAGGGCAGGAACTGGGGGTAGCGCCCCATATCGGCAACCAGGTCGTAGAGTTGCTCCGCCGTATAGTCGACGGCGCGGGACTCGGCGTGGGTCGGCATCTCAGGCCGCGCTGCGCCGCGACGCGGCGCGGGCTGCGCGCAGCGCGGCAAAGTCGGAATCGGCGTGATACGAACTGCGCGTCAGCGGTGTCGCGGAAACCAGCAGGAACCCTTTGGCGCGGGCCAGGGCGGCATAATCGGCGAAGCTGTCGGGGTGAACGAATTCGACAACGGCGGCGTGTTTTACGGTGGGCTGGAGATATTGCCCGATGGTCAGGAAGTCGACATCGGCGATCCGCAAATCATCCATCACCTGGGCAAGTTCCATGCGCGCCTCGCCGAAGCCGACCATCAGGCCGGACTTGGTGAAAATCGCCGGATTGAGGCGCTTGACGCTGTCGAGCAGGCGGAGCGATTGGTAGTAGCGCGCACCCGGGCGGATCGAGGGGTAGAGCCGCGGCACGGTTTCCAGATTGTGGTTGAACACATCAGGCGCCGCTTCGGCCATGATTTCCGCGCCGCCTGGCTTGCGCAGAAAATCGGGCGTCAGCACTTCGATTGTGGTCTCGGGCGCCGCCGCGCGCACGGCGCGGATGACGGCGGCAAAATGCGCGGCGCCGCCATCGGCCACATCATCGCGATCAACCGAGGTGATCACGACGTGGCGCAGACCGAGCTTGGCCACCGCATCGGCGACGCGGGCGGGTTCGGTTGCGTCGAGCGGATCGGGCTGGCCGGTGCGCACATTGCAGAACGCGCAGGCCCGCGTGCAGGTCTCGCCCATGATCATCATGGTGGCGTGGCGCTGGGACCAGCACTCCCCGATATTGGGGCAGGCGGCCTCCTCGCAGACGGTGGCGAGTTTGTTGGCCCGCATCAAATCCCGCGTTTCATTGTAGACGGGATGGTTCGGCGCCTTCACCCGGATCCAGGCGGGTTTGCGCTGGATCGGATTGTCCGGCCGGTTCGCCTTCTCGGGATGGCGAGCGCTGCGGTGGTCGACGACGATGCGGGTGGCGGAAACCGGGATGTCGGACATGGCCTAGAAGTGGATGACCCGCTTGTAGGCGTCAAGCACGGCCTCATGCATCGATTCCGAGATGGTGGGATGCGGAAATATCGTGTGCATCAGTTCGGCCTCGGTCGACTCCAGGGTGCGGGCGATCGTGTAGCCCTGGATCATTTCGGTAACCTCGGCGCCGATCATATGGGCGCCGAGGAGTTCGCCGGTTTTGGCGTCGAACACGGTTTTGACCATACCTTCGGGTTCGCCCATGGCGATGGCTTTGCCGTTGCCGATGAAGGGGAAGCGCCCGACGCGGATTTCGCGCCCGGCGGCCTTGGCTTTCGCCTCGGTGAGGCCGACGGAGGCGATCTGGGGGCTGCAATAGGTGCAGCCCGGGATATTGGACCAGTCGATCGGGTGAACCCCGGGGTGGTTGGCGATTTTCTCGACGCAGACGACGCCTTCGTGGCTGGCCTTGTGGGCAAGCCAGGGCGCCCCGGCGAGGTCCCCGATGGCGTAGACGCCCGGCTCCCCGGTGCGGCACCATTCGTCGGTCACGACATGGGTGCGCTCGACCTTCACGCCGGTGCCTTCGAGGCCGAGGCCTTCGGTGTTGCCGACGATGCCGACGGCGGAGATGACGCGATCGACCGTGATGTCCTGGGTTTTGCCGCCCGCCTCGATGGTGACGGTAACGCTGTCCGTCCCTTTTTTCACGCCCTTGACGGCGGCCCCGGTGATGATCGTCATGCCCTGCTTCTCGAAGGACTTGCGGGCAAAAGCTGAAATTTCCTCGTCTTCCACGGGGAGCACACGGTCCATCATTTCAACCACCGTCACCGCGGCGCCAAGGCCGCGGTAGAAGGAGGCGAATTCGATGCCGATGGCGCCGGAGCCGATCACGAGGAGGGATTTCGGCATGGCGGCGGGAACCATGGCGCCCCTGTAGGACCAGATCAGCTTTTCGTCGGCCTCGATACCGGGCAGTTGGCGGGCACGCGCACCGGTGGCGAGGATGATGTGGGGGGCTTTGAGCGTGGCGACGGGCTTGCCGTCCTTTTCGACGGAAACACTGGCCTTGCCGGCGAGTTTGCCGGCGCCGTCGAAGACGGTGATCTTGTTTTTCTTCAGCAGGTGGGCGACGCCGGAGGACAGTTGCCTGGCGATGCCGCGGGAGCGTTTGACGATGGCGGCGAGATCGAAGCGGATGTTGTCCGCGGCGAAGCCGTAATCCTTGAGATTGTGCAGCAGGTGATTGATTTCGCTGCTGCGGAGCAAGGCCTTGGTGGGGATGCAGCCCCAGTTGAGGCAGATGCCGCCGAGATGTTCGCGCTCGACGACGGCGGTTTTGAGGCCAAGCTGGGCGGCGCGGATGGCGGCCACGTAGCCGCCGGGGCCGCCGCCGAGGACGATGAGATCGAAGGTCTGCTCGGCCATGGAGGGGCTCCTTGAAGGAAGGCAGGAAGCGCTTCTTTTTTTGAAAAAAAAGAAGCAAAAAAACTTTGACCGATCAGGGCGACGTTAAAAAGGGGCGAAGGTTTTTTGGTTCTTTTTTCAAAAAACAACCGCTTCCTTAAGCCCCTTTCGCCATCGCCAAAAGCGCGTCCCCGGTCAGGCGTTGCACGGTCCATTCATCCTGCGGCCTGGCACCGATGGCACCGTAGAATTTGACGGCGGGGGTGTTGTTGTCGAGCACCGACCAGTCCATCCGCTGACAGCCCGCTGCAATCGCACGGCGGGCGAGTTCGCTGAAGATGGCGCGACCCACGCCGTGGCCGCGATGGGATGGCAGGACGAAAACATCTTCCACGTAAAGCCCGGCGCGGCCGACGAAGGTGGAGAAGTTGAAGAACCACAGCGCAAAGCCCACCGTCTCGCCGTCAAGTTCGGCGAACAGCGCGTGGCAGGCGGGCGTGGGGCCGAACAGGGCGGCGGCAAAGTCGGCCTGGGTGGCTTGCACCTCGTGCAGCAGGGCTTCGTATTCGGCCAGCGCGCGGACGAACCACTCGATCTGGGGCTCGTCGCCGGGTGCGGCTTCGCGGAATGTGATGGTGGTCATAGGGGCGCCGTTCAGAGCATCAAGCTCAAGGGATCTTCGATGATGCGCTTGAGTTCGGCCATGAAGGCCGCCCCCAGCGCGCCGTCGATGACGCGGTGGTCGGCGGAGAGGGTGCAGGTCATCACGGTGGCGACGGCGAGTGCGCCGTCTTTGACCACCGGGCGCTTCTGCCCGGACGCGACGGCGAGGATGGCGGCCTGCGGCGGGTTGATGATGGCAGAGAAGCCGGAGACGCCGAACATGCCCATGTTGGAGATCGAGAAGCCGCCGCCCTGGAATTCCTCGGGCTTGAGTTTGCCGGCCTTGGCGCGGGTGGCGAGATCGCGCATTTCGGCGCTGATGGTGGCCAGGCCCTTCTGGTCGGCGCGGCGGATGATGGGGGTAATCAGCCCGTCCGCGATGGCCACGGCAACCGAGATGTCGACATCGTCATACATCACCATGGCCTCATCGGTCCACGACGCATTGACCTTGGGGTGCCGCCGCAGCGCCACCGCGACGGCCTTGATGATCAGGTCGTTGACGGTGATGCGGAAGCCGCCCGGCACGTCCTTGGGGCCGCGGGCGGTGAGGTCGGTGCCCAGCGCGAGGAGGGCGTCGATCTCGATGTCCATCGCGACGTAGAAATGCGGGATGGTGGATTTGGACTCGCTGAGCCGGCGGGCGATCACTTTGCGCATGCTGCTATGGGGCACGACGGTGTGAGGCGCGGTGAACAGGGGCGTTGGCGCCTTGGCGGCCACCGCAGGCGCGGCGGCCGGGGCCACCGCAGGCGCGGCGGCCGGGGCCACCGCGGCGGCAGGTTTGGTGCCACCGGCCAGGGCGGTGTCGATATCGGCGCGGACGATGCGGCCATTGGGGCCGCTGCCGGGAATGGCGGCAAGGTCGAGCCCGGCCTGCTTGGCCATGCGGCGGGCGAGCGGGGATACGAACACGCGGTCACCTGTTGAATGGGTCGGGGGGGCGACGATCGCCGCTGCCGGAACCTCGGAAGCGCGGACTTGCGGAGCCGGGGGGGCGAGCATCGGTTTGACGGCAATCGGTTTAACGGCAGGGGCGGTGGGGAGGGCTTCGCCGGGTTCGACGAGCACGGCGATGGGGGCATTGACCTGCACGCCCTCGGTGCCGTCGGCGACGAGGATTTTGCCGAGCACGCCCTCATCGACCGCCTCGACCTCCATGGTGGCCTTGTCGGTCTCGATTTCGGCGATGACATCGCCGGCGCGGATCACATCGCCTTCCTTTTTGAGCCAGCGCGCCAGGGTGCCCTCGGTCATGGTCGGCGACAGGGCCGGCATCAGGATGTTGGTGGCCATGGCTGGGAGTTCCCCCTTATTCCGTTGTGATCAGAATAGCTTGGCGACGGCGGCGACAACCCAGTCGGGCTTTGGCAAGGCGAGTTTCTCAAGATTGGCGGCATAGGGCAGCGGCACGTCCAGACCATGCACCCGCCCGGGTGGGGCGTCGAGGTAGTCGAAGCAGTGTTCGACGATCTGCATGTTGATTTCCGCGCCGATCCCCGCGAAGGGCCAGCCTTCCTCCAGGGTGACGACGCGGCTGGTTTTTTTCACGCTGGCGACGATGGTGTCGATGTCGAGCGGGCGCAGGGTGCGCAGGTTGATGACTTCGGCGCTGATGCCTTGCTCGGCCAGCAGCTCGGCCGCCTTGAGGGCGATGCCGACCGTGATGGAGAAGGCCACGAGCGTCACGTCGGTGCCGGCGCGTTCGATCTTGGCTTTGCCGATGGGCAGCACGAAGTCGGGGTCGGTGGGAACGTCGAAGGTCTGGCCGTAAAGGATTTCGTTTTCGAGGAAGATGATCGGGTTGGGGTCGCGGATGGCGGCGCGGAGCAGCCCCTTGGCATCGGCGGCGGACCAGGGGGCGACGACCTTGAGGCCGGGGCAATGGGCATACCAGGAGGCGTAGCATTGGCTGTGCTGGGCGCCGACGCGGCTGGCAGCACCATTGGGGCCGCGGAAGACGATGGGGCAGCCCATCTGGCCGCCGGACATATAGAGGGTTTTGGCGGCGGAGTTGATGATCTGGTCGATCGCCTGCATGGCGAAGTTGAACGTCATGAATTCGACGATCGGCTTGAGGCCGTTCATCGCGGCACCGATGGCCATGCCGGTGAAGCCATGTTCGGTGATCGGGCTGTCGATGATGCGCCGCGCACCGAATTCGTCGAGCAGGCCCTGGCTGACTTTGTAGGCGCCCTGGTATTGCGCGACCTCCTCGCCGATGAGGAAAACGTCGCCGTCGGCCCGCATTTCGGCGGCCATGGCGTCACGCAGGGCCTCGCGGACGGTCAGGGGGCTGGTGGCGCCCCAATCCTGTTCGGCGGCGGCGTGCGGGGCAGCGGGGGCGGCCGGCGCCGCGGCCGGGATTGCGGCGATCGCAGCACGCGGGGCAGCGACGGGCGCGGAGGCGGCGGTGTCGTTCCCGCCGAGGACGGCGATGGGGGTGTTGACGGCGACGCCCTCGGCGCCGTCGGGGACGAGGATGGCGGACAGCACGCCCTCGTCGACCGCCTCGACCTCCATGGTGGCCTTGTCGGTCTCGATTTCGGCAATCACGTCACCAGCGCGCACCATGTCGCCGATTTTTTTGAGCCAGCGCGACACCTTGCCCTCGGTCATGGTCGGCGAGAGCGCCGGCATCAGGATTTCGGTGGCCATGGCTCAGGCTTCCTTCAGGATGTCGGTCCAGAGCTCGGCGGGGTCGGGCTCGGGGCTGGTCTGGGCGAAGTCGGCGGAGTCCTGGACGATGCGCTTGACCTCGTCGTCGATGCGCTTGATTTCGGCCTCATCGACATCGAAGGCAGCGAGCTTGTGGCGGGCGCCCTCGATGCAGTCGCGCTCGGAGCGCATTTTCTGGATTTCCTCGCGCGAACGGTAGCGCCCGGGGTCGGACATCGAATGGCCGCGGTAGCGGTAGGTTTTCATCTCAAGCAGGAAAGGCCCCTTGCCGGCGCGGCAATGCGCCACGGCGATGTCGGCGGCATGCTTGACGGCATCGACATCCATACCGTCGACCTGGAGCGAGGCGATGCCCCAGGGGCTGCCGTTTTGCGACAGGTCCCGGCTGGCGGTGGACCGCTCGACCGAGGTGCCCATGCCGTATTTGTTGTTCTCGATGACATAGATGCAGGGCAGCTTGAGCAGGGCTGCGAGGTTGAAGCTTTCGAAGACCTGGCCCTGGTTGGAGGCGCCGTCGCCGAAATAGGTGACGCTGACGTGGTCGTTGCTGCGGTAGGCGTTGGAGAAGGCAAGCCCGGTGCCGAGGCTGACCTGGGCGCCGACGATGCCGTGGCCACCAAAAAAGGCCTTCTCTTTGCTGAACATGTGCATCGAGCCGCCTTTGCCGCGCGAGTATCCGCCCTCCCGGCCGGTGAGCTCGGCCATCACGCCGCGGGCTTGCATGCCGGTGGCGAGCATGTGGCCATGGTCACGGTAGGAGGTGATGACCTGATCGCCCGGCTTGAGGGCAAGCTGGATGCCGACGACGACCGCTTCCTGGCCGATATAGAGATGACAGAAGCCACCGATCAGGCCCATGCCGTAGAGCTGGCCGGCCTTTTCCTCGAAGCGTCGGATGAGGAGCATGTCGCGGTAGGCTCTCAGCAGCGTGTCGCGATCCAGACCCGCCGGTTCGTTGGTGAGCCGGGGCTTGCGCCCTTTCCTGCCGTCCGCCGCCTGCGCCATGGTGCTGCCCCCTGTCAGGATTGCCGCCGATTATGGCTGAGAGGTAGCGACCTCGGCGGTTTGCGGCAAGCGCGCAATGGTAAAAAAGGGTTATTGTGCAATGCAATAGCACGTATTAACCGAAATACGGTTAAGCCGTTGTGCGTGGATGATTCGCGCTTTGGGCGTGATGCAACGGATTACATGGAATCGGGAAATCACGAAATTTAATTTCGCGAAACCCACATAATTCGCATTGAGATTACGGGAAGCCCGGCCGGTCAGAAGAGGCGCTTGTTTTGCGGGTAAAGGATGACGATGTCGGAGGGGTCGGTGAGGTCGCGGACGGCGCGGGCGCGTTCGTCGAGGGTATCGCGGTCGATCGGGCTGCGGCGCATGGCCTGGACGCGGCGGTCCCAGGATTTGAGATCGGCTTCGGCGCGGGCGAGTTCGGCGCGGGCGGCGGCAAGATCGCCCGCGCGCTGGTCCCAGGCATTGAGGCCGCGATTGCCTTGCTGGGCCTGCCAGACGAAATAGGCAGTGACGGACATGAGGATGCAGGGCAGGACTGCCTGACGCAATTTCCGCTTAACCGACACCATCAGGCTCATCGAACGATCCCGCACAACTCCACGCTTTTCGTGGAGTTACAACACTATGCGCTGGATAGCTCAGATGTCAAAGAAGATTAGAGCCTGATGAATGCGCCGATCAGAAGGCAGCCTGCTCTAACGCTTGAGGATGGAGCGCCCGGCATAGCGCGCAGAGGAGCCGAGGATTTCCTCGATCCGGATCAGCTGGTTGTATTTGGCGGTGCGGTCGGAGCGGGCCAGCGAGCCGGTCTTGATCTGGCCGCAATTGGTGGCGACGGCGAGGTCGGCGATGGTGGAATCCTCGGTTTCGCCGGAGCGGTGGCTCATGACCGCACGGAAGCCGGCGCGGTGGGCCATCTCCACGGCTTCCAGCGTTTCGGACAGGGTGCCGATCTGGTTGACCTTGACCAGAATGGCGTTGGCGGTGCCGGTTTCGATGCCTTGGCGCAGGCGCTCGGGGTTGGTGACGAAGAGATCGTCGCCGACGAGCTGAACCTTGCCGCCGAGGATTTCGGTCATGTGCTTCCAGCCGGCCCAGTCATCCTCGGCGCAGCCGTCCTCGATGGAGACGATGGGGAAGCGGGCGCAGAGGCCGGCCAGGTAATCGACCATGCCGGCGGCGTCGAATGTCTTGCCTTCGCCTTCGAGGGCGTAGACCCCGTTCTTGAAGAATTCGGTGGCGGCGCAGTCGAGCGCGAAGGTGACGTCAACGCCAGGGTGGTAGCCCGCGGCTTCGCAGGCCTTGGAGATGAAGGCGAGCGCGGCCTCGGCCGAGCCGATATTGGGGGCGAAGCCGCCTTCGTCGCCGACATTGGTGTTGTGGCCGGCGTCTTTGAGTTGTTTGCGCAGCGCGTGGAAAATTTCGGAGCCCATGCGCACCGCGTCCGCCAGACTGGCGGCGCCGACGGGCTGGATCATGAATTCCTGGATGTCGATCGGATTGTCCGCGTGCTGGCCGCCATTGATGATGTTCATCATCGGCACCGGCAGCGTGCGGGCATAGACGCCGCCGACATGGCGGAAGAGGGGGATGTCGAGTTCGGCCGCGGCGGCCTTGGCCACGGCGAGGCTGACGCCGAGGATGGCATTCGCGCCGAGGCGGGATTTGTTGGGGGTACCGTCAAGCTCGATCATGGCTTCATCGACGGCGATCTGCTCGGCGGCATCCATGCCGGCGATGGCTTCGAGGATTTCGCCCTGCGCGGCGGCGACGGCCTTGAGCACGCCCTTGCCGCCGTAGCGGGCGGTGTCGCCATCGCGCAGTTCAACGGCCTCGTGCGCCCCGGTCGAAGCGCCGGAGGGCACCGCGGCGCGGCCGGTGGCGCCGGATTCGAGAAACACCTCGACCTCGACGGTCGGGTTGCCGCGGCTGTCGAGAATTTCGCGGGCGAGAATGTCGGCGATGGCGCTCATGGCGGGGGCTCCTTAGGGGTACGCGGGCTGCCTTCGCCTATCAGAAGGCATCCCGCTCTAGCATTTTCGGGCACGAGCGGGCCAGTGCCATGGTGCGCAGATGCGTCCGAGCACGCGCCTGCTCAGCCGTGCTTTGCCAGGTCGTCGAATGCCTTGAGCCGCGCCAGCAGGGCAGGCATCTCGGCGAGCGGGATCATGTTGGGCCCGTCGGAGGGGGCGCTATCCGGAGCTTCGTGGCATTCGATGAAAACCGCGGCCACGCCGACGGCCAGGGCGGCGCGGGCCAGGATGGGGGCGAATTCGCGTTGGCCGCCCGAGGAGGTGCCGTGTCCGCCGGGTTGTTGGACGGAGTGGGTGGCATCGAACACGACGGGGTATCCGGTGCGCGCCATGATCGGCAGGCCGCGCAGGTCGGACACCAGGGTGTTGTAGCCGAAGCTGGTGCCGCGTTCGCAGAGCAGGATGTTGGTGTTGCCGGTGGAGGCGATTTTGGCGGCGACGTTGACCATGTCCCAAGGGGCCAGGAACTGGCCCTTTTTGACGTTGATGGCGCGGCCGGTTTCGCCGGCGGCGATCAGCAGGTCGGTCTGGCGGCAGAGAAAGGCGGGGATCTGCAGGATGTCCACCGCTTCGGCGGCGGGGGCGCATTGCTCCGCCGCATGGACGTCGGTCAACACCGGGCAGCCGAAGCGGGCGCGGATTTCGGCGAGGATGTCGAGGCCCTCGGCCATGCCGATGCCGCGCGCGGCGGTGGCGCTGGTGCGGTTGGCTTTGTCGTAGCTCGATTTGTAGATCAGCGGGACGCCGGCCTGGCCCGCGATCGCGACAAGGGCGGCGGCGGTTTCGATGGCGTGGGCGCGGCTTTCGATCTGGCAGGGGCCTGAGATCAGAACGAAGGGGAGGGTATTGCCGATGGCAACCTGTCCCACCGTGACGATCTTGTCTTCAGACAAGGCGGGCCTGCTTCACAGCCGCCTCGATGAAGCCTTTGAACAGGGGATGGGGTTCGAAGGGCTTGGATTTCAACTCGGGGTGGTATTGCACGCCGACGAACCAGGGGTGATCCGGGCGTTCGACGATTTCGGGAAGTTTGCCGTCGGGCGACAGGCCGGTGAACATCAGGCCAGCGTCTTCGAGGGTTTCGCGGTAGCCGACATTGACTTCGTAGCGGTGGCGGTGACGTTCCTGGATCTGGGCGGCGCCGCCGTAGATCTTGCGCGCGAGGGAGCCTTCGGCGAGGTCGGCGCGGTAGGCGCCAAGGCGCATGGTGCCGCCGAGATCGCCGCCCTCGCGGCGCTGCTCGACCTGGTTGCCCTGGCTCCATTCCGTGAGCAGGCCGACGACCGGGATGGCGCAGGGGCCGAATTCGGAGGAGGAGGCGAGCGGCATGCCGGCAAGGTGGCGGGCGGCCTCGATGACGGCCATTTGCATGCCGAAGCAGATCCCGAGGAAGGGGACCTTGCGTTCGCGGGCGAACTGAACGGCGGCGATCTTGCCCTCGGTGCCGCGTTCCCCGAAACCGCCGGGCACAAGGATGCCGTGCACGCCGTCGAGGCGTTCGACCGCGTCGGGCTGGTCGAAGATCTCGCTGTCGATCCAGTCGAGATGGACTTTGACATGATTGGCGATGCCGCCATGGGCGAGGGCTTCGCTGAGGCTTTTGTAGCTGTCGAGCAGGTCGGTATATTTGCCGACGACGGCGATGCGGACTTCGCCTTCGGGGGCGCTGACGATGTCCACGATCCGCTGCCAGCGCGAGAGGTCGGGCTCGACATCGAAGGGCAGGCGGAAATGGCGCAGGACTTCGCGGTCCATGCCTTCGTTGTGATAGGCGATGGGCACGGCGTAGATGGTGGTGACGTCGAGCGCTGCAATCACCGCCTCGGGGCGCACGTTGCAGAACAGCGCGATCTTGCGGCGTTCATTGGCCGGAATGGGGCGGTCGGCGCGGCAAAGCAGCATATGGGGCTGGATGCCGACGCTGAGGAGTTCCTTGACGGAATGCTGGGTGGGCTTGGTTTTAAGCTCGCCCGCGGTGGGGATCCAGGGCAGCAACGTCAGGTGCGCGAACATCACCCGGTCGGGGCCGAGCTCGTTGCTGAGCTGGCGGATGGCTTCCAGAAAGGGCAGGCTTTCGATGTCGCCGACGGTGCCGCCGATTTCGATGAGCGCAAAATCGGCCATGCGGCCATCGGGGGCCGCCATGTGGCCGGTGATGGCGTCCTTGATCGCATCCGTGATGTGGGGGATCACCTGAACCGTCGCGCCGAGGTAGTCGCCGCGGCGCTCCTTGGCGATCACGTCGGAATAGATCCGCCCGGTGGTGGCATTGTCGGCCCTGGTGGCGTGAACGCCGGTGAAGCGCTCGTAGTGGCCGAGGTCGAGGTCGGTTTCGGCGCCGTCATCGGTGACGAACACCTCGCCGTGCTGAAGCGGGGACATCGTGCCGGGATCGACGTTGAGATAGGGGTCGAGCTTGCGCAGGCGCACGGAATAGCCGCGGGCCTGCAGCAGGGCGCCGAGCGCGGCCGAGGCGATGCCTTTGCCCAAGGAGGAGACCACGCCGCCGGTGATGAATACAAATCGCGTCATGGGCGCACAGCATACGCCAGCATCCGAGTCGCGGGAAACCCGTGGACCATGGTTCAGTTCCTATAGGGTGGCCTGCGCCACGCGCATTGCGCAGGGCCGATGCAAGGGGCGCATCGCAGCAGCATCTGGCGGGGCAGGCCGGTCGTCGAAAAGGGCGGGGCGGCCGGGTTCAGCGGGTTGGGACGGTGGGGCCGGCAGGGGTGGCGGGAGCCGTGGACGCGGCGGGGGTATCGAGCAGGGAGCGCGAGGCGCCGACGGTGCCGCGGTTCATCAAAGCGAGGGCGAGGGAGAGGGCAAAAAACAGGGTGCCGAGGATGGCGGTCGTGCGGGTCAGCAGATTGGCGGTGCCGCGCCCGCCCATGAAGGAGCCCATGCCCTGTGAACTGCCGATGCCGAGGCCGCCGCCTTCGCTGCGCTGGATCAGCACGACGCCGATCAGAGCCATGGTGACGAACAGGTGGATGATCAGCAGAACGGTGGTCATGATACGCCCCGGGGAAACTCGCCGCCGCCTTCTACAGTCCTCGCCCCCGGATTGCAAAGCCGGGACGGGCGGCAGGCTCCCGGCCCTGCCCCGCTGTCTCGCCCCGCGCTGCCGGCATGGCGTTTTGGGGGGCCTTGATCCGGTTCGCGGGGGGGGGCATCGTCGGCCCGTATCACGCGGGACATGTCCATGGCCGGCTCCCCCACTGTCGAGCACCTGCGCGCGGCCCCCGATCGGCCGGGGCTGCATCCGATCTGGGCGGCGGCGGGATCGCCGAGCCCTGTCTTTGAGACCGAGGCCGCGGCGCTGGTGCAGATCACCGGGGCGCCGGTCGCGGATATTCGCCAACAGGAGCAGGCACCATGAATACCGACCAGCCATTGTTCGATCGCGCCGCGTTCCGCATCCCCGAGGGTGTGGCGCATGTCTGTGCCGGCGGGGAACCGCCGTTTCTGTTCGCGCATGATGCCGCACTGCTCCGCTATGCGGTGGACAAGTCAAGCGGGATGCCGGGGCGGACGGCGATGGAGGCGCAGATCGACCGCGCGCAGCGTCGGGTGGCAACGCGCTGGGGGGTGGCGGGGGATGAGATCGGGTTTGTGCCCTCGGTCGCCGATGGGGTGGCGATGGTGGCGGAGAGCCTGGTGTTCCGCCCGGGCGACAATATCGTGGTGGATGCGCTGGAGTATCCCTCGCTGGTCGCACCCTTCGCGCTGCAGCGTCATCCGCCGGTAGAGATCCGCGTGGCGCGGGGAACGGCTCCGGATCGGCATGTCGGGCTGGTCGATGCGCGGACGCGGGCGATCGCGGCCAGTTGCGTGTCGTATATGACCGGCGAACGGCTCGATCTTGACGTGCTGCGCGCGGCGGCGGATCGGGTGGGCGCGCTGCTGATTGTCGATTTCACCCAGGCCGCGGGGTGGTTGCCGATCGAGGCGGCGGTGGCGGATTTCGGGTTTTCGGCGTGCTACAAATGGATGCTGGGCACCACGGGGGCGGCGATCGGCTATTGGAACCGGGCGCGCCAGCCGGGATGGGTGCCGAGCACGGCTGGGTGGAATTCGATCCATGCGTTTTCGCGGCCGGATTGGGCCTCCGCCATTGCGGTCAAGCCGGGGGCGGCGCGGTTCACGCGGGGCAATCCGGCGCATGGTCCGGTCTATGTGCTGAATGCGGCGCTGGATTTCCTGGACGGGCATGACCCGGCGTTGCTGCGCCGGCATGTGGGGGCGCTGACGGCGGCGTTGATTGCGCGGCTCGAGGCAGCCGGGATTCCGCTGACGACGCCGCGCGATCCGGCGCGCCACGGCGCCAATGTGTGCATGGACAGTTCAGCCGCGCAGGCGATGTGCAACGAATTGAATGCGCGCAACATTTTCGGCTGGAACGGACATGGGCGGCTGCGCTTCAGCTTCCATGGCTATAATGCGATGGACGATGTCGAGCGGATCGCGGCCGCGCTGCCCGCGGTCTGGCGGCCCTGACGGTTCGGGTGGGTCAGGCGGGCGCGATGTGAAGCTCGCGGGTGGCGAATGAGATCCAGGTTCGCCGGTTGACCAGGAAATCGCTGCCAAGCAGGACGTCGACGATCGGGATCACCTGGATCGGGGCCATCAGAATGCGCGGATCATCGATGGTGATATCGCCGACGCGCAGGGTGCGGAAGCGGTGGAGGCGGGCCTCGGTGATACGAGGACCCACCCCGGATAGGGTTATTTTGCGGTCCTGTTCGAGGAGGGCTGGGGAGACGCCGAGGCGGGCCATGCCGGGGGCGGCGATGACGGTGGCGGCAGCGCCGGTGTCGAGCAGGGCGCGCAGCCTGGTGCCGTCGATGTCGATGGCGAGTTGGATGGCGGTGTCCATCGGGGCCTGCGTCGGCACGGTGACGAAGCCGCCGGCCCAGGGCGGGACGACGCTGCGGCAGTCCGTGACAGCAAACAGGCCGAGGCTGCGGGCGCGCAGGTCGAGGTCGAGGTCGAAGGCCGAGAGCAGGTCGCGGCCAAGCAGCCCGTCGACGGGCTGACCGCCGCCGGTGGCGGTGCCGATGCCGGGTCGGGCGAGGGTACCCACGGTGAGGCTCATGTCGCGTGCCAGGGTGCGCCGCGCCAAGGGGATGCCGCCGAGCGAGAGGCTGCGCGGCAGGGCGATCCGGTGGCGCTCGGTGCCGCCGATGCCGCGCACCGAGGCGGCGGCGCTGCTGTCCTGCTCGAGTTCGAGGCGCCGCAGGGCGGCGGTTTGGATCAAGCTGCGCTGGGCCCCGGTGTCGAGGATCATGCGGGCGGGATGCCCGTTGATTTTGACGTCGACGAGCAGCGAGCCGCCGGCGATTTCGACCGGCACACGGCCCTGTTCGCGCAGCGCGCAGGCGGCGGCGGGGCGCGCGGGCAGCAGGGCGCCGGCAAGTCCGCTCAGGACGAGCCGGCGCCGCATGGCGCTCAGATCTTGCCGCAGCCCGAGAGCGTCGCGGTCGCATAGCCCGCCACCTCGCTGGCCTCGACGGTGAGGCGCAGGACGAGATTGTTGACGGTGATGTCCTGCCGGGCGGGCAGGCCGGTCAGCTTCAGGGGCTCGGCGAGCCAGGCGCGGCTGACAAGGACGGTGGCGGCCTTGGCGGTTTCGGTCGCGCCGGGCGGGGCGGAGGCCGAGATCTGAACGAGGCCGTCGAGCAGGGAGACCTCCTCGGCCGGCCGCCCGGCGGGAACGATGGCGAAGCGCCGCCGCGTGGTGCGGGTTTCGCAGGGTTTGGTCGCCGTTGCATCCTGCAGCACCTGGGTGAGGCGCGGCGCGGGGACACCCTGGGCGAGGCGGGATTTGGCAACGCCGTAAAGCTCGGCCGTCTCGCCCTTCGGCACGTCGCTGTCGTAGCGCACCTGAAGCGCCTGGTTGGCCTGCCGCGCATCGGCCAGGCTGAGCAGCGTGCGGGCCTTGTCCTGGTTGGCGGTTTCGAGTTGCGCCGTCACGGTGACGAGGTTGCGCTCGAGTTCGACGACGCGGGCTTCGGCCAGCATGGTGCCGGTCTGGTAGGCGGAGTAGCCGAGGCCGCCGAGCACGCCGATGCCGGCGAGCCAGAGGGTGGCGCGCCCCAGGAATTGGCGGCGGCGGCGGCTGCGGTCGCGGCTGATTTTGCTGGTGAATGCCATGGTCAGCCCCGCGCGGAGCGCGCGCT
>CANFKS010000066.1 GCA_947447625.1 Rhodospirillales bacterium | reverse complement strand
GCATCAGGCCGCGACAAGCGCCAGGACGCGCAGCGGCGAGCCCGAGCCGCCCTTGATCTTCAGCGGGGGGGAGACAATCAGCGCCCCGGTCGGCGGCAGCTTGTCGAGGTTGGTCATGCATTGCAGGCCATAGCGGCCTTTGCCGTGCATGAAGAAATGGGCGGGATAGGGGGGCGTGAAACCATGGGCCTGGCCGGCATCGGTGCCGATGGTTTCCACGCCAAAGCCGATGACGTCGCGCTGTTCGACGAGAAACCGGACGGCCTCGGGGTCGGGCCCCGGGGTATGCGCGCCATCGGCCTGCACATTGGCATAGGCCGCGCCGGAGCGCTTGGACCAGTCGGTGCGCAGAAACACCCAGGTGCCGGCCGGGATGGTGCCGTGCTTGGCTTCCCAGGCCTGGATGACATCGACGGTGAGGATGAAGTCGGGGTTCTCCGCCGACTGGACGGAACAATCGATCACGCAGGCCGGGGCGATAAAGGTCTGCGCATCGATGGTGTCGGTGGTGTTGTTCGGCAGGTCCTTGCCGGAGACCCAGTGAATGGGCGCATCGAAATGGGTGCCGGTGTGTTCGCCGCAGGAAAAATTATTCCAATACCAGGCCGGCCCCTTGGCGTCGTAGCGCGAGATTTCCTCCATCCGAAAGGGCGCGCACTGCCCGAATTCAGGCGGCAGGGCAATGGTGGGGAAGTCCGGCGAGAGGGTTTGGGTGAGGTCGATGATCTTGATTTTACCGGCAACCAGATCGGCGGCGAAGGCAGCGAGGGCAGACATGAGGGGGCTCCTATGCGGTATGGCGAAGGGTTATGGCGGGGTGGTCGGTCCAGCGGTCCATCACATCCTGGGCGATATCGCCCACGGTGATGTCCTCAAGGCCGGATTTGAGGCCGCGCAGAACGGCGGCAGCGAGGGAGGCCGGGGTCACTTTCGGGGGAGGGACGTGCTGATGCCAAGCGTCATCAAGCGGGCCGACGAGCGCCGCAAGGATTTTCAGCGGGCGGAGTTCGGCGCGCAGCGTATGGGTCAGCGACACCGCCGCCGCATGGGCTGCAGCATTGAGGCGGTAGCCGTCTTGCGGAACAAGCCCCGCGATGGAGATCAGGCTGACCCAGGCGCAGGCGGCATGGGTGCCGTCCCCTGCCCTGGCGCGCAAGGCGGGTCCGAGACATTGGGCGAGGCGCAGCGGGCCGAAATAAACCCGCTCCATTTCCTCCCGCGCGTCGATGGTCGTGCCGCGCTCGAGCAATCCGCCCGGCCGGATATGCAGCGTGGTGTCGATGACGATGTCGATGCGCCCGCCGAATTCAGCGCTCATGCGATGGACCGACCCCGTGTCGGTCAGATCGAGGTCAATCACCGCACCCGGCGGCGGGGTGAAGGGTTTCCACTGCTCCGCAATACCGGTGAACACGCCGCCCGCGCCCGCGTCGAGCATGGATTGGGCAATCGCGCGCCCAAATGCGCTCCGCCCGTCGGTAACCAGGATACGGCGCCCCCGGGGGTCGGCGGTGAATTCGCGCAGTTGAGGGTCGGCGTCCATGTTGGGTGTGTCCTTGGCGGGCAGCGCCAGCATGACGCCTTGGCCGGACTTGTCGAGATGCAGCCGCATCCGGGCGCGCGCGCCGGTGCCGACATCCCTATGAAGATGCGCAACGCAGGTGGGGCCGGCGTCGAGCTGAACCAGACCGCTGCGCCACGGGGTGTGCTGGCGGAAATAGGGGTCGCCGCTGATGCGCGTGGTGGTGGCGGCAAGAACGGTGCCGCCGTCCTGGATATCGCGCCATGGCAGGTCGGCGGCAAGGCAGCGGTGGCACAGATCGCGCGGCGGGTATTGCACGGCGGCGCATTCGGCACACACCTGCAAAGCGAAGCGGCCCCGCGCGGCCATCGCGGCGAGGCCCACCGCCGCGCGACTGCGGGCGTGCTGCGGGGCGAGGGCCGCGCGCATGGGGGCAAGCGGGTCGGACGGTTCGCGGGGCGGGAGCGGCGCGGTCATGCCGCAGCCAGAATGGCGGCCGATGAGCACAGGCCGCGGTCGTAGTTGATCATGCCGAATCCCGAGACCAGCGCGGTCCGCGCCCCGGCAACCTGCGTGCCGCCGGCGGTGTTGGTGAGTTGGCGCATCGCTTCAACCAGACCGAGATAGCCCCCGGCCGCACCAGCCTGGCCCACAGAGAGTTGCCCGCCGCCGGTGTTGTGCGGAAAATCGCCACCGATGGTGAGGTCATGAGACCGGACAAAATCGGGGCCTTCGCCTTTGCCGCAAAAGCCGAGATCCTCGAACTGCATCATCACGATAACGGGATAGTCGTCATAGGTCTCCACCACATCGATCGTCCCGGGCGTCAGGCCGGCCATGGCATAGAGATCAGGCACATCCATCGCCCAGCCGCCCCGGAGCTGCACCGGATCGTCAGGAAAACCGTTGTGGCGCTCGATGGTGGAAAGGATGCGAACGCCGCGCAGACCCATCGCACGGGCCGCCTCTTCGCGCATGACGAGAAAGGCATCCGCCCCGGCGCAGGGCATCACGCAGTCGAACAAAGCCACGGGGTCGGAGATCATCCGCGCCGCCATGTAATCCTCGAGCGTCAGGGGCCGTTTCATCAAGGCCTGAGGATTGCGCAGCGCATTGGCGCGCTGGGCCACGCAGATGCGGCCGAAATCCTCGCGGGTGGCGCCGTAGCTGCGCATATAGGCGTCGGTCAGCAGCGCAAAACTGCCATTGGGCCCGGCCGCGCCATAGGGGTAGGTGGCATCGGCGGCAAAGCGGCTGAAGCCCGAGACCAGCGAGCGGAAGGAATCCGGGCCGTTGGTGTCCCCCGCCAGGCACGCAACAATGTCGGCATCCCCGGCCTGCACGGCGCGGGCAGCCCGGCGGAGTGCCACGATGCCGCAGGCCCCGCCCATCGGAATATGGTCGAGCCAGCGCGGGGAGAGGCCGAGATGCTGCGTCAGACCGACCGCCGTGTCAGCACCGAGGGTAAAGGAGGAGACGCAGAGCCCGTCGATCTCCCGCGGCTGCAGGCCGGCGGATTTGGCGAGTTCGCGCAGCGCGCTGCCGATCCACCACTGCGCCGTCTGTATGGAGTAGCGCGTATAGGGGATGGTGGTGGGAAGGACGGCCACGACCCCCTCATAGGATATCCGGCGGGTCATGCGCTGCGTTTCTTCATCGGCCGGGTATCGATGGTGTCGGGGGCGGATTGCAAGACGGCCGCAAGGTCCTTGAGGGCGCCGCGCTGGACCTTGCTGGTCGCGGTCAGCGGGAGGGCGTCGAGAAAGGCGATGTAGCCGGGCGCCTTGTAGTAGGCGAGGCGCTGGAGGCACCAGGCGACGATAGCGGACGCTGCTGCGGCAGGGTCGCCGGCCGGGGTGTGAAGCACCACGCAAGCCAGAACTTCATCGCCGCGCAGCGCGTCCGGCACGGCAGCCACCGCGACAGCCCGGATGGCGGGATGCTGCAGCAGCGCAGCCTCCACTTCGACGGCGGCAATGGTCTCGCCGGAGCGGCGGATGACGTTCTTCTTGCGGTCGATAAAGATGAACTCCCCCCCCAGGTTGCGGCTGACGATATCACCGGTATGGAACCAGCCGCCGGCCCAGGCGGCTTCGGTGGCAGCGTGGTCCTTGAGATATTCCGTGAAAAACCCATACCGCGGGTCGGGGCCGGCGTGGCGGACAAGAAGTTCGCCAGGCTCGTCGGGCGCTGCCTCGGCGCCATCGTCGCGGATGATGCGGGCTTGCATGAAGGGTTCGACACGGCCGAAGCAGGATTGTCCGATGCGGCGGGGTTCACGCTGGGCGGTGATCACCGCCCCGGCGCCGGTTTCGCTCATCGCCCAGGCGTCGATCAGCGGAATCCCGAAGCGGGCTTCGGCATCGGCATGCAAGCGCCGGTCGGCTCCGGGGCAGAAGGCATATTTGATGCCGTGGCTGCGTTCGAGCGGGCTGGGGGCCAGTTTCATCAGCATGGCGGGCATCACGCCAAGCCAGTGGATGATCGTCGCCCGCGCCTCGGCAACGCTGTGCCACCACGTGCCGGGGTGGAACCGGTCAAGCGGGATGAGACACCCGCCGGTCATCACCATGCCCATGGTGGAGCAGGCCATCGCGTTCATGTGAAAGAACGGGAGCGGCGTCAGCATCCGCTCCGCCCCGGGCGTGATGGTGCAGCGCCCGCCAAGGGAGGCATACCAGGTCCCGCAGTTGAGGAACCAGGTTTGCGAAACGACGCAGCCCTTGGGCAGGCCCGTGGTCCCGGAGGTATAGAGCAGGGCGGCTTCGCAGCCGGGGTCGTTGACCGGCGGCAGAGCGGGCGTCGGCGCCTGAGGGGGGATATGATCGGGGCCGATCACCGCAAGGCCCGGAGCGGCCGCACGCAGGTCGTCCTGGCGGGATCCGATCGCAACGGCGAGGACGGCTTCGGAGTGGGCGAGGAGATAGTTCAGTTCGGCCGCGCGCAAGTCCGGGTTGATGGGCACGACGGAGCAGCCGCAGGCGTTCAGCGCAAACCAGTGCAGAAAGAAGACCGGCCGGTTTTCCAGCAGCAGCGCCACACGATGGCCGCGCCCGTAGCCGTGGTCCCGGTAGGACCGGGCAACAGCATCCACCATCGCCGCAGCGTCCTGGTAGGTCAGTTCGCCTTGATCGATGCCATAGGCGATAGACGTCTCGGCGATGGTGGCCAGGAAGGGCCGCGCCGGCCACGCGGCGGCAGCAGCGCGGAACGCTTCGTAAATCGAGTTGTGCATCACATGAACACGCCGATGGTGCCGAAGGCGCCCCCACAGGCCCCGCCCCCACAGGCCCCGCCCCGCCCCCCCCGATCACGCCAGGGGATGAATTTTTTTTGGTTCTGTTTTGCAAAAAAGAGCATGCCTGCTGCCCTTTCCCTAAAGCGTCGCCACAGTCCGCAGCGCCCCATCCAGCATCACGCCCGCCTCGTCAGCCAGCGCCGCATCGCGCAGCCGCCGGATCCAATCGGCCGCATCGCCGCGCCCCGCGAGCAGCGGCAGTGCCGAGATGACCTTGTCGAACTTGGACTGCCCCCGGCTGTGCGTGTCGCTGTATCCTTTGATGAGCCGGCGGCATTTGATCAGTTCGGTGGCCAGGCGCTGGTCGGATTGGGCGCCCGCGAGCGCCAGCCAGATGTCGATATGGGCGGTTTCGCGCTGATGGCGCAGCAGGCGGGGGCGCCAGGGTTTGAGGCTGGCCAGGATGTAAAGCGGTATAAAGCCGTGCAGCGTGGTGGTGCGGATGCGGCGAGGATGTTCGAACAACCGCTTGAGCACGCCGCACAGCCGGGGCGAGGTTTCCACGTAAAGGCCGAGGCGCGCCGGAAGGGTGGCGCAGATTTCCTGAACCCGGGGATGCATGAACTCGGTGGTTTCCACGAGGTGGTCCTGCGTGGCAAGCACGTCGCTGCGCACGCGGGCAAACCGGGCGCCGCGGGTTTTCAGATCGGCCACGCGGATCACATCGTCATAGGACATCGCCACCGCGATGTGGCGCGCGGCTTCAAGCGTGAGTTCGTGGCCCGGGGTGCTGTCGATGGCAGCGAATGGGGCGATGCGGTCGAGGTAGGCGTGCGCATAGGCGATGCTTTGGTAGTCGACCAGGCGGCGCAGCCCGGCATGAAGCATGGGGGCGGCCTCAGCGGGGAAATCGGCTGCGACACGATGCAGAGCGCGGGCAAGTTCGGCCCGCTCGGCAGCGCTGCCGCCTTGCATGGTGGCCGGAATGGGGGGTGGCGGGCGCGCGGGAGCCAGGATCGCGGCGGCGGCCGCAGCCTGGGGTTCGGGCGATCCCACCGTGGCATGCCCGGCGGCAAAGGCGCGCAGCGAGGGGTTCACGCCAACGCCGGCAGCGCGGATGGTATCCTCGAAGGCTTCGCGCGGGAAAGGCAGGGTTCCGCTGCCCGCCAGCGCCCCGAACAGGGCGGCCGAGATCACGCTGCCCTGCGCTTCGGCCATGGATTGCATATCGGCATGGATGAAGCGCAGGGCAGTGGCCCCGGCGGTGTGCAGGACCGCGGCGCTGTCGGCCCGCCCATCGCCGGGGCTGGCCTTTTCCACAACCGCGAGGCTGCGGTGCGAGGAGGCGATGAGGGTGGTTTTGTCGGGCGAGATGAGGCCGCGCTGAATGGCGCGGCCGGCCTCCATCAGTTCGGCGGCGATGACGATATCGACATCTCCAGGCACGGGCATGAGCGACAGGACGGGGCGGGAATTGCGCTGCTGGGGCCGGATCAGTTCGACATAGTAGATCGTCGCACCCGTGCGCTGGGCCACGCCGGGCACGGAGGTGGTCTGCGCGACCCAGCCGCCATGCTCCGCGAGGGCGACGATCCAATCGGCCAGCACGCCGCCGCCTTGCCCGCCCATGGCCATGATGGCGATGGTGATGGGCCGGTCGATGCCTTGGCGGTCGGGGTGGGTGTTCATGCGAGCACGAGGCGGCCGGTGTCCCGGCGGCGTTGCAGGAACCCGATCACGGCCCTGCGGAGGCGGGCTTTCAGAAGATCCCATTGCGTCGGATTATGCACGATATCAGCCCGGTAGAAGGACGGACAGAGCACTGCGGCCTCCGACACTTCGCCGCAATTGCCGCAACCCACGCAGGAATTGTCGATGGTGGCGATCGGGTCCTGCTTCAACGGATCGCCCGAATCCTTGACCGAAAGCGAGGGGCAGCCGGAGAGCCGGATGCAGGCGTGATCGCCCGTGCAGATGTCCTCATCGACGCCGAAGCGGGGTTTGACCTGGCGTTCGCCGCGTTTGACGGCGGCGTTGAACAGCGGGCGCTCGCGGCGCTGGCGGTTCAGCATGCATTCCGATGAGGCGATGATGATCTTGGGCCCAGGCTCCGCGGTGGTCAGCGCCTCATGCAAGGTGTCGCGCATCGTGGCGACATCGTAGGTGCGGTCGATCCGGCGCACCCATTTGGCGCCCACGCCGCGCACGGCGTCCTCGATCGGGTGCTGGGTTGAGCGCGCGGCGTTGGTGGCGCGGGACGACAGGATATCCTGCCCCCCGGTGGCCGCGGAGTAGTGGTTGTCGACGACGACGACAACGCCGTCATGCTTGTTGAACACAGCATTGCCGACCCCGTTGAGCAGGCCGTTGTGCCAAAACCCACCATCGCCCATCACCGAGATGGTGCGCTTTTTCGCCTTCACCTGGAATGCCGCCGCCGAGGAGGGCCCAAGCCCGTAGCCCATCGTGGTGGTGCCGAGGTTGAAGGGCGGGTTGATCGAAAACAGATGGCAGCCGATATCGGCTGCGATGTGGTGGGGCCCAAGTTCGTTCTGCACCAGGGTCATCGCCGAGAAGATCGGCCGTTCCGGGCAGCCCGTGCAAAACGAGGGCGGGCGCGGCGGCACAACGGGGGCGAGCGATTGGACCGCAGGCGAAGCAAGCTGCGCCCGCGGGTCCGGGCCGGGGTGCATTTCGGCCAGCAGACCCGGCATCGCCGCGGCGATGAAGCCACGGATACCCTCGATCAGCACAAGAGCCGTGTATTCGCCAGCCATCGGCAAAACGCCCTTGCCGTGGATGCGGGTTTGGATGTCGGCGCGGCGCAGGATGGTGTTGAGTGCTTGTTCGATGAATTCGGGCTGGCCTTCCTCGACGACGAGGACGGCCTGTTTGCCGGCGCAGAACGCAATCAGTTCGTCGTCGACCAAGGGATAGGTGACGTTGAGCACATGAAGCGCAATGCGGGTTGCGCCCCAAACATCGGCGAGGCCCAGCAGTTTGAGGGCGCGCATCACGCTGTTGTACATGCCGCCCTGCAAAACGATGCCGAGTTCCGCAATATCGCCCGGCATGGTTTCGTTGAGGCCGCGCGCGCGGATGAATGCGAGGGCGGCGGGCAGGCGGGTTTTGATCTTCTCCTGCTCGTGCACAAACGAGGCCGGCGGCAGCACGATCCGCCCGGTATCGCGGACCGGGTTTTCGATCGCTTCAGCGAGCGAAAGGGTTGGTTTGCGGTTGTCCTTGGCGATGAAACTGCCATGAACATGGCAGGCCCGGATGCGGACTTCGAGCATCACCGGGGTGTTGGAGGCCTCCGACAATTCAAAGGCCTGTTCGGTCAGGCTGACGATCGATTCGAGGTTGGGCCGCGGGTCGAGCAGCCAGATCTGCGATTTCATGGCGAAAGCGTGGGTGCGCTCCTGCATGATGGAGGAGCCTTCGCCATAATCTTCCCCGATGACGATCACCGCACCGCCGGTGACGCCGCCGGAGGCCAGGTTGGAGAGCGCGTCGGACGCCACATTGGTGCCGGCGGTGGATTTCCAGGTCACCGCGCCGCGGATGGGATACATCACCGAAGCCGCCAGCGTCGCCGCGGCAGCCGCTTCGGAGGCGCTGCTTTCGAAGTGAACGCCGAGTTCGCCGAGGATGCCCTGGGCATCCGCCAACACATCCATCAGATGGGAGATCGGCGCGCCCTGATAGCCCGCGACATAGCCCACGCCGGATTGCAGCAGCGCCTTGGTGACGGCAAGGATGCCTTCGCCGCGAAACACATCTCCGGCGCCAAGCCTGAGATCCTCCACTTCGCGCGCAAACGAGCGTTCCGCCATCCTGGTCCCCCATGCGGCCGGCCTGTTGGGGCGTTCGGCCGGACTATGTGCAGTCTAGAGCCTGATGATTTTTGGCGGAATCGCCAAAAATCATCAGGCGAACAAGCAAAACGCGAGAGCGGAATGCCTTCGCCGATCACCCGGCATCCCGCTCCAAAGCAAATGCATCCCGCCGCTCGAGCGTCGCGGCCTGGCGCAGTTTCGGCCCAAGCGCGGGGCTGGTGCAAGCGGGGTGATTTTTCCTGTTCCCCCCAGGGTGCTTCAACCCTAATCTAAACCGAACAGATAGGGTCAGGGGGTTCCATGGTCGAGGTTTCGCGCCGTCATGTGTTGCAGGCTGCGGCGATTGCGCCGCTTGCGCGGGGGGTGCCGGTTTGGGCCGCCGAGCCGGATGGTGTGACGATCGGGTGGCCCTCGGACGTGACATCATGGGATCCGAACCAGCGGTTCACCCCGGATGCGCATGCGATCATGAAGGCGGTGTTCGACCAGCCGCTCGATCAGGATGCCAAGCTGAAGCTGAGCCCCGGGCTCATCACCAAATGGGACATGGCAGCGGACGCAAAGAGCCTGACGCTCGATTTCCGCGATGACGTGCTGTTCCACGACGGCTCGAAAATGACGGCCGCCGATTTTCGCTGGACCTTCTTCGAGCGGATCAAGGCCGGCCACAAGGTCGATATCGCGCAGTCCATGCGCAAAGTGACCGATATCGAGGTGGTCTCCCCCACCCGCGCCATCATGCGCTTCGACAGCCCGGCGCCGACGGTGCCGGTGTGGCTCGCCTTCCTCGGCAGTTTCCTGGTGCCGAAGGCCTATATGGAAAAAGTCGGCGTCGAGGAATTCGCCCGCAAGCCGGTCGGCACGGGCCCGTACAAGCTGGTCGAGCACCAGATGAACGCGCGCATCGTGCTGGAGCGCAACGAGGCCTATTGGGGCCCGAAGCCCAAGATGAAGCGGGTGACGATCGAAATCATCAAGGACCCCTCGGCCCGCGTGGCGGCGGTCCAGTCGGGCCAGGTGGATATCACGATCAATGTCCCGGTGCGCGAGTTGACGCGCCTGAAGGCATTGCCGGGGCTGGCGACGGATCTGACGCCGGTGACGAAGGTGATCCTGCTGCAGGTGCGCAATGACGAGGGATTCGCCGACCAGAACATCCGCCTCGCCGCGCATCACGCGATCGACAAAAAGGCGCTGAGTGCCGCCTTCTACGCCGGGGCCGCCGTGCCGCTCGCGGTGCTCGGCGTGCCCGGCAGCCCCGGCTATCTGGACGACTACAAATTCGATTTCGACCCCGAGCGGGCCCGCGCACTGCTGGCAAAATCGGGCTACAGCATGGACAAGCCAGCCAAAATCCGCATGGCCTCCACCAATGGCCAGTTCCCGTCGGACTACGACATCGCGCGCGCGATCGTGCAGATGTGGAAAAAAGTGGGGATCGAGGCGGACCTCGAAGTCATCGAATACGCCAAGTATTTCGAACTCAACCGCGGCAACAAGCTGCCGGAGACAACGCTCTATA
Source organism: Rhodospirillales bacterium (assembly GCA_947447625.1). Classification (GTDB taxonomy): domain Bacteria; phylum Pseudomonadota; class Alphaproteobacteria; order Acetobacterales; family Acetobacteraceae; genus CAIYPH01. Next base: position 12,702 of record CANFKS010000066.1, on the reverse strand, counting down.
CGTTCGACAACGCGACCGGCGATCCCGAGATCTACACCGGCTATCTGCTCAATCCGAAGCTGCCGTTCTCGCCGTGGAAGGACATGAATTTCGGGCAGAAGGTGATCGACCAGTTCAATGTGGCCGACGAAACCGCGCGCATCGCGGGCTGGCGGGCGCTGAACCGGGAGGCCTCCGAGATGGGGGCAGCGATGCCGTTGCTGCAGAGCGTGCTCACGGTGGTGCGCAAAAAGGGGCTCGCCGTGGTGCCCTATGGCAATGGGTGGATTTTGCCGCAGGCGATGGCATGGGGTTGATCCTCTCCCCATGATCCTTTGGGCCACGCTGGGGCGCCGCCTGGTGACGGCGGTGCCGATCCTGTGCGTGGTCTCGGTGCTGCTGTTCACGGCACTCAGGGTCTTGCCGGTCGATCCGGCGGCGATGTCGATGCCGCCGAATGCGACGAAGGAGGAAATCGAAGCCGCCCGCCGCGAGATGGGGCTCGACCGGCCATTGCCCGAGCAGTACGGGCTGTGGCTTGGGCGGGCCATGCGCGGCGATTTCGGGCGGTCGATCCATCATCGCCGCGACGCGGGGGCGCTGGTGCGCGAGACCCTGCCGGGCACGATCGAGCTGGCCTTGGCGGCGATGGCGGTTTCGAGCGTCCTGGGGCTTGGCGGCGGGTTGCTGCTGTTCGGGCTGCGCGAGCGGACAATGGAGCCGGTGGCGGAGACGGTGACGACGTTGATGATGTCGGTGCCCGAGTTTCTATGGGCGCTGCTGTTCATTTTCGTCTTCGGCGTGGCGTTGCAGGCGATGCCGTTCACCGGGCGGCTCGATCCGGGGATGAAGTTGCCGGGACTGACCGGGTTTTTGGTGCTCGATGCCGTTCTCACCGGGCGGCTCGACATATTGTGGAGCGCATTGGTCCATCTCGTCTTGCCGGCGGTGGCGCTGGGGCTGGCATTCGCGCCGCCGATCATGCGGGTGCTGCGGGCGTCGCTGATCGACACGTATCATGAGGATTATATCCGCCAGGCGCGGCTGCGCGGCGTGTCGGAAGGGCGCATCCTGATCCGCCATGCTCTGAAGAATGCGGTGTTGCCGACGCTGACGCTGATGGGGGTGCAGTTCGGGTTCCTGTTCGGCGGGTCGCTGCTGGTCGAGGTGATCTATTCGTATCCGGGCATGGGGAACCTGATGGTGGACGCGGTGCGCAATGCGGATCTGCCGATCATCCAGGTGGTGGGGCTGACGTATTGCGTGGTGGTGCTGGTGATCAACTCGGTGGTGGATGGGCTGTATCTGGTGCTCAATCCGCGGTTGAGGCCGCGGTGATGCATGGACGCAAGGGCGCCGTATTGTCCAGACAAAGAGGGGGCTCGGTGCCTCAAACGTGCTTCGCATGATCGCCCCCCTGCGCTCGGCCCGCGTGGTGGCGGGTCTGCTGATCGTGCTCCTCATGCTGGTGTGCGCGCTCGGTGCCCCATGGCTCGCGTCGCATGATCCGGATGAGCAGGATTTGGTGGCGATGCTGTTGCCGGCGGTTTGGCAGCAGGGCGGGGATTGGGCGCATCTGTTGGGGACGGATGGGTTGGGGCGGGATGTGGCGTCGCGGCTGTTGTATGGCGCGCGGGTGGCGATGCTGGTGGCGGGGACGGCGTCGCTGGGAGCGGCAGTGGTGGGGGCCAGTCTGGCGTATGTGGCGGGGTATTTGGGGGGGTGGGTGGATTGGGTGATCGGGCGGGCGATTGATGTGTGGATGTCGTTTCCGCCGGTGATTTTGTCGCTGATCCTGATGACCGGGCTGGGGACGGGGGCGCGCAATGTGATCCTCGCGATTGTGCTGGTCGATTGGACGCGGTTTTGTCGGGTGTTGCGCGCCGAGGTGATCGTGACGGCGCATCGGGATTATGTGACGGCGGCGCGGCTGTCGGGGTTTTCGCATGTGCGGACGGTGCTGCGGGAGATCGTGCCGGCGACGGTTCCGTTGCTGGTGACGGTGTTGACGCTGGAGATGGGGATCGCGGTGGTGGTGGAGGCGATCCTGTCGTTTGTCGGGTTGGGGGTGAAATCGAGCCAGATCGCGTGGGGGCAGATGATCGCGGATGGGCGCGATGCGGTGTATCAGGCGCCGCTCGCCCTGCTGGCACCGGTGGGGGCGATATTCCTGGCGGTGGCGGGGTTCAATCTGCTGGGGGATGGGCTGCGCCGGTCATTGGATGTGCGGATGGTGGAGGGGCGGGAATGACGCTGCTGGTGGCGCGGCGGCTGACGGTCTCCACGGTGCTGGGGGGGATGCGGGCGCCGGTGATCCGTGGGCTCGATTTGTCGTTGGCGCCGGGGAAAATGTTGGGGCTGGTGGGGGAATCGGGTGCCGGCAAGTCGATGATCGGGCGGGCGATTGCGCAGGTGATGCCGGCGGGGTTCGCGGTGACGGGGGGGCTCCTGGAGTTCGATGGGCGGGATCTGGTGGGGATGCCGGCGGCGGCGCGGCGGTCGTTGCTGGGGCGGGATATCGCGTTCATTCCGCAGGAGCCTTTGACGGCGCTCAATCCGGTGCTGACGGTGGGCGCGCAGATGGAGGAGCATTTCAGCCATCTCGGGGTCAATACCCGGGCGGAGCGGCTGGCGCGGGCGATTGCGGCGCTGGAGGCGGTGCATCTGCGCGATGCGGCAGATTTGCTCGCGCGGTATCCGCATCAATTGTCCGGCGGAATGTGTCAGCGGGTGTTGATCGCGATGGCGTTTGCAAGCCGGCCGCGGCTGGTGATTGCCGATGAACCGACGACGGCGCTGGATGTGACGATCCAGGCGCGGATTGTCAGCCTGATGGCGGAGCTGCAGCGGCGGGACGGGACGGCGGTGTTGTTCATCACGCATGATCTGCGGCTAGCCGGACGGATCTGCGATGAGGTGGCGGTGTTGTATGGCGGCTCGGTGATCGAGCAGGGGCCGGCGCGCCAGGTGCTGGAGACGCCGTTGCATCCGTATACACGGTGTTTGCAGTTGGCCAATCCGGCGCTGTCGGGGGCGCGGCGGGGGTTGTATGCGTTGCCGGATCAGATGCCGGGGTTGCGGGCGCTGGCGGGAATGCAAGGCTGTCATTTTGCGCCGCGGTGTCCGTTGGCGGGGGATGAATGCCGGGTGAGGATGCCGGACTTGGCGGGGGAGACGCGGCGTGTTGCGTGTTGGCAGCCGGATTTGACGGCGGGGATCGGCGCTGGGCCGGCGCCCCCTGCCGTGGGAGTGCGCACAAGCGGGGTGAAGCTGGTGGAGGTGCGCGGGTTGGGGAAGATTTTCCGCACCGGCTCGGTGTTCCGCAGGCGACAGACGCGGGCGGTGATCGATGTGGATTTCGATATCGCGGCGGGGGAGTTTGTCGCGGTGGTGGGGGAATCCGGCAGCGGGAAGTCGACGCTCGGGCGGTTGTTGATGGGGCTGGAGCGGCCGAGTTCGGGGACCATCCGGTTGGATGGGCGGATCGTGTCGGTGCCGGGGGAGGCGGCGCGGCGGCATCGGATCAGGACGGCGCAGATGGTGTTTCAGGATCCGCAATCCGCACTCAATCCGCGCCGAAGGGTGGCGGATATCATCACGGCCGCACTGGAGGCGGCGGGGGCGGATCGGGCGACGCGGGCCATGCGGGCCAGCGCGTTGCTGGCGGAGATGGGGCTGGCGCCGGAGATCGGGGGACGGACGCCATCGCAGTTGTCGGGCGGGCAGCGGCAGCGGGTGAATATCGCGCGCGCGGTGTGTCTGGTGCCGAAATTGCTGGTGGCCGATGAGATCGTCTCGGGGCTTGATGTGTCGATCCAGGCGCAGTTGCTCGCCTTGTTGCAGCGGTTGCGGCGGGATCATGCGTTCGCGATGCTGTTTATCAGCCATGATCTGTCGGTGGTGCGGCATTTGTGCGACCGGGTGCTGGTGATGTACCAGGGCGCGATCGTGGAGCAGGGGCCGGTGGAGCAGGTGTTTGCGCGGCCGCTTCACGCCTATACGCGGAGCCTGCTGGCAGCGGCTTGAGGCACGGGGATCTGTTGTCCGGGCATGGGTACGATGCTGCGTTCGCGCTGCCCGGATGGGGGCGGCGCGTTGGGTCGGCTTGGTTTTGTATGATGACAGTCAGGAAGGGGCGACGAGGCGTGGGCGCGGGAGGCCCGCCGTCATGCCCCAGGGCTTCACAACACGGGGGTTCACGACACGGGAGACCACGGCGCGGGGGACCACGGCGCGGGGGACCACGGCGCGGGGGCGCATCGGCATGGGGCGAGGGGCGATGCGTGGCGGTGCGCCGGCATGGCGGGCGCGGGAGCGCTTGGCCGTGTGGCGCGGTTTTGTGGTCGTTTCCGGGGGGAGAGCGCTGCTGCTGGGAGCGGGGGCGAGCAGGGTGGCCTGGTGCTCGGCCAACAGGGCGCGCAGCCACGCGAGGATCGCTGCCAGAAGCCTGGTGAGCGGATCACTGGGGCTGCCCGGGCCCTGGTTGGTTATAAATACTTCCATACGAGGCGTTTTATGATAGGAAAAAAACCGGCGCAACGGGTTTTTTGGGGTTGCTCGAGCGGATCAGGCGGCGGCGTCGATGTCTTCGAGGGTGAACTGGTCGGCTTCGTCGTCGAAGCTGAAGAGTTCGGCGTAGCGGGCCCAGCCGATGACGGCCTGGAGGGTTTCCTCGGCGTAGTCGGGCGACATGTGGTCTTCCAGTTCGTCGCGGAAGCGGACGGCGGCGGAGCGGTGGTTCCAACGTTCGTCGAGGGTTTTGCGGATGGCGCGCGCGAGGGGGACGCGGGTGCGCAGGGCATGGGCGAACAGGGCCTTGCGGGTGTCCATGTCGGCGTGGGCGAAGTGACGGCCGGGGTCGGTGAGATGCAGGTCGCCTTCGGCGATGTCTCCGAAGCCGAGGGTTTGCAGGGTTTCGCCCATGGGCAGGAGTTCGTCGGCTTCGAGTTGCAGGGCGCCGGCCAAGGCGGGCAGGTCGGCCTTGCCGTCATAGGGGGCGGCGGCGAGGGTTTCGATGAGGCCGGCGAGGAGGTTGGTGGAGACGGCGTGCAGCGGGGTGGCGAAGCCGGTGTCGGCGGCGGCGGCGGTGGGGGTGGAGGGGACGGCGCGGCGGGTCATGAGGGCGTAGATGTCGTCGACCTGCTTGCGGAAGGCGGGGTCGAGGCGGTTGCGCGGGTGCGCGAAGCCGACCTGGAGTTCGTGGGCGACGCGGCCGGGGTTGGAGGAGAAGACGAGGATGCGGTCGCAGAGCAGGACGGCCTCCTCGATGTTGTGGGTGACGATGAGGATGGATTTGACGGGGAGTTTGCGCTCGATCCAGAGGTCGATGAGATCGGTGCGCAGGGTTTCCGCGGTGAGGACATCGAGGGCGGAGAAGGGTTCGTCCATCAGCAGCAGGTCGGGGTGCACGACGAGGGCGCGGGCGAGGCCGACGCGCTGGCGCATGCCGCCCGAGAGTTCCTTGGGGTAGGCGCTTTCGAAGCCGCCGAGGCCGATGAGGTCGATGGCGGCCTCGGCGCGGCGCTCGCGTTCGGCACGGCCGACGCCCTGGGCCTCGAGGCCGAGTTCGACGTTTTCCTGCACGGTGAGCCAAGGGAAGAGGGCGAAGCTCTGGAACACCATCGCGACCCCCTCGGCCGGGCCGCGCAGGGCCTTGCCGTGCCAGGTGACTTCGCCGGCGGTGGGGGTGAGGAGGCCGGCGACGATGCGCAGCAGGGTGGATTTGCCGGAGCCGGAGCGGCCGAGAAGGCCGACGATTTCGCCCTCCTGGAGGGAGAGGTTGACGTCATCGAGCACGACGAGGTCGGCGTTGCTGTCCTTGTGATAGGCTTGGCGGCAGCCGCGGACGGACATCAGTTCCTGCATGGGGGTCTCTCCTACCCGAGCGTGGTGCGGCGGCTGGCGAAGGCATAGAGCGGGCGCCAGATCAGGCGGTTCATGGCGAGCACGTAGAGCGCCATGACGACGACGCCGAGCACCACGCGCTGGAAATTGCCGGCGTCGGTGGCTTGCGCGATATAGGCGCCGAGGCCGTGGGCGGCCAGTTTGGTGTCACCCCAGGAGGCGACTTCGGCGACGATGGAGGCGTTCCAGGAGCCGCCGGACGCGGTGATGGCGCCGGTGACGAAATAGGGCACCACGCCGGGCAGGATCACCTTGCGCCACCACAGCCAGCCGCCGACGCGGAACAATTGGGCGGCTTCACGCAGATCGCCGGGGAAGGCCGAGGCGCCGGCGATGACGTTGAACAGGATGTACCACTGGGTGCCGAGGACCATCAGGGGGGTGAGCCAGATATCCACGTTCAGGTGGAAGGCGACGATGACGACGACGAAGGGCGGGAACAGCAGGTTGGCGGGGAAGGCGGCGAGGAATTGCGCGACGGGCTGCACCCGTTGTGCCCAGGCGGGCCGCAGCCCGAGCCAGACACCGATCGGCACCCAGATGATGGCGGCCAGCGCCATCAGCACGACGACGCGCAGCAGCGTGATGGCGCCGAGCAGGATCGCGTCGAGCAGGTCGGTCCAGCCGAGTTCGGCGGTGACGTAGCCCCAGATCTGCCACAGCGCCCAGCCCAGGGCGGCGGCGACGAGCGTGCCGAACAGGGCGTCGCCGAGCCAGTTGCGGCGGGCCGCTTTGGTGGGGGGGGTGAAGGGGCGGCCGAGGCGCAGGCCGGTGACCCAGGTGAAGGCGCGGCCGATCCCGTCGCCGCCTTGGCGCAGCAAATGGGTGCGGCGGAGCAAAGCGAGCATCCAGGGGTCGTCGGTTTGGGCACTGGCGGTGGTTTCGAAGCGGAATTTGGTGGACCAGGCGACCAACGGGCGGAACAGCAACTGGTCATAGGCGAGGATGACGGCGAGCATGGCGCCGATGGCCCAGAAGACGGCGCCGATGTCGCGCTTTTCGAGGGCGAGGGCCACATAGGCGCCGATGCCCGGCAGTTTCCAGCTGGTTTCGCCCAGGGTGATGGCCTCGGAGGCGACGACGAAGAACCAGCCGGCGGACATCGAGAGCATGGTGTTCCAGACGAGGCCGGGCATGGCGAACGGCACTTCGAGGCGCCAGAAGCGTTGCCAGCCCGTGAGGCGGAAGCCGCGGGTGGCTTCGTCGAGATCGGCGGGGACGGTGGTGAGGGACTGGTAGAAGCTGAAGGCCATGTTCCAGGCCTGGCTGGTGAAGATGGCGAAGATGGCGGCCAGTTCGAGGCCCATCACGCGGCCGGGGAAGAGGCCCATGAAAAAAGCGGTGGTGAAGGTGAGGAAGCCCAGGATGGGGACGGATTGCAGGACATCCAGCACCGGGATCATGATCAGCCCGGCGCGGCGGCTTTTGGCGGCCAGGGGCGCGTAGGTGAAGGTGAAGAGCAGCGAGCAGGCCAGGGCTGCGAACATCCGCAGCGTGGTGCGCAGCGCGAATTCGGGCAGGCGCCAGGGATCGAGCGTGATGGCGGGCTGGTCGAGTTGTTCGAGGGGCACCAGTGTGCCGCGCCCGGCCTGGGCGATGGCGACGAGCAGGATGGCCACGGCCAGGATGGCCGCGATATCCCAGAGGTTCGGCATATGCCGTCCGGACAGGCCGGCGGGAAGATCGCGGCGGTTCATGCGGGTACCGGGGAAGAATGCGGCGCAGACGGGATCGTGGCGCCGCACTTAGCCCAGACCGCCCGGCCTGTCACCCGGTGGGGCGGTGTCCGTTATGTGACAGTGCGGGGTGGGGGGGCGGTCACGCCCGTGCTGCCAAGTACACCCGTGCTGCCGAGGACACCCGTGCTGCCGAAGCCACCTGCGCCGCGGGCGGTCTCGGGCAGGGTATCGGTTTCGTGCCAGGAGAGCCGCACCACGGGGGCCAGGATGGCCTGGGCGATGCGCATGCCGCGGGTGATGGTGAAGGGTTCGGTGCCGGCGTTCATCACGATCACCTGGAGTTCGCCCCGGTAGTCCTCATCGACGGTGCCGGGCGCATTGGGCAGGACGATGCCGTTTTTCAGGGCGAGGCCGGAGCGGGGGCGGACCTGGAGTTCGTAGCCCGCCGGCAGGGCGATGGCGAGGCCGGTGGGCACCAGGATGCGGGCGCCGGGGGCGAGGACGATCGGCTCCGCAACGGCGGCGATCAGGTCGAGCCCGGCGGCGCCGGTTGTGGCGTAGGACGGCAGCGGCAGGCCCGCGCTGTGGGGCAGGCGCTTGACGGAGACGGGAATGCTCATTGCAGGGCGTCGGCGATGCGGATGGCGAGACGGGCGGCGACATCGTCCTTGGCCAGGCGCGGCCAATCCTCGATGCCGGCGGCGCTGACCAGGTGAATTTGGTTTTCGGTGCCGCCCATGATGCCGGTGGCGGGGTTGACGTCGTTGGCGATGATCCAGTCGGCGCCTTTGCGGCGCCGCTTGTCCTCGGCGTGGTGGCGCAGGTCATGCGTTTCGGCCGCGAAGCCGACGACGAGGCCGGGGCGGCCGGGGCCGGGGGCGGCGATGGTGGCGAGGATGTCGGGGTTGGGGGTGAGTTCGAGGGCGGGAGGGGCGCCGCCGGGGGTCTTTTTCATTTTGCGATCGGTGGCGTGCGCCATGCGCCAATCCGCGACGGCGGCAGCGAAGACGGCGATGTCGGCGGGCAGGGCGGCTTGGCAGGCGGCGAGCATCTGGGCGGCGGTTTCGATCCGCACCACCGTGACCCCGGCGGGATCGGGCAGCGCGACGGGGCCGCTGACCAGGGTGACGCGGGCGCCGAGACCCGCGAGGGCGGCGGCGATGGCGTGACCCTGTTTGCCCGACGAGCGGTTGGCGATGTAGCGCACCGGGTCGATCGGCTCGTGGGTCGGGCCCGAGGTGACGAGGGCGTGGCGGCCGGCGAGCGGCTTGGGGCCGGCGAGGAGGGCCTCGATGGCGGCGAGGATGGCGGGCGGTTCGGACAGGCGGCCGGCGCCGAATTCGTTGCAGGCCATGGCGCCTTCGTCGGGACCGATGACGGCGACGCCGCGGGCGGCGAGCGTGGCCATGTTGGCGGTGGTGGCGGGGTGGCTCCACATCCGGACGTTCATCGCAGGCGCCACCAGGACGCGCTTGTCGGTGGCCAGCAGCAGGGTGGAGGCGAGGTCATCGGCCAGGCCTGCGGCCATTTTCGCCAGGATGTCGGCGCTGGCGGGGGCGACGACGACGAGGTCGGCGCTGCGGGAGAGCTGGATATGGCCCATTTCGCTCTCGTCGGTGAGGGAGAACAGGTCGGTATAGACGTGGTGTTCGCTGAGGGCCTGGAGCGAGAGCGGGGTGACGAACTGGGCGCCGCCCTTGGTCAGCACGCAGGTGACGGCGCAGCCGGATTTGCGGAGCAGGCGGATCAGTTCGAGCGCCTTGAAGGCCGCGATGCCGCCGGTGACGATGAGGAGGACGCGCTTGCCGGCCAAGGTCATAGGCGCCATCCGCTGTGGATCGCCGCGATGCCGCCGGAGAGGTTGCGCACGCGCACGGCGTCGAGCCCGGCCTCCTCCATCATGCCGGCGAGGGTTTCCTGGTCGGGGAAGGTGCGGATGCTTTCGGCGAGATATTGGTAGCTGTCGGCGTCGTTGGCGACCATTTGGCCGATGCGGGGCAGCACCTTGAAGGACCAGGCGTCATAGATCGGTTCGAGGGCGGCCACCCGCACGCGGCTGAATTCGAGGCAGAGGAAGCGCCCGCCCGGCTTGAGCACGCGGCGGGCTTCCTTCAGGACGGCGCGCTTGTCGGTGCAGTTGCGCAGGCCGAAGGCCATGGAGACGGTGTCCTGGCTGCGATCGGGCAGCGGCAAATGTTCGGCATCCGCGGTCAGGAACGTGAGGCCGGCGGCGAGGCCCTTGCCCAGCGCGCGCTCGCGGCCGACGGAGAGCATGGCGGCGTTGATGTCCGAGAGAATGGCGGGGCCGCCGCCGTTGGCGAGCCAGCCGAAGGTGATGTCTCCGGTGCCGCCGGCGAGGTCGAGCAGGGTGCGGTTGGGCCGAGGGTCGAGTGCGGTGATGAAGATGCGTTTCCACAGCCGGTGCACACCGAGGGACATCAGGTCGTTCATGATGTCGTATTTCGGCGCCACGCTGTCGAACACGGCGCGGACCATGGCCGATTTTTCGGCGCGCGGCACCTGACGGTAGCCGAAATCGATGCTGGTCGCGCCAGAGAGGGGCGCGCCAGAGAGGGGCGCGCCGGAGATGGGGGCGGGGGGCGGAGTCTCGGGGGAGGGGCTGTCGCTCATGGCTGACACTCTATACGCTTGGTCGCATCATGCCGGAACTCCCCGAAGTCGAAACCGTGATGCGCGGTCTGGAAGCGAAGTTGGCGGGGCGGGTGATCCGCCGCGCCGAGGTCAATCGCGCCGGGCTGCGCTTCCCCTTCCCTGCCGGACTCGCGATGCGCCTGACGGGCGCGCGGGTGATCGGCTTTCGTCGCCGTGCGAAGTATATTTTGATGCGGCTCGACGGCGATGACAGCGTGCTGATCCATCTCGGCATGTCCGGGCGGATGCTGGTGGAGCCGGCGGGGCGCAACGCGGCGGTGGCGCATGAGCACATCGTGCTGGAGACCGACGACGGCTGGCGCGTGGGGTTTGTCGATCCGCGGCGGTTCGGGGCGGTTGATCTGGTGCCGACGGCGGGGGAGGATGCGCACCGGCTGCTTGCGGATCTGGGTCCGGAGCCGCTCGAAGCCGCGTTCACGGCCGATGTGCTGTCGGCAGCCCTGTGGGCGAAGCGGACGCCGATCAAGGCGGCGCTGCTGGATCAACGCGTGGTGGCGGGACTCGGGAATATCTATGTGTGCGAGGCGTTGTTCCGCGCCGGGCTCGATCCGGCACGCCTGGCGGAGACCGTGGTGGGCCGGCCCGCCGCAAAGCTGGTGCGCGAAATCAAGGCGACATTGAACGAGGCGATCGCTGCCGGGGGGTCCACGTTGCGCGACTTTGTGCAGCCTGACGGGGAACTCGGCTATTTCCAGCATGCCTGGAAGGTCTATGGCCGGGAGGGCGAGGCCTGCGGGCAATGCCCGGGGCCGCCGAAATGCGCCGGGATCACGCGGATCGTGCAATCCGGACGCAGCACGTTCTATTGCCCGCGGGCGCAACGCTAGCTAGAACGCGCCACCGCGCGAGGAGAGTTGTGTGATGGCTGAAATGATGCTGCCCGAGATGATCGTGGTCGAAACGCACGGGCCGGTCGGCCTGATCCGGCTGAACCGGCCGGCGGCGCTGAATGCGCTGTGCGACCAGCTGATGCAGGAGCTTGGCGCGCAACTGCTCGCATTCGATGCCGATCCCGCGATCGGTGCGATCATCATCACCGGCACCGAGAAGGCGTTTGCCGCCGGGGCCGACATCAAGGAAATGAAAAGCCGGACCTACCCTGCGGTGATGCTGAATGATTTCATCGGCAATCATTGGGAGACGGTGCTGCGGGTGAAAAAGCCGGTGATCGCCGCGGTGGCGGGGTTTGCGCTCGGCGGTGGCTGCGAGTTGGCGATGATGTGCGATATGATCATCGCCGCCGAGAGCGCCAAATTCGGCCAGCCCGAGATCAACCTCGGCGTGATACCGGGCGCCGGGGGCACCCAGCGGTTGACCCGCGCGGTCGGCAAGTCCAAGGCGATGGATATGATCCTGACCGGGCGGATGATGGATGCGGCCGAGGCCGAGCGCGCCAATCTCGTCACCCGCGTGGTGCCGGCGGATCAGTTGCTCGCCGAGGCCATGAAAGTGGCTGAGAAGCTTGCCAGCTTGTCTCCCATCGCGCTGGCCATGGCGAAAAATGCCGTGAACCGCGCTTACGAGACGACCCTGACCGAGGGGGTGAAGACCGAGCGTTCGCTGTTCCTGTCGCTGTTCGGCACCGCCGACCAGATCGAGGGGATGAACGCCTTCGCGGAAAAGCGAAAGGCCAACTTCCGCGGGTGATCGGCATCGGCTTGCTTGACTCGTCAAGCCGCGCTGCCTAGAACGCCCGCTTGATCCGCACTGTGCGTACCCGACGCTTCCTCTGTTTTGATTGAAGAGACCCGATGGCCAATACAGCTTCAGCGCGCAAGCGCATCCGCCAGACCGAACGCCGCACCGCGCGCAACAAGGCCCGCATGTCTCGCATGCGCACCTTTGTGAAGCAGGTCGAGGAAGCGATTTCGTCAGGTGACAAGGACGCCGCCACCGCCGCCCTGCGCGCAGCCCAGCCGGAGATGCAACGCGCCGTGATCAAAGGTGTCGCTCATCTCAACACGGTTTCCCGCAAGATTTCGCGTCTTTCGGCCCGTGTGAAAGCCATCGCGGCAAAGTAAGCCGGCTGGATTTGTCTAAACCCTCGGCTAGCCGTGATGCAAATCATGGATAGCCGAGCCTGTTTTGTGCGCCCTCTCAAGGGCGGCTAAAGTAAAAAAATAGCGCGCTTTCAAAACCTAACAGGTTTAATTTTTTATTTTACTTCAACGGCTGCGTTTTGGACTGTTTCAGACGATTTTCTGATTGCGCGCCTGGATCATCGGGCATAGGATATCTCGATACTATAGGTTAATGAATTTTGCTGAAGCGCCAGGCGTTGGCGGGTTAACCTGTAGAAGATCGTTGTGTTTTGTGTGTTGAGCTCCGTAGCGGAGATCCAGGAGGGTGGCGTGTCGAACGATCAGTCACCTGGCGAGTTCCACCGTCATGAGCCGGTCCACGGCCAGCTTGAGCAGCTCGCCGCGGTTTGGGCCCGCGTCCGCGGGCGCTTGCAGAACGAGGTTGG
>CANFKS010000065.1 GCA_947447625.1 Rhodospirillales bacterium | reverse complement strand
CCCGGTGCGGGAACGCGCAGGTCCGCTCCTCTCTTCGCCCAGGCACGGGCGAGGTAGCACTGCGTCAGTGCCTCGCTTTCGTCGCCGGAGAGCAATGTCAATGTTGACGTGCCGTGGCTTCCCTACCGATTTCCCTGTGGTAGGCTGCGCTTGCCACGCAATCGAACTCAATCCGGGCCGTGGCTTCCCTACCGATTTCCCTGTGGTAGGCTAAGGGGGCTTTGGTTTTGGTCGGAATAACCGCCGTGGCTTCCCTACCGATTTCCCTGTGGTAGGCTCGCCCCATCGCACCATGGCCAGAGCGCCGGGCCGTGGCTTCCCTACCGATTTCCCTGTGGTAGGCTAAGTAGTGGCTGCTTGGCTGGGATACACACGCCGTGGCTTCCCTACCGATTTCCCTGTGGTAGGCTCCCGGCTGGCGCTTATCGTGGCGACGGTCGGCCGTGGCTTCCCTACCGATTTCCCTGTGGTAGGCTGCGCGGTAGCGCCTCCCGCGCGGCGCGTCAGCCGTGGCTTCCCTACCGATTTCCCTGTGGTAGGCTACGCCTATTCCAGATTTGGAGGCTTGTTTTGCCGTGGCTTCCCTACCGATTTCCCTGTGGTAGGCTCATCACGAATGAAGACGTTACCTCCTCGATGCCGTGGCTTCCCTACCGATTTCCCTGTGGTAGGCTCTTCATGGGGGTGGATGAGACCTTGATTGCGCCGTGGCTTCCCTACCGATTTCCCTGTGGTAGGCTGGGCTGCTACGCTGATGCCGGACCGCTGGCGCCGTGGCTTCCCTACCGATTTCCCTGTGGTAGGCTCGGCGCGGATTCCCTCCACCGCGTCTAGCAGCCGTGGCTTCCCTACCGATTTCCCTGTGGTAGGCTGTCGATATCGCCAAGGTTATTGGCCTCATAGCCGTGGCTTCCCTACCGATTTCCCTGTGGTAGGCTTCGCGGACGACGTTGACGAGGCAGAACTGGGCCGTGGCTTCCCTACCGATTTCCCTGTGGTAGGCTTCCAGCGGATACCATCCGCGCCTTTATAGGGCCGTGGCTTCCCTACCGATTTCCCTGTGGTAGGCTACTCACCCCAGGCGCAAACCGCCCGGAGGGGCCGTGGCTTCCCTACCGATTTCCCTGTGGTAGGCTTTTGCCACACGACATAGCACGCCCATACAAGCCGTGGCTTCCCTACCGATTTCCCTGTGGTAGGCTATGCAGCAGCAGTCGGAGGCCACGGGCGAGGCCGTGGCTTCCCTACCGATTTCCCTGTGGTAGGCTGCGACGGCGTTGGCGTCACTGACGATTCGAGCCGTGGCTTCCCTACCGATTTCCCTGTGGTAGGCTTTGGGCGATATACAATGGAAGCGCCATTTGGCCGTGGCTTCCCTACCGATTTCCCTGTGGTAGGCTCGCAGCGCGATGCTATCGCTTTCAACCGGCGCCGTGGCTTCCCTACCGATTTCCCTGTGGTAGGCTCGAATGCAAACGCTGTATGTCAACGCCACGGCCGTGGCTTCCCTACCGATTTCCCTGTGGTAGGCTGGACGGGTGGTGACGCCGCCGAGGTGATTCGCCGTGGCTTCCCTACCGATTTCCCTGTGGTAGGCTTTTACCACACTACACCACATGCTCACATAAGCCGTGGCTTCCCTACCGATTTCCCTGTGGTAGGCTGTATAAAGCCTGTCACTAGCGATGAATGTCGCCGTGGCTTCCCTACCGATTTCCCTGTGGTAGGCTGCGATCTCAGCACGCGCCCGGTCGCTGGCAGCCGTGGCTTCCCTACCGATTTCCCTGTGGTAGGCTCCGCTCGCTACAAGCATATGTTTCTGCTGTGATTTTCGTCCTCTTGCCGGGGCGGAAATCACAACAGAACCATCTGCTGCGGCGCGACTCGCTCGTTTTTTCCTTGAGAGCCGAGCAGCAGATGCATTCGTGCATACTGGCGATCCGTGACCTGCAATGCTCGCACGCTGCCTTTGCCGGGTAACGCGTGGGTGACCCGACGAATATGCACGGCAGCGCCATCATCGCCCCGGCAAATCCGCGCATAGACCGAGAATTGCAGCATCAGGAACCCATCATCCTTCAGGACCATGCGGAATTTCGACGCCAGGCGCCGTTCGGTCTTGGTGCCAACCGGCAAATCGAAGAACACGAACACCCACACGAACCGCGCCTCCTCGGCTTTCATTTTGCAACAACAAGGCTGGGCAGAACCAGCATTGCATGGGTCTTGGCCTCCATCGCCCGCACCAGGCTTTCGGCGACCTGCTCCGTAGCAGCGAGAACCGACATCACGTCCCGCCCCATCCGTGCGGCTTGCAACGGCAGAGCGGCCAGTTCACGGCGCTCGGCCAGGGTTGGTTCACCCTCGTTGACCCGGCCGCCATCGGTCAATCGCAGCACCACCCGGTCAACAAACGGGCGGAACGGCTCGACCATGTCATCGGCGAGGTTGAACGCGTTGGACGCGCTGGCATGCCCGATGCCGAACGCCGGCAGCAACCCCGCAGCGACCAAACCACGCGCCACCGCCGCCCGAACCACCGCGTAACCGTAATTCAACAGCATATTGCGCTTGTCAGTGCCATCTTCACGCCGAAATCCGGTAAACAGCCCGCCCCAATAGGCCCGTGCCGCCCGAGCTTCGACATTGGCAGTATCGCCGGACGCCACCAGCACAGCCATCGCAGCAATCGCCCGGCCATCGCCGCCAGCCTCGGTCAACATCGCCGCCTGATTGGCAATCTTGGCCTGCACCACGCTTTGCCACAACCGTTTGCGCAACGGCGTCGAGATATCCGCCTGCAACGCGGCCACTGCACCCTGACGGAAATGGCCATGGAACGGCAGCATCAGGCCCGACGGTGTATGCCGCGCATCGGTGGTCACAATCGCCAACCCGGCCGCCATGCAGGCCGACAGCAGTGCCGTGGTCAGGGTCGCCTGTGGGGTGTCGAGCACCAGCCATGCAACGTCCTCCAGCGGGATTTTAGCCACGCCGTCGGTTTGATCGACCACCAGTTGCCCGTCTGTCAGCGACAGCCGGGCAGGTTGAGTTACGTGCACACCTCGCCATGCCATGTTCGGTTCTCGCGTTCCACAACTACAATGCCACCAAGTCGATCAACCACAAGCTTTTGAAATGAAATCAATCGCCTTGGACCGATACCGCGCACCTGATTCAATTGCGAGTTCGGATGTGCCAATGCGAGGTTGCTCGTTGCGCGGTCCAATCCCTTAAAATAACCACGTAAAATCTCACCATCCGGTTTCAATATTTCAAATAGACTATTCTGAAATAGACTGAACAAGAAATCGCAATTGCTATCCATTGCCTCCCAATCGCCTTCCGGCTTTGCCTGGATGACTGCGAGGTTGGGAGGCCGATCCATTGTCGCAATCTGATGCGGATAAATCGGCACCAGATAAAACTCGATCTTCCCTCGCTTATTTGCCTTTCGAAACACATCCACCCGCGCCATGTCCCCGCGATCCGCCGTCCCGCCGCGCACCGCCACTGCGACCTTATCCGTCGTCGCCACCCGCACCTTCCGGATCACATCCCGACCGTTCGGCATGCGCGGCGGCGCATCGACTTTCCGCCCCTCAGCCCACCACTCCCGGATCGCGGCAATCATCGCATCGCGCAATTTCGCAGGGTCGGCAATCCGCCCATACGGCGCTGGCACCGGGATCAGATCGAGGTCCTTCTCGGTCAACTTGTCGACAAACTTCCGCACGAACACCACATCGGCGCCCTCCACCACCCGAACCTGCTTGATCGTTGCCGCATGCGCTTCCCCCGGCACCCGCCGCCGCTCAGGGCGGGACACAAACACCGCCTCCACCGCTTTTTCCGCATCCAACCGAAACCCCGGCCACGGTGCGACGACAAATTCCCCGGCAAATTGCCGCGCCAACCCCTTCTTCTCGGCATCCTGAAAAGCCCGCGTCAGGTTCTGCACCATCGACTGCGTCGTCGCCGCCAGCACAATCGCATCCAGCGCATGATGCCGGTCATCCTCCAGCCGCTTGCCGTCTTCGCCTTTTTTCAGCCCCTGCAACCCCCAGCCGCGACGCAATTTCGATGTCAGCGCCCCGGGTCGCGCCAGAATTTGCACCCCGTCCTTCCCGTAATGCTCCACCAGTTTCGACAGCAGCGCCCGCGTCGCGTAGCGCGTATCGCCAAGATTGCGATTGCGGAAACTGTCCTCAACCTCAGCCGCGTTCTTGCGCAGATAATGCCCGCGTTTCTTGAAGCCTTTCATCGACTTGCAGCCTTCAACGCCAGCAACATAGGCCTCCCACGCTTCGGGCAATTTGGCTTTCTCGAACCACTCCCAAGGCGTCCGCCCGGCTTTGTCCTGGTTGGCCTTCGCCAGGCACAAAGTCTTGTTGTTGAAACTGTCATCGCCAAACCGGCTCCACGGCAGGATATGGTCGATCTGCGCCCGGTTATCCGACGAAATCACCGCCTGTACCGGAATAGCCTCGTCGCTGTAGAGGCAGCGCCCATTCTGTTCTTCCCATAACTCAAACCGCAGCATGTCCTCGCCATGCGGCTCCTGCCCGAGTTGTTCACGAAACCGATCCCGCGCCCGGTCACGCTCCTTGTTCTTTTTTTCGATGCCGGACTTGATCTTGTCGCGTTCCTCGGCCGATTTGCCGACGTCGCGGGCAAGTTCGACATGAATTCGGTCGATCGGACCGTAGGCGCGCATCACCGCCCGAATTTGCGCGAGCATTTCCCCCAGCGCCTTGCGCGCAACCGGATTCTTGATGTCGTTAAGATCGATCTGTCCTGGCGCCGAATGATCGTAGCCGACATCCTTGCAGGCATCAGAATACATCATCCCTTGCCACAAACCCGGCAACAGGGTGCGCGCCGCCTTGGCTGAAATATGCCCCGCCCCCTTGAAACCGTTGAAACCTCCTATCGCCGCGAGCACCGCCGAAACTGCGTCCGGCGCCGCGCCAACCTCGCGCAGCCCGGCCTCGATTGACCCAAGATCGTCGCGAAAAGTAATGATCTCAGCCATCCGATCCAGAACATCTGGTGTCTGCTCCGCCCAACCATCGCCCAACGCCGCCCGCAAGGTCGCTGTGCCCTCGGCGGCGTTGCCACTGCGTGCCACAACGTCGTTCTTTTCATCCTCGCGCTTGATGCCGTCGAAGGACACTGATGGGTCAATTTCCAGCGCCTTGCGCAGTGCCGTGAAGCTTATTTTTTTGGTCTTTCCAAAATCGCCCGCCACAATCACCAGTTCTTCCTGGGATATCCTGCGCTCTCCGCCCCGCCAGACCAGTTTCAGCGTGTTCAACCGCGACAGGAAGCGAAACAGTTCGAACGAATACCCCCGCCGTGCCGTGCGTTTCTGATCAGGTTCAAACGGACAAACACCAACCAATGCGTCGGAATCCTGCAACGGGCGCTGAAAAAATGCCGCCTCGGCAAATTCCGCTTCGAACGCTATGCTCGCCAATCCACTACCAAGCCTGCGCTGCGCGGCAAAAAACTTCTTAACCTCATCAGCATGGTCGTCCCGCAACACCGACCGCGAAAAATCGCCACCCCGATTGCGCTTGCGCTCGGCAAATGCCGGATCTGCGGCAAACATTGCCCCCACTGTCGCGTATTGTCCCAGCCGTTCCTGCGTTGCTGCGATCGCCTTCAACATCTTCGAGCTTTCGTCAGCAGCATTTGCCCCGCGGTCGCGCTTGGAATTGGACCGAAACCCGCGATGTGCCGCGATATGACCCAACGCCGCAGCCAATTCTGTCCCGCTCAGCGCCCGCGAAAGCCCATCGGCACGCGCTTGCCAAGGATTCACCCCAAGCCGCAGCGCGTCCCGTCCGGCATCGCTTAGCAACCCGTGAGCCGCAAACAAACCGCGCACCTTGTTCATTCGTAACCGTCGCCGCTTGATTACCCGCCGCATGCCGCGCTTCTGACGCCGGATCTGGTTAGTCGGCGTGCGCTCCTTATCGGTCTCCGGCGCATCAAAACAGCGCGACCCGCAGGCGACAATGCGCCCATCCAAGCCCTCGGCCTCCGGTGCATCCATCACCGCCCAGCCTACCGATGCGATGCCCCCGTCCACGCCTAGAATACGCATTTTTCAAGTCTTTCCAGAATGTCGGTGGCGGATCGTATCTGGGCTTGACACAGCACGCAATCGGAAGTCGGATGCCGATGGGAAATCGGTAGGAAAGCCACGGCAAGGTGGTTTTCGAACCATCGAAGGATCACCCTCAGTCTAGCAATAGACTGAGGGAATTCTTATTATATGAATTGATTTTATTTTAAGATTTTGACTTGACTATTCGGCCTATAGTAAGCCGATTTTCACGACATACCAACATCTCCTCCCGCTGCGTCCGGCGCGAGACTAAGTGATGCATGACGGGTGGCAGAACCGGCCACAATCCGATGACCTTATGAAGAATTTGGGTGTCGATATCGCTTCCCCCGACGCGATTGCGGAACTGGAGCGCAGCGTGGTCGATCTGCGTGACGAGGTCGCGCGGCTAACGAAGGTCGACGCCACCACGGGAGCGCCCAAGCCACGGGCCAACCTCCGCGCCGCCGCCGCCGCAGTGCTCGCCGCCTGGAATGACCAGAACAACCGCGGCACTGACATCGTTGCCGCACTGGAGGCGCCGATGGACGCCCTCCGCTCCCTGCGCGCCGAGACAGCACCGCGGGTCACCAACGCACCGCGCAAGCCGCGCGAGGGGGCCCCAAGCAGGAAACGGTCCTCGCCCTGCTCCGCCGCACCGAGGGGGCCAGCATTGCCCAGTTCATGGAGACCACGTCTTGGGCTGGCCACACTTGCCGCGCCTTCCTGGCCGGGCTGAAGACGATAGGGGATCAAAGTCGAGACCCTGGAGCGCGTCCGGACGGTCGGACCCAATCGGAACGGCGCGAAGGGGTCCCACAAGGTGACCCAGATCGTGGACTGACGCCGACGATGCAGCGGCGGCGGCCAGCCTGCTGGTGATCCCGACCGATGCGGTGCAGGCGCCGAACGACAAGCGGCAGCGTGCGCCGATGCCCGGCAAGATCGCGGCTCTGCCCGACCAATTTGGTCAAGTCGTAACGCTGCCGGCGGATAACGGATGCTTCCGCGAGGCCACTGTGAACACGTGTGCCGCGGCAGGGATCGAGCCGATCATCGCGATCGGCCGCGAAGCGCACCATCTGTCGCTCGCCGCGCGCTTTGCCGCGCCACCGCCCGATCGAGCCAGACAAAATCACAGCAAGCACCAATTCGACCGCCCTGCGCCGCACCAGAGAACGCAACCACCCCAATCGAGACCGTCGCCGACCAAATACCCCGCTCCGACAGGCTGCGAGCCCATCCGATCCGCACATAGATCGCCCAAACACATCAACCGAACGGAAGTGACGCAGATCCGACCCCGCCCTACAAAACCTCCGCCCCCTCCAGGAACGGATACCGCGCCGCATCGAAGTCGCGCCACACCGCCTCCGGCCCGAACGGCGCCGCCGCATAATCCGGCCGCGGCACCTCGTCCACCAGCCCAGCCAATGCCACCGCCCCCCCCGAGGCCAGCGACGCATTGGCCGCCATCCCCACCATCGCCGACCACGCCCCTGCCCGCTCATCCGCCACATGCCCATACTCGTCATTCGACGCCGGCCCGAACAACCGCGCCAGCATCACCGCATCCCCCCCGCCATGCAGCCCCTTCGTCTGCGGCAAACGCAACACATATTGCCGCCCGAACTGCGGCTGCACCACGATCACATCCTCCTCCGCCGCCGCCGGCACCACCAGGCTGCCATCCCCATTCACCGCCCGCCGCTCGACATTGCGCAGCTCCGCCCGCCCCCGCGTCCCATCAAAAACCACCCGATACCCCTCGCACGGGTTGAACGCCGTCAACGCATAATTCGCCACCACCCCGTTCTCGTACTCGATCATCGCATTCATCCGGTCCTCGATATCGATGTCTCCGCTGAACACACAGGCATCCCGCCAGTACCCGTCATGCGCCTCCGGATCCGCATACAACGCAGTCAAATGCGCCGATCCCGCCACATCCAACCGAAACCCGCACCGCCCAAACGCCGGACACCCCGCACACCGCTCGCCCCGATCCTCCAACCCCAACGCATCCCCCATCTCCGGCCGGTAGAACACCCGCCCCCCCAGCGCCGTCACCCGCTTGGGAACCGAGCCCAGCCACCAGTTCAGCAAATCGAAATGATGCGTCGCCTTGTGCACGAACAGCCCGCCCGAATTCGCCTTGCGCCGGTGCCAGCGCCGGAAATAATCCGCGCCATGATGCGTATCGAGCAGCCACTCGAAATTCGCCCCCTTCACATGCCCGATGATCCCGCTCATCAACACCTGCTTGAACAACGTCCGCACCGGCGAATACCGGTAATTGAACCCCACGATCAACGACCGCCCCGTCGCCCGCTGCGCCGCCAAAATCGCAGCCGCCCCCGCCGGATCCACCGTCAACGGCTTCTCCGTGATCACATCGCAGCCCGCCTGCATCGCCCGCACGATGTAAGGCGCATGCAGATAATCCGGAACCGTCACAATCACCCGGTCCGGCCGCGTGTCCGCCAGCATCGCATCGAACCTCTCCGCCCCGTAGCACCCCGGCGCCACACCGGAAGCCCGCGCCACCGCGGCCGCATCCGCCAGCCGCCCCGCATTGCTGTCGCACAGCCCCACGAGCCGCCCATCCGCCCGATGCGCGCCCAGCAGCGCCCCCAGATACATCCGGGCCCGATGGCCAAGCCCAACGATCGCATAGGTCTTCATCGAACACGCCACTCCCCGACTTCCCGCCCCCGCTGATTCGCGTTGACGAAAACAATTGTATCCCTACCATCCCCCCCATAAAAGCCAACCGATCACGACAAGCCCGCCCCAGGCGGCACACCGAGGGAACCAAGTCCATGGCGTCACCCCGCATCAGCCGCCGCCGCCTGCTCGCCAGCACGGCCGCCCTCGCAACCGCCGCCGCCGCCACGCGCGCCGAGGCCCAATCCACCACCCGCCTGCGCCTGTATTGGTGGGGCGGCACCGAGCGCGCCGAGCGCACCAACAAAACCGCCGCCCTCTACACCCAGACCCACCCCGCCATCGCCATCGCCGGCGAAACCGTCGGCTGGGGTGACTATTGGACCCGCCTCGCCACCCAGGCCGCCGGGCGCAACATGCCCGACCTCGTGCAGATGGATTACGGCTACATTTTCGACTACGCCCGCCGCGGCGCCCTTCTCCCCCTCGATCCCTATCTCGGCAAGGAGCTTGACCTCTCCGGCTTCGACCAGGCCTCGATCGACGGCGGCAAGGTCGACGGCAAAATCTTCGGCGTCAGCCTCGGCCTCAATTCCACCTCCCTCGTCTACAACCGCCAGGCCTTCGAAGCCGCCGGTCTCCCCCCCCTCGACTGGCCCGTCACCTGGGCTGACTTCGCCAAACGCATGGCCGAAGCCACCAAGGCCGTCAAAACCCCGGGCGTCTGGGCCTCGTCCGACGCCGGCAACTCCGGCCCCGCCCTCGAAGTCTGGCTCCGCGGCCGCGGCCACGAAATGTACACCGCCGACGGCAAACTGGGCGCCACCGCCTCCGACATGGCGGACTGGTTCGGCTACTGGGCCGACATGCGCGCCGCCGGCGCCTGCGCCCCCCCCGAAGTTCAGGCACTCGACAAATCCGACGTCGACACCGCCCTCATCAGCCTCGGCAAATCCTTGATTTCCTTCGCCAACTCCAACCAACTCGTCGGCTATCAGGCCGTCAACAAATCCAAACTCGATCTGGCGATGTACCCCACCTCGTCCACCACCAAATCCGGCCAGTATCTCAAGCCCTCCCAGATGCTCAGCATCGCCGCCACCACCAAATCCAAGGAGGAAGCCGTCAAGGCGCTTTCCTTCTTCGTCGCCGACATCGAAGCCGGCAAACTCCTCGGCGTCGAACGCGGCATCCCGGCCTCGGCCGCCATCCGCAAAGCCATCGCCCCCAGCCTTGACGCCATGGCCACCCGCATGTCGAGCTACATCGCCGAAATCGGCCCCCGCGTGAGCCCCCTGCCGCCCCCGCCGCCCAAAGGCGCCGGTGAAATCCTGGCCCTGCTCGTCCGCACCAACGAATCGGTCGGCTTCAAACGCACCACCCCCACCGCCGCCGGCACCACCTTCATCAAGGAAGCCACCGACATCCTGGCCCGCGGCTGAAGAAAAACACCAAACGAATAGAAGTTTTTTGTTTCTTTTTTTCAAAAAAAAAGCGCTTTCTTTTTTTGAAAAAAAAGAAACAAAAAAACTTCCCCCTTAAGAGGATCGCAAGGGTGAGACCATCGAGGCTCCATGCCGGGCACGCCTTCCTGATCCCCTGGTTCGTGGGCTTCTTCGGTCTCACCCTCGGCCCCGCCCTGGCCTCGCTCTACTTGAGCTTCACCAATTACGACCTGCTCCAGGCCCCGGGCTGGGTGGGCCTGTCCAACTACGTCCGCATCCTGACCGCCGATGCCAAAGTCGCCGAATCCGTCCGCGTCACCCTGCTTTACGTCGTCCTCTCCGTGCCCTTCAAACTCGGCTTCGCGCTCGCCGTCGCCATGCTGCTCAACCAGGGCATGCGCGGCCTGCCGCTCTACCGCGCCCTGTTCTACCTCCCCTCCCTCCTCGGCGCCTCCGTCGCCATCGCCACCCTCTGGCGCCAGGTCTTCTCCGGTGACGGCCTGCTCAACCGCGTCCTCGCCCTCTTCGGCATCCAAGGCGCCTCCTGGGTGTCCGACCCCGACACCGCCATCTACACCCTGGTGGCGCTCTCAGTCTGGCAGTTCGGCTCCCCCATGATCATCTTCCTCGCCGGCCTGCGCCAACTCCCCCGCGACATCTACGAGGCCGCCGCGCTGGACGGCGCCACCGCCTGGTACCAGTTCCGGCACATCACCATCCCCCTGCTGACGCCCGTGATCTTCTTCAACCTCGTCGTCCAAACCATCGACGCCTTCAAAGCCTTCACCCCCGCCTTCATCATCAGCGGCGGCACCGGCGGGCCGATCAACGCCACCCTGTTCTACACGCTCTATCTCTACCAGGAGGCCTTCGGCTACCTCCGCATGGGCTATGCCGCCGCTCTCGCCTGGCTCCTCGTCCTGGCCATCGGCGCCATCACAGCGGCCGCCTTCCTCACCGCCCGCCGCTGGGTGCATTACGAAGCATAACCATCATGCGCCATAACAAATCCATCCTCTCCCACGCCCTGCTCTGCGCCGCATCCCTGGTGATGCTCTACCCCCTGCTGTGGATGCTCGCCTCCTCCTTCCGCCCCAACACCGACATCTTCACCTCGATCTCCCTCCTCCCCATCCCGCCCGACACCGCCGCCTACCCCCGCGGCTGGCGCGGCCTGCAAGTCCCCTTCAGCCGCTTCTTCCTCAACTCCGCCGTCATCGCCATCCTCTCCGTCATCGGCAACGTCCTCTCCTGCTCGCTCGCCGCCTTCGCCGTCACCCGCCTGCGCTTCCCCGGCCGAGACCTCTGCTTCGCCCTCATGCTCGGCACCATGATGATCCCCTACCAGGTCACCCTGATCCCCCAATACATCCTCTTCCTCCATCTCGACTGGGTGAACACCATCCTCCCCCTCGTCGTCCCCAAATTCCTCGCCGCCGACGCCTTCTTCATCTTCCTCCTCGCCCAGTTCTTCCGCGGCATCCCCCGGGAACTCGACGAAGCCGCCGTCGTCGACGGCTGCTCCCCCTGGCGCATCTACTGGAACATCATGCTCCCCCTCTCGCTCCCCGTCCTCGGCACGGTCGCGATCTTCACCTTCATCTTCACCTGGGACGACTTCTTCGGCCCCCTCGTCTACCTCACCGATATCGAGGCCTTCACCGTCCAACTCGGCCTGCGCGGCTTCCTCGATTCGAGCGGCACGTCCGACTGGTCCGCCATGTTCGCCATGGCCTGCCTCACTCTCGCCCCCGTCCTGGTCCTCTTCGTCCTGTTCCAGCGCACCCTCATCCAAGGCATCGCCACCACAGGCCTTAAGTAGTTAAGGGGGCCTCAAGTAACGCCCGAGAGAAACCCCCGCCACTGCGCCACCACCGCGGCCTGCGCAAACTCCCCCTCGAACCGCGCCCGCCCCGCCGCCGCCAACCGCCCCGCCAGCGCCCGATCCTCCAACACCCGCGCAATCCCCCCCGCCAGCGCCGCCGGATCCTCCTGCGCCACCAGCAGCCCATCTGCCCCGTGCCTGATCAACTCCCCCGGCCCATCCGCCGCCACCGCCACCAACGCCCGCCGCGCCGACCACGCCTCGATCACCATATTGCCCAAAGGCTCCACCCGAGACGAACACACAAACACATCCGCCGCCCTGAGCAACGCCCCCGCATCCCTGCGCCACCCCAAAAACACCACCCGGTCCGACACCCCCTCCCGCCGCGCCAACGCCTCCAGCGCCCCCCGCTCCGGCCCCTCGCCCGCGATCATAAACACCGCGCCCGGCAACCGCGCCAAGGCCCGTATCGCCGTATCGAACCCCTTGTCCGCATGCAGCCGCCCCAACCCCAACAACAACGGCCGCCCCGCCGCAGCATCATGGGCCGGCACATCCCCCGCCGCCGCCACCCCCCCGAAATCCGCCACAAAATTCGGCATATAATGCGTCCGCTCCGCCGCCCACCCCTGCCCCCGCAGCCACGCCACAATCCCCCGCGTATTGCCCACCAGATGATCGCACGACCGGTAATACCGCAAATCGTAATACCCCCCGAGCCGCCCCACATTCACCCACTCCCCGCGCGGCAAATGCATCGCCGCCCGGCTCATCCACGCCACCGCCACCCGCGGCTGAAACCCCCGCAACGCCTGCCCGATCCGCGGCTTCGTGAACCAATCCAACGCCGTCCCGAACCCCAGCTCCACCGGCGCCATCCCCCCCGCCCGCAACACCGCCGCCCGCGCCGCATTGCGCCGTATCACCGGCAATACCGCATCCCCCGCCGCCTGCTGCGCCACGCACAGCCGCTCGAAGAACAACTCCGCACCCCCATTCGCCGCCCCCGCCATCACATGCGCCACCCGCGTCATCGCTCGATCAACCCCATCGCCCCCGCCACCGCCGCCTCCACCGATATCCCCTCCATCCCGCCCCCCTCGGTCACCACCACCCCGGTCCGCCGCCCCGCCGGCGCATACTCCCCAACCCGCGCATTCGACGCCCCGAACAAGCCCAGCGTCGGACACCCCGCCGCCGCCGCCAAATGCATCAACCCGGAATCATTGCCCACAAACACCGCACAACGCTGCAAACACGCCGCCGCCTCCGGCAAACTCAACCGCCCCGTCAAATCGATCACCCCCCCCACCCCTGCCGCGGCCAACCCCGCCAAAACCGGCGCCGCCAACCCCGCCTCCTGCGCCCCCGGCCCCGCGAACACCGCAATCCTGCCCCCCCCGACCGCCCCCGCCAACCGCTTCGCCAAATCCACAAACCGCGCCGCCGGCCAAACCTTCCCCGTCCAATTCGCCGTCGGCCCGATCGCAATCACCGCCCCCCCCGCCGGCAACGCCGCCTCCGCCCGCGCCCGATCCACCGCCCCCGTCCACACCACCGGCACCGGCGGCGGCAACACCCCCAATACCGCCGCCAACTGCGCAATCTTAGGCCCCTTCCCCCGCCGCATCACCGCCCGCCGCCGCGTCGGCAACAGCCAGGAAATCACCGACGCGCGGATATCCACCACCAGGTCCCACCGCGTCCCCACCGTGGCCCACCACAAGGGCGGCCAATGCATCCCCCGCGGCCTCTTGTCGAAACCGATCAACCGCTCCAGCTGCGGCATCCTGACGAACACCCCCTCCGACACCGCCCCGCACGCGACCGTAAACCGCGCCTGCGGATACGTGCGCAACAGATGATCCAACAACCCGGTCGACAGCACCGCGTCGCCAATCCGATTCGAAGTGATGAACAGAATGCGCATGACCCTGCGCACCTAGCACAACCTTGGCGAAACCGCGCCACCCCGCTATTGAACCCCGATGTGCGGCATCGCGGGCGTGATCACGAAAAACGGTTCCACCCCCGACCCGGCCACGCTGGACCGGCTGCTCGCCGCCATCGCCCATCGCGGCCCCGACGGCGCCAACCGCCTCGTCCGCAGCAACACCGCCCTGCTCCACACCCGTCTCGCCATCATCGATCTGCACACCGGCGACCAGCCCCTCTTCGCCCCCGGCGGCACGGCGCTGGTCTGCAACGGCGAAATCTACAACAACCCCGAACTCCGCGCCGCCATGGCGGACACAAGGTTCACCACCCGATCGGACTGCGAACCCGCCGTCTTCCTCTATGAACGCGAAGGCGAAACCTTCGCCCAGCGCCTGCGCGGCATG
This sequence comes from Rhodospirillales bacterium, assembly GCA_947447625.1. Classification (GTDB taxonomy): domain Bacteria; phylum Pseudomonadota; class Alphaproteobacteria; order Acetobacterales; family Acetobacteraceae; genus CAIYPH01. Next base: position 9,506 of record CANFKS010000065.1, on the reverse strand, counting down.
TACGCCATCGCGCTGCACGACCCAGCCCGCAACCGCGTCCTCCTCGCGCGCGATCCCTTCGGCATCAAACAACTCTACTACACCGAAACCCCCACCCTCTTCGCCTTCGCCTCCGAACCCCAGGCCCTGATCGCAGCAGGCATCGCCCCCCGCGGCATTGACCCCACACGCCGCGCCGAACTCCTCCAACTCAAATTCACCACCGGCGCCCACACCATCTTCCCCGGCATCAGCCGCCTCCTCCCCGGCGAAACCCTCGTCATCGAAGCAGGCCGCATCGTCGCCCGCGCCCGCATCGCCGCCATCCCCGCAGGCCCGCCTGTGCCCATCCGCCACCGCGAAGCCCTCGACCGCCTGGACAAAACCCTCACCGACAGCGTCGCCGCCCATCTCCGCTCCGACGTCCCCTCCGGGCTCTTCCTCTCCGGCGGCATCGACAGCGCCACCGTGCTTGCGCTGATGACCCGCCTGGGCGGCCGCGTCCGCGCCCTCACCATGGGCTGGCAAGGGGCTGGACCGGCCGATGAAAGCCGCGAAGCCGAACGCCTCGCCGCCGCCCGGGGCGCGGAGTGCATCCGCCTCGAAATGGGCGAGGCCGATTTCTGGACCCTCGCCCCCCAAATCGCCGCCGCCATCGATGACCCCACCGCCGACGCCGCCGTCCTGCCCACCTGGATGCTCGGCCGCGCCGCCCGCCAATCCGGCCTCAAAGTCACCCTCTGCGGCGAAGGGGCCGACGAAATCTTCGCCGGCTATTCCCGCTACCGCAAACGCCGCCCGCCCTTGTCCTGGATCGCCCGAAAACCCCGCACCAAAGGCCTCTTCGGCACCGCCCTCCCAAACTGGCGCGCCGGCCTCGACCTGGCCGAAGCCCGCGCCACCCCCAACCGCACCCCACTCCAAGCCACCCAAGCCACCGACATCGAGGAATGGCTCCCCAACGACCTCCTCATCAAACTCGACCGCTGCCTCATGGCCCACGGCGTCGAAGGCCGCACCCCCTTCCTCGACCCGCTCGTCGCCCGCTTCGGCTTCCGCCTCCCCGATGCCGAAAAAACCAGCCTCCGCTTCGGCAAAATCCTGCTGCGCGACTGGCTCGCCCAATCCTTCCCCGAAGCCGGCGCCTACGCCCGCAAACAAGGCTTCAAACCCCCGGTCGGCACCTGGATGCAAGCCCGCGGCACAACCCTGGCCAGCCTCGTCGCCGCCCAACCCGGCATCCGCGAAATCCTCCCCGCCCCCCTGATCCGCCACAGCTTCGAACACGCCGAAACCAACCCCCAGCGCGCCTGGTCCCTCCTTTTCTACGCCCTGTGGCACACCCACCACATCATGAACCTCCCCTCCCAAGGCAACATCGCCGAAACCCTCTCCGCCGCCGCCCTCTCCCCCAACCGGTAGCCGGCAGCCGGCAGCCGGCAGCACCCCGATGCATTGCACCATCCCGGCGCACAACACCCCATTGCTGTAAGCGAGCAAGCCCTCCTTTTTTGAAAAAAGGAGCAAAAAACTTTCACCCGCCCCCCTCCCGCAAACCCAGCATGCCGCGCCCTGCAGTGCCTGTCATCGGGAAACCCAATTCCTGCCACACGGCATTGACGAGGTTTCGATGTCTGTTTAAGACGAAAGGCAGCAAAACTGCCGCGGCTTATCATGATCAATATCTGGGCGATCGTTGGTCCGGCCAACGCGAGACAATCATCAACCGTCCGCGCCCTGACCGGCATCGGTAACGGAGCCCGCGTGATTCAAATACACTATGCCGCCCCAAACGGCGGAACCCCGCAGACCATCCCCACCTATGTCCGCCATTCAAGTGCCCAAGATGAAGAACTCAGCCCTCAAGCGTTGTGCAACCAAATATCAGCCTCACGTACCAGCCGATCAATCATCATCCTCCGCCACCTGCACAAAAAAACCGGATATCACGCGCATCACTACTTTGATCAAATTATAAAAGTGAATAATTGGAATATCGTTGGCTACGCTAATCTAGGGCTTAGCGCCGCAATTGCTGGAAACCAGATCCCGATACCGACGCATTTCCCGAACGCCCGCGCCGAACCGGCCAACCTGATCGCATCCAAACTCCGCACCGCCTGGGGCATCGTATAACCGCCCCCCCCCAAACGGCAAAAGTCTTTTGCGGCGCCTTTTTCGAAAAAGCGCCTCCTTCCCTGTTGAACCGCTTTTTTCCCTACGATATGACTAAATTCATGATCGCCACGCGCATCCCGGACCCGATCCGCACCACGGCCCCGCTTCTGGGCCCGCGCTTTGCCGGCATCATGATCAGCCTGATCGCCCTTCTCGCCCATGAAATGCTGATCCGCCGCCGCCACATCGCCCTCATCGGCCCGCTCTGCTCCTACATCAACCGCCTTCACCGCCGCTTCACCGCGCTGATGGGCCGCATCGAAGCCGGAAGCCTGCCGCGCCGCGACACACGCAGGCCCCGCGCCCGCGTTGCCCCGCCCCGCCCCCGGATTCACCTCCCCCGCGGCCACAACTGGCTGCGCGGCGCCGCCGGCCACAATGCCAGCGCCCATGGCAGCCATCTCGCTGGTCTTTTGTCCGAACCCGAGACCGCCGCCCTCATCGCCGCCATCCCCCAGGCCGCCCGCCTGCTCCGCACGATCTGCCGCCTTCTCGGCCTCCCCCCCACCGCCCTGCCGCCGCCGCCCGACCCGATCACGCCTCCCGAACCCCGTCGCCCCCGCGCACCCAAACCACCCAAGCCGCGCCCTTCTCACCCTCCGCGCGCCCTGATACCCTCCCGCGCATCAAACCGTCCCAGACCGCTGGAGCCCTCGCCATGCCCGACACACACCCGCCGCAGCCCCATCTCGACGCCCTGATCATCGGCGCCGGGTTCGCCGGCATGTACCAGTTGATCCAATTGCGGGACCGCCTCGGCCTCACCACCCGCCTCCTCGAAGCCGCCTCCGGCGTTGGCGGCACCTGGTTCTGGAACCGCTACCCCGGCGCCCGCTGCGATTCCGAAAGCCACTCCTATTGCTACGGCTTCTCGAAGGAATTGCTGGAGGAGTGGGAATGGTCCGAGCGCTACCCCGAACAGCCCGAAATCCTGCGCTACCTCAACCACGTCGCTGACCGCTTCGACCTGCGCCGCTCGATCTCCTTCAACACCGCGGTCACCGCCTGCGCCTACAACGCGGCCGACAACCGCTGGCACATCAGCACCGCCGGCGGCCAGTCCTTCACCTGCACATGGCTCATCACCGCCGTGGGCTGCCTCTCCTCGGCCAACCTCCCCGCCATCCCCGGCCTCGACTCCTTCAAAGGCGAATGGTACCACACCGGCCAATGGCCGCATGAGGGCGTCGATTTCACCGGCAAAACCGTAGCCCAGATCGGCACCGGCTCCACCGGCATCCAGGCCGCCCCCGTCATCGCCGCCCAGGCCGCGCACCTCACCATTTTCCAGCGCACCGCCAACTACTCCGTCCCCGCCCACAACGCGCCCTTGACCCGCGACTTCAAGGACTGGGTCAAACACAACCACCCCGAAATCCGCGCCGTGATGAAATCCACCCCCAACGGTCACCCGTTCCGCATCGCCGAACGCAAAGTCGCCGACGTCTCGCCCGAGGAGCGCGAAGCCCTCTACGAAGAAGCCTGGGCCAAAGGCGGCCTGCAATTCCGCGCCACCTTCCAGGACCTCCTGGTCAACAAGGCCGCCAACGCCACCGCGGCCGACTTCCTCAAGCGCAAAATCCGCGGCATCGTCAAAAACCCCGAAACCGCGGCCGTGCTGTCCGACATCGACCACCCCTACGCCGCCAAGCGCCCGCCCATCGACACCCATTATTTCGACACCTTCAACCGCGACAACGTCGCTCTGGTCGACCTGCGCAAAGCCCCGATCGAACGCATCACCGAGACCGGCATCAAAACCGCCGACACCGAGTATCAGGCCGATATCATCGTCTTCGCCACCGGGTTTGACGCCATGACCGGCCCCCTCTTCCGCCTCAACCTCACCGGGCGCGACGGGATGCGCCTGCAGGATGCCTGGTCGGCCGGCCCCGAAACCTGGCTCGGCCTCGCCGTCCCCGGCTTCCCCAATCTCTTCACCATCACCGGCCCCGGCAGCCCCTCGGTGCTGTGCAACATGCCGGTCTGCATCGAACAACACGTCGACTGGATCACCGCCTGCATCGATCACGCCCGCGCCAACCAAATCGCCACCATCGAAACCACGCCCGAAGCCGCCATCGCCTGGTCCGACACGGTCGATGCCGCCGCCCACGCCACGCTGCTGCCCGAAGCCGGCCATAGCTGGTATCTCGGCGCCAACGTACCGGGCAAACCCCGCCGCTTCATGCCCTATGCCGGCGGCATGGCGCAGTACCGCGACATTTGCGACACCGTCGTCGCCCGCGGCTACGAAGGCTTCGTCATGGCACCGGACCCTGCTCACGCATCTTGATCTGCACCGCCTGAAACCGGGAGAAGATGCGGCATTGCGCCAGGCTCCCGGCGGTGAACCACAGCGTCAGGCATGGTCATCCCTCCCGGCGGCCGCCAACGCGCCGACCGTGATCGGCTTGAGCGGCGGGCGGATGCGGTAATAGCCGGCGGCATCGACGCCGGTATTGTGTTCGGCAGCCATCAACTGGCTGACCACGGGCCCGCAGATGCGGCCCTGGCAGGGGCCCATGCCGGCGCGCAGAAAGGCCTTGGCCTGGTTCGGACCCTGCGCCCCATCGCGGGCGGCGGCGCGGATACGCCCGGCGGTGATTTCCTCGCAGCGGCAGACCACCACGTCATCGGCAGGCGCTGCAAGCCAGGCGGCGGGGGCGTAGAGCCGGTCGAGAAAGGGGCGCAGGGCGAGGTGGGCGGCGTGTTCGCGGATGTCCCATTCGATCATCCGCTCACGCGCCGTGGCATCGATCCGCCCGGCACGGCGCAGCATTTCGCCCGCAGCGATGCGCCCGGCATGTTCGGCGGCGCGGGCACCGCCGATGCCGCCGGCATCCCCGGCGACGAGGATGCCGGGCACGCTGGTCGCGCCGAACGGATCGGCAACCGGGCGGAAACATGTGGAGATTTCGTCCCAGACATGGGCGCAGCCGAGCGAGCGGGTGAGTTGCTGGGCCGGGATGACGCCTTCGTGCAGGCCGACGAGGTCGGAAGCGAGATGGCGCGTCACACCGCCGGCACGGTAGGTGACGCCGGAGACCTTCACATCGCCCTCGAGCACCACATCGGTGACGCCGCTGATGATCTGCACGCCCGCGAGGCGCAGCCGGGCCATCAGCCAGGCGCCCTTGGCAAGATAGCGCGCGCCATGGCCGCGCAGGCCGCGGGCGAGCAAAGGCAGGGCGGCGGCAAGGGCGCCCGTGGGGCGGGTGTCGAGCAAAATCGGCTTCAGGCCCAGGCTGGCGCACTGGGCGGCGAGCAGCAGCATCAGCGGGCCGGTGCCGACGAGGACGAGACGCTCGGGGATGAGGTGCGATTTCAGCAGCACCTGGATGGCGCCCGCACCCATGACGCCGGGCAGGGTCCAGCCCTTGAGCGGCACCGGGCGCTCCATCGCGCCGCCGGCAATCAGGACGGAGCGGGCGGTGACGCGCTGGGCACGGCCGTCCTGGCTGAACCAGATTTCCGCAGGCTCCGCCCCTCCGGAAGCACCGGGCACAACCTGCCACACCGCCGCACCGCGGCGGTAGACGGCGCCGGAGGCAAGGAAGCGGCGGACGAGGCCCAGCCCGTGCTTGTAATCGGCGCCGAGGGCCTTGAGCGCGGCATCCGGCGCGGTGGCGACATTGCGGTAGATCTGCCCACCGGGGGCGGGCTGTTCATCCAGCACCATCACGGCGGCGCCGGTTTCGGCCATCGCACAGGCAGCCGCCATGCCGGCCGGGCCGGCGCCGATGATGACGCCATCGAAGGCGCTCATGCGACCTGCCTCGCGCCGGTTTGGCGGCGGATTTTCATGCCGGGTTTGACCGGGACCATGCAGGCCTGGCAATTGGCGGTGCCGTCGATTTCGACCAAACAGTCGAAACAGATGCCCATCAGACACCAGGGGCCGCGCTCGGCGCCGGAGACGGGTGTGGTGCGCCAGGAGGCGATGCCGGCGGCGAGCAAAGCGGCGGCGATCGTTTCGCCATCGCGGGCCATGAGTTCGGTGCCTTCGAAGTCGAACCGCACGGAGGCGGGCTCAGAACGCCTGAACATGGCCTGCTCCCTGCGCGAAGCGCCCGGCTGCGAAAGAGGCGACGGCTTCGGGCAATTCGCCCTTCAGGATGGCGGGCGCGATATCGAGGGCATGGGCGCCGGCCAGGGTGACGCCGGAGTGGCAGGTGGCGGAAAACGCGCCGGGGCAGGTTTCGGACTGCTCGTAGATCGGCGCGCCGTCGGGCGACATGACGCGCAAGGCGGCCCAGACGCGGACGATGTTGGCGTCGCGCAAGCCGGGGAAGACAGCCATGTTGCGGGCCGCGATGTCCTTGAGGACGCCGACGGTGCTGGAGATGTCGAAGCCGGCATCCTCCAGGCTGTCGCCCATCATGACGCTGCCTTCGTCGGTCTGCCGTGTGATGTGGGTGGCGTGATCGAGGAAGGGGCGGAGGCGTTCGGTGATGAGGATCTGGCCCTTGAGGGGGGTGACGGGCATGGACAGGCCGACCATCGGCGCGAGGATGCGGCTGCCGAGGCCGGCGGCGATGACGATTTTATCGCTCAGGAAGCGTTCGGCCCCGCAGGTGACGGTGAAGCCGCCGTCATAGGCGATGTCATCGACGGTGCGGCCGGGCAGATAGTCACCGCCATGGCCGGTCATGCCGGATTGCAGGGACTGGAGCAGCAGCAGCGGATTGGCGTGGCCATCGGCAGGGCAGAAGGCGGCACCGACGACGCGATCGCCGATGGCGGGGAGCATGGCGCGCAGGTCGTCGCGGCAGATCATCCGCGTGCCGATGCCGCCGCTTTCATTGTGCATGCGCGTGACGAGGGCGGCGCGCTGTTCGAATTCGGCGTCGGACAGGCAGAACGTGAAGCCGCCGTTCTGGCGCAGCGCGACGCGGCCGCCGAGGGCGTCCGAGAGGTGCGGCCAGAGTTCGGCCGAACGGCGCGACCAGTGGGCGTAGGCGGGGTTGCCGAGGCCTTTGCTTTGCACCCAGACGAGGCCGAAATTGCCGCGGGCGGCGCGCAAGGCGATGTCGCCTTCGTCGAGCAGGGCGACGCGCGCGCCCTGCCGGGCCGCGCCCCAGGCGATGGCGCCGCCGACCAGGCCGCCGCCGATCACGATCAGATCATAGGCCCGCATCGGGGGCGCTCCGGTCTCGGTAGGTCGTCATCATCGTCTCCTGCTCGCGGGCGCGATCATTGTGGCATTTCCGATGGAATGCTAGAGCCTGATGACGTTTGGCGGAATCGCCAAAAAGTCTGAATCAGGCTGTCAAACAAAGAGTTAGAGCGCGTTGCGTTCCGACCGCGAAGGCATTCCGCTCTAGCTCTTTGTTTGATCGCCTGATTCAGCGCGTGCAGCAAAAAAACCGGCGCGCGAGACCAAGCAGGCCCGATCGCGCAAGCGGTGCGATCAGGGAGCCCTGGTGTTGACCTTGGGGTCGGGCAGGCGGACCGAGCAACGGGTGCCGGCCGGGATGCGGTTTTGCGGGTTGGGGAGGACGAAGCGCACTCTGAACGTGTCGCTTGCCGGATCGATCAGCGGATCGATCGCATCGACCCTGACTTCGGCCGTTCGATTGACCGGTATTTCAAGCTGCAGCACGCCGATTTGGCCGTTCGTTATTTTCGGGTAATGGGATGCATCGAGCGTGACTTCGACGTGCAGCGGATCGACCTGGGCAATGGTGAGCACCGGTGTCTGTTCGAATATATACTCGCCCGGGGAGAGCCTGATTTCGGTGATGACGCCATCGACGGGGCTGCGCAGGGTCTTGAGATTGAGTTGTGCCTCGGTGCGCCGCGCTTCCAGCCGGGCGATTTCAAGATCGATCTCGCCTTTGCGGATGGCGATGCGGTCTTGCGCGACGCGGGTCTCGGATTCATCGACATCATTGGCGCGGGACAGCATGTTTTGTGCCAATCGCTGGCGCCGTGCGAGTTCCCTGAGGTTCCAGGTCAGATCCGCCTGTGCAGCCTCCACAGCCGTGGTGCTCGTGGCGCGAAACCGGTCAAGCGCCAGTTGCGCCTGCTCGACGGTGGAATCGAGGCGGGCGAGGATCTGCCCTTTGCGGACCGGATCGGCCCGATCGACCAGGAGTTCGGAAATCACGCCGAACACCGGACTGCCGAGTTGCACCACTTGGCGCGGCTTGATGATGCAGCGCGCACGGTCGATCTCCACAGCCTCCGCCACCGCCGGGGTCGCGAGGGACATCGCAGCAAGCATCGCCGCGAGGGTGATAGCGGCCAGGGCGTTGCGCGATGTCATCTTATCGGGGGGCCTTGATGCGGATCCGCAGGGTGGGGTTGGTCGTGTCCTGACCGAGATTGTCGAGGAAGTTGCCGAGCCAGGCGGAGGTGTCGTGTGTCGGGACGGCGAGGTCTGCGGAACTCTCAATGGGGAGGTCCCAGGCAATCGTCGGCAGGCGACGCGTGCCGGCGGCGATGGTGTCGCCGGTTACATCCTCGCCGTGGTCTTCCGCGAAGCCCATCGCGTTGCCCATCTCGTGAAGGACAGTCGACAGCAGGTCCATTTCCGACGCCGCGTGCTCGCCTTGCCCCGCCGTCAGAACGCCGGGATGGACCGTTGTGTGATAGGCGGCAGCGCTCGTATCGTAATTCCAGCCCCATCCCGCCGCGGTTGCATCGATGGTGATGAGGCTGCCCTGGGTGGCGCCGATCATGCCCTCCGGCAATTGGCCGATGTCGATGGTAATCCCGTTCAACAAAGCGAGTTCGGTGGCCTGCGGCCCGAGCGCCATCTGCCATATCGCCTTGGCCTCGGCCACGACCGGGGCGAGTTCGGCTTGCGTCAGGGCAACCGGAACCCCGTGCCCGGCCGGTGGTGCAGCTGCCTCCATCTGCCATTTCGTCGTCGCGGTCTTGACGATGACCCCACCCGTGCCGAGGGTGATCTTATCAGTCCCGCCGCCGCCATTCACCGTCGTGCGCCCGGCGCCGGCGGTGATGGTGTCGTTGCCGATGAAGCTGGGGTCGAGCGTTGTCCCGGTTGCGATCTGGCCGGTGACAAAACCCAGGCTGGCATCATCGCCGTAGATCGCGCTGTTGCCGACACCGGTCGCGATCGTGTCCGAGCCCACGCCGCCGATGACGATCTGGTTGCCGGCGGCGAGGGTGATGGCGTCATTGCCGCCGGAGGTGGGCGTGGTGGATTGCACCGTCGCGATCACACCCGCGACATAGGCGATCGCGCCGTTATCGCCGAGCACAATGTCATTGCCCGCGCCCGCGATGATGCTGTCGGCCGCCGCGCCACCGAGGACCAGGCTGTTGCCGATGCCCAGGCGGATCGTGTCTGCCGCGCCGGAGGTCGGCGCCGTCGTTTG
>CANFKS010000064.1 GCA_947447625.1 Rhodospirillales bacterium | reverse complement strand
CCAAGACTGTCCGAAACCGCCCCCAACATGGTCGCCGGGATGTAGAACGTCGTTGACCACGCCAGGATCTGTGTCGTGCCCAGCGCAATCGCCAACCGCCGGGCCATCGGGCTCATGACCGGCAGCTCATGACCAGGAGTTCATGCCAGGCGGCTCATGGGGCAGCAAACCCGGTTGCAAGCGCCAAGGCATCCGCGATCCCCGGCGCGGCCGCGAAAATCGAATTGCCGTCGGCCAATCCATTGCCCTCCATGAACGGCGAAACCCGCGCCCCCGCCTCGTTCAGGATGGCAATCGCCGCTGCCACATCCCACAAATTGATGTGCAACTCGACATAGGCATCGATCCGCCCAGCCGCGACATCCGCCAATCCCAACGCCCCCGAGCCCCCCGCCCGCAACGATGCGCCGGCATCCATCGCGCCCTGCACCACCCGATAGAACGCCGCATTGGGCCGCCGATGCGACCAGCCGCACTCCACCATCGCGCGGGACAAATCCGTCGTCGTCGCCGCATGGATCGGCGCTCCATTCAGCGTCGCCCCACCCCCCCGCCGTGCAGCAAAAACCTCCCCCAGCGCCGGCGCCACCAGCACCCCGGCAAGGGATGTGCGCGCCTCGATCAGGCCCAGCGACACACAAAACCGGTTGCTGCCCCGCGCATAGTTCGATGTCCCATCGATCGGATCGACCACCCAGCGCAGCGTGCCCGATCGCCCCTTGCCGGTCTCCTCGCCCTGGAACCCATCCTCCGGGAACAACGCCGCCAGCCGCTCGGCGATGAACGTCTCTACGGCGCCATCCGCCTCGGTCAACCAATCCTGCGTGCCCTTCAACTGCGCCACCGGCGCACCAGGCGGCGGGCGCAGGCGCAATGCCAGCCCACCGGCAGCCGTCGCCACCTCGATTGCGGCGTCCAGCCGGCGTTGCAGCGCGGTCTCGGTCATGGCGCATCTCCCGATTTGGTGCAGCCACTCTCCCGCATCGGGGCACGGTTGCAAAGCGATGGCCGACATTCGCCATGTCGCGCTTGACGCAGCCGCCGAGATGCGCGAAACCGCCGCCTCCAAGGCGGCTTCTCGGGGCCGCTGTCGCGTGGGCCGGGGCTGTAGCTCAGTTGGGAGAGCGCCTCGTTCGCAATGAGGAGGTCAGGGGTTCGATTCCCCTCAGCTCCACCACGGCACCACGCGCTCCGTCTTCATCCAGTCCTATCGGCTCGGCCCGCCATCGGGGCCACCGGCATTCGGCCGCTCGTTCTGGCCGCGCCGCACCCCGCCACCCTGTCCACCCGGCGGCGGACCGCTGCGTGGCGGAGGCTGCTGAACCACACCACCGCCATGCTGACCCCCCTGCTGCGGCGGTTGGGTGTGTTGTTGATGGTGTTGCTGCGGCGCCTGTTGCTGCCCCTGGTAGCGCGGGGCGCCCTGGCCGCCATAATACCCGCCGCCATAATAAGGTGCCGGTGCGCCCCACGGCACATAGACCGGTACCTCGCGATAGCCGTTGTCATACGGACCCGGCGCAACAACACAGCCGGACAAGCCGATCACCAGGCCGCCCGCCAAAGCCAGGCGCGTCGTCCGACCACGTGGGAACAAGGATCTCATCGTACACCTCCATGGTTTGCATTTCAGGCCGACGAAAGCCGTTGCTCGCAGCCCCGCCCGCGCGTCGTTACCGGTAGAGAGTATAACGCAAACGCCCCTCGCCGTCCTGCCCGGCCACATGAAATCCCGGACACACGGCCAAGCCGATCGAGCGGTGATTCCCCCCCTGGATATGCGCCTCCACCGCCCCAACCCCGGCCCCCGCCATCTCCGCCCCTTGCCACCACATGCCCAAACCCTGTAACACAATCTGTATCAGGCCGCGACGAACGCCCTGAACCCCTTGATATCACGCCCTTGAGCGAATGACGCCACCACAGGCGCCCCGCACCCCCCGATCCGGACACACCATGCGCGACCCAACCCGCGAGGCGGCCTTTGATCTGTTGAGCGCCGTGCTGGACCGGCGCCGCCCGCTCGAGGAGGCGCTCGACGCGCAATCCGGCATCGAGGCGCGCGACCGCGCCGCCGGTCATCGCCTGGCCGCTGCCGTGCTGCGCCGCATGGGCTCGCTTGACGCCGTGCTCGAGCCCTTCCTCGTCAAGGCCCCGCCACCCAAGGTGATGCACATCCTGCGCCTCGGCGCCGCCGCCCTCCTGCTGCTCGAAACCCCGCCCCACGCCGCCGTCGCCACCGCCGTCGAACTCACCCGCGCCCGCGGCCTCGCCGCCTTCGCCAAAATGGTCAACGCCGTGCTCCGCCGCGTCGCCGAGGCCGGTCCCGCCGCTCTCGAAGGCCTCGACGGCCCCCGCCTCGATACCCCGGGCTGGCTCTGGAGCGCCTGGGGCAAGGACGCCCGCGCCATCGCCACTGCGCATTTGCGTGAAGCCCCGCTCGATCTGTCGATCATGCCGGGCCGCGAGGCCCCCGATGGCGGCATGGAACTCCCCACCGGCTCCTGGCGCTACCCCGCCGGTACCTCTGTCACCGGCCTCTCCGGCTTCAACGAGGGCCATTTCTGGGTGCAGGACGCCGCCGCCGCCCTCCCAGCCCGCCTGCTTGCCGCCCAGCCCGGCGAACGCATCGCCGATCTCTGCGCCGCCCCCGGCGGCAAAACGGCCCAACTCGCCGCCACCGGCGCCCATGTCACCGCCGTCGAGCGCGATCCCAAGCGCCTCGCCCGCCTGCGCGAAAACCTCGCCCGCCTCACGCTGTCCGCCGAAACCATCGAGGCCGACGCCATCCAATGGCGCCCCGAAGCCCCGTTCGACGCCGTTCTGCTCGACGCCCCCTGCAGCGCCACCGGCACCATCCGCCGCCACCCCGACGTGCCCCATCTCAAGCGCCCGCGGGACATCCTGGCGCTGGCCAAGCAGCAGGACGAGTTCATCGCCGCCGCCGCCGCCATGCTCAAGCCAGGCGGCCGCCTGATCTACGCCGTCTGCTCCCTGCAACTCGACGAAGGCCCCATCCGCATGCGCGCCGCCGCCAAGACCGGCCTGCGCCCCGCCCCCTTCACCATCGAAGACGCGCCGGGCATCACCGAAGCCCTCACGCCCGAGGGCTATCTGCGCACCACGCCGTCCCTATGGCCCGATCTCGGCGGCATGGACGGGTTTTTTGTCGCGCGCTTCATCCGGGTCTGAACCCCCCTGCTTGTGTCCAACGGCACCGGTTCGGTAGAACCAACATATGCCCAGCCTCAACGCCCCTCACTCTGCCCCTCGCTCTGAGCGTCGCGTCATCATTGCGCCGAGCTTGCTCGCCGCCGATTTCGCGCGCCTTGGCGCCGAAGTCGCCGCCATCGAGGCCGCTGGCGCGGACTGGCTGCATCTCGACGTGATGGATGGTCATTTCGTTCCCAACATCAGCTTCGGCCCCGCCATCATCAAGGCTTTGCGCAAACACTGCGCCCTGCCGTTTGACGTTCATCTGATGATCGCCCCGGCCGACCCCTACCTCGCCGCCTTTGCCGAAGCCGGCGCCGACCACATCTCCGTCCACCCTGAATCCAGCCCCCATCTTCACCGCACGCTCCAGACCATCCGTGCCCTCGGCAAAAAGGCCGGCGTCGTCCTCAACCCCGCCACCCCGATCGAGAGCATCGCCTGGGCGCTCGACCTGATCGACATCATCATGGTCATGACCGTCAACCCCGGCTTTGGCGGCCAGACCTTCATCGAAAGCCAGCTTGCCAAAATCGCCGCCCTGCGCGCCCTGATCGACAGCACCGGCCGCCCTATAGCCCTCCAGGTCGACGGTGGCGTCACCCTCGAAACCGCCCCCCGCGTCCTCGCCGCCGGTGCCGACACCCTCGTCGCCGGCACGGCCATCTTCGCCGCTCCCGACTACGCCGCCGCCATCGCCGGCCTCCGGAGAGCCGAAGCCGGCCTTCTGGAGATCCCGGCATGATCCCTCCCCGCGCGGCTGGCATGCTGCGCGGCGTGCGCCGTCTGATGGCGCGACTGCCGAGCCTGAGCATGGCCCGAGTTCCCGACGCCCCCGCCCAACCCGTGCGCGACCGCTGGCCCGGCGATCCCGCCCGAGGCGCCGCCATCCTGCGGGGCGAACTCGAACGTGGCGGACACCGCACCGCCTTCAAGCCCGGCCTCTTCGGCGAAAGCAAGGCCCTGCCGGCATTGCGCGAACTCGCCCACAGCTTCGTCTGGTTGCGCGACCTCCGGGCGCTGGGCACCGACGCCGCCCGCATGCGCGCCCGCGCCCTCGTCAGCGACTGGATCGCGACCCCGGTGCTTGACCCTGTCTGCGAACGCCCCGACGTCGCCGGCGCCCGCATCGCCGCCTGGCTTGGCCATTATGATTTCTTCGCCGCCTCGGCCGATGACGTGTTCCGCCAGAAACTGATGGGTCGCCTCCTCGCCGACGCCCGTGGCCTCTCCGCCGCGATGCCGCCCGAACAGGTCGACGCCCGCGCCTTCACCGCGCTGCGCGGCCTCATCGCCGCCGCCGTCGCCCTGCCCGAGCATGACGGCTTCCTGCACCGCGCCCTTCGCGTCCTGCCTCAGGAAATCGAGCGCCAGGTCTTCGCCGATGGCTGCCATTGCGAGCGCAGCCCCGCCCAACTCCTTGCCGTGCTGCAGGACCTCACCGACATTTCCGCCCTGCTCAAAGCCGGCCAGGCCGTCCAGCCCCCCGCCCTTGGCCTCGCCATCGACCGCATTGCCCCCGCTTTGCGCGCCCTGCGCCACCCCGATGGTGGCCTCAGCCTGTTCAACGGCACCCGCGAAACCGATCTCGCCCTCATCGAACTCGCCCTATCCCAGGCGGGGCGTGCCACGCGCGGGCCAAGCGCCATGAACCAGGGCGGCTTCCATCGCCTGGCAGCCGGCAAATCCGTCCTGATTGTGGATTGCGGCCCGCCTCCGCCCGAGCGGCTCGACCGCTTCAGCCATGCCGGCACCTTCGCTTTCGAACTCTCCGTCGGCAAAGACCGCCTGATCGTCAACTGCGGCGCCATCCCCTACGCCAGCGGCGAATGGCACGATGCCACCCGCTCCACCGCCGCCCACTCCACCCTTGTCATCGCCGACACCAACTCCTCCGAACTCCGGCCGGACGGCCTCGGCCGCCGCCCCGAGAAAGTCACCGTCACCCGCCAAGGCTCCGAGGAAGGCGCCCACTGGCTCGACCTCGACCATGACGGCTACCTCAAGCCCTTCGGCGCCCGTCATCTCCGCCGCCTTTTCATGTCCGACAAAGGCGAGGATATCCGCGGCGAAGATTCCGTCATCGCCGCCACACCCCAGCCCTTCACCATCCGCTTTCACCTCCACCCCGCCGTCACCGCCTCCCTCAAGACCGACGGGGAAGGCGTTCTGATGCGGCTGCCCTCCGGCCAGGGCTGGGAATTCCGCGCCTCCGGTGCTTTGATCTCCCTGGAGGAAAGCATCTATCTCGGCGGCACCGAACCCCGTCGCAGCGAGCAGATCGTCCTGACCGTCTCCCACGAAGACGACCAGCACGTGAAATGGACAATCTCGAAGGGCGGACCGCGCGTCTCGTGAAGGCCCCGCCGTGAAAGTTCTCGAAGTCACCAACGTCGATTTCGCGCTCCGGCACTTCCTGCTGCCCCTCATGCGCGGAATCCGCGCCCGCGGCCATGACGTCATCGGCGTCAGCGCCGACGGCCCCCTGCTCGCAACCGTCCGCGCCGAAGGCTTCCGCGTCGTCTCCGTTCCCCTTGCGCGCAGCCTCTTCCCCCTCGCCCTGTGGCGTGGCTTCCGCGCCCTCGTTACCCTCTTTCGCGCCGAACAGCCCGACCTCGTCCACGCCCACATGCCGATCAGCGGCTTCCTCGCCCGCGCTGCCGGCCGCGCCACCGGCGTCAAGGTGATCGCCTATACCTGCCACGGCTTCCTCTTCAACCAGCCCGGCCCCTGGTGGCGCCGCGGCCTGGGCCTCGCGATGGAATGGCTCGGCGGCCGCCTTACCGACATCCACCTCACCGTCTCCGCCGACGAAGCCAACGACGCCCGCCGCCTCGGCATCCACTGCGCCAGCACCGCCATCGGCAATGGCCGCGACCCCGCCTGCTACCGCCCCGACCCCGCCGCCCGCGCCCGCATCCGCGCCGAACTCGGCGTCCCCGACGAGCGCGTCGTCGTCGCCGTCGTCTCCCGCCTCGTCCGCCACAAAGGCCACCCCGAACTCCTCGCCGCGATGCGCGATGTCGACGCCGAACTCTGGGTCGTCGGCGAACGCCTCGCCTCCGACCACGGCACCGACCTTGAACCCTTCTTCGCCACTGCCGGCCTCGGCTCCCGCCTGCGCCGCCTCGGCTACCGCGAAGACATCGCAGCCCTCCTCGCCGCCGCCGACATCTTCGCCCTCCCCTCCCATTTCGAGGGCCTCCCCATGTCCGTCATCGAAGCCATGCTCTGCGGCCTGCCCATTGTCGCCACCAACATCCGCGGCCCCCGCGAACAAGTCATCGATGGCCAAACCGGCTTCCTCGTGCCCCCCATGCGAATCCCCGAACTCGCCACCGCCCTGCAAACCCTCGCCACCGACCTTGCATTGCGCACCCGCCTCGGCGCCGCCTCACGCGCCCGGGCGCTCGATCTCTATGATGAAAGCCGCGTTATCGGGCGCACGCTTGATTTGCTCGGGCTTTAGGCGAGAGGCAGCAAGCGCTTCTTTTTTTCAAAAAAGATGCCCTTCCTTGCTCCTCCACCCCACGCATCCCTCCCCCAACAGCGCGGGGTTTGCGCTCCCCGCCCTCTGGGTCTATCCCGCGCGCACTCCAGCCGAGGGCAGCCCCGATGACCGACATTGTTCCGATCCGCCGTGCACTGATCTCTGTCTCCGACAAAACCGGCCTCGTCGCATTCGGCCAGGCCCTCGTCGCGGCCGGCGTCGAAATCCTCTCCACCGGGGGCTCCGCCAAGGCCCTGCGCGATTCCGGAATCCCCGTCATCGAGGTCTCCGACCATACCGGCTTCCCCGAAATCCTCGACGGCCGCGTCAAAACCCTCGTCCCCCAGATCCATGGCGGCATCCTCGCCCGGCGCGACCTGCCCGAACACCAGGCCCAAATGGCCGCCCACAACATCGCGCCGATCGACCTCGTCGCCGTCAACCTCTACCCCTTTGAAGCCACCGTCGCCCGCGGCGCAGCATTCGAGGACTGCATCGAAAACATCGACATCGGCGGCCCCGCCTTGATCCGCGCCGCCGCCAAGAACCACGATTTCGTCACCGTGCTGACCGAACCGTCGCACTATGCCGAAATCCTCGCCGAACTCGCCACCGGCGGCACCACACTGGCCACCCGCCGCCGCCTCGCCGCCGCCGCCTATGCCCGCACGGCATCCTATGACTCCGCGATTTCGACGTGGTTTGCCGCCCGGAACGGCACCATGTTCCCCGATCGCCTCACCGTCAGCGCCACCCTGCGCGAAACCCTGCGCTACGGCGAAAACCCCCACCAATCCGCCGCCTTCTACACCAACGGCGCCCGCGCCCAAGACTTGAGACCGGGCATCGCCACCGCCCGCCAGGTTCAGGGCAAGGAACTCTCCTACAACAACCTCAACGACACCGACGCCGCCTTCGAAGCCGTCGCCGAGTTCGACGCGCCCACCATCGTCATCGTCAAACACGCCAACCCCTGCGGCGTCGCCACGGCCGCCACGATGTCCGATGCCTGGGATGCCGCCCTGCGCTGTGACCCCGAAAGCGCCTTCGGCGGCATCGTCGCCCTCAACCGCACGCTGGACGCCGAGACCGCCGAAAAAATCGCCACCATCTTCACCGAAGTCATCGTCGCCCCCGATGCCGATGCGGCAGCACTCGCCCTCCTGGCCCGCAAAAAGAATCTCCGCGTCCTCCTCACCGGCGGCCTGCCCAACCCCGCCGAACCCGGCATGACCGTCAAATCTGTCGCCGGCGGCCTCCTCGTGCAGCAGCGCGATGCCGGCCGCATCGCCCTCTCCGGCCTCAAAACCGTCACCCAACGCGCCCCCACCGCGGCCGAACTCGATGACCTTCTGTTCGCCTTCCGCGTCTGCAAGCACGTCAAATCCAACGCCATCATCTACGCCAAAAACGGCGCCACCATGGGCATCGGCGCCGGCCAGATGAGCCGCGTCAACGCGGCCCGCATCGCGGCGTGGAAAGCCGAGGACGCCGCGCGGAAGGCCGGCCTGCCCCAGTCGCTGGCCATCGGCAGCGTCGTCGCCTCCGACGCCTTCTTCCCCTTCGCCGACGGCCTCGAAGCCGCCATCGCCGCCGGCGCCACCGCCGTCATCCAGCCCGGCGGCTCCATGCGCGACCCCGAAGTCATCGCCGCCGCCGACGCCGCCGGCATCGCCATGGTCCTCACCGGCATGCGCCACTTCCGTCACTGACTTGACATTCCCCGGGCGGCACCCGACTCCATCCGGATCACCGCCCGGACCCGTCACATGGCGCAACTCAGCGACGACTGCTTCGCCTTCGGCGGCGCCCTCCTGCCGCTCGATGCCGCGCGCGCCGAAATCGCCGCCCGCTACACGCCGCGCACCTCCACCGAAACCATCCCGCTGCGCGACGCCTGCGGCCGCATCCTCGCCGCCGACGCCGTCGCCGCGATGAACCTCCCGCCCCTGCACAATTCCGCCGTCGACGGCTACGCCCTGCGCCACGCCGATCTTGCCCTCGACCGCCCCACCCTCCTGCCCCTCTTCGGCCGCGCCGCCGCCGGCGACGCCCCTGCGAGCGCCATCCCCCGCGGCCACGCCAGCCGCATCTTCACCGGTGCCATCATGCCCGAAGGCACCGACACCGTGATGATGCAGGAAGACTGCGCAGTCACCGAAGGCGGCGTCCTCTTCCAACCCGGCCTCAAACCAGGCGCCAACAGCCGCCCCGCCGGCGAAGACGTCGCTCGCGGCGCCACCGCCCTCCATGCCGGCCGCCGCCTCAGCCCCGCCGACATCGGCCTCCTCAGCGCCCTCGGCACCTCGACCATCACCGTCCGGCGCCCGCTCCGCGTCACCGTCTTCTCCACCGGCAACGAACTGCGCGACCCGCCGGCCCCCCTCGCCCCCGGCCAGGTCTATGACGCCAACCGTGCCATGCTGACTGCCCTCCTCGCCCGCCTCGGCGTCATCGTCACCGACGGCGGCATCCTGCCTGACCAACTCCCCCCCACCGCCGCCGCCCTTGCCGCCGCCGCTGCCACGGCCGACCTGCTCATCACCTCCGGCGGTGTCTCCACCGGCGAGGAAGACCATGTCCGCGCCGCCATCGAATCCGCGGGCAGCCTCACCTTTTGGCGCGTCGGTATCAAACCCGGCCGCCCCGTCGCACTCGCCGAAATCGGCACCACCCCCCTCCTCGGCCTGCCCGGCAACCCGGTCGCCGCCCTCATCACCTTCGCCGCCCTCGGCCGCCCCCTGCTCGACCGCCTGGCCGGTGCGCGCTTTGTCCCCCCCACCCGCTACCCCGTCCGCAGCGGCTTCACCTACCGCAAAAAGACCGGCCGCCGCGAATACGTCCGCGTGCAAATCGACGCTGACGGCACCGCAACCCGCTACCCCAAGGAAGGTGCGGGCATCCTCACCTCGCTCACCGAAAGCGACGCCCTCATGGAACTCCCGGAGGACATGACCCTCCTCGCCCCCGGTGATTTCGCTCCCTGCACCCCGCTCGGCCTCCTGTTCGACTGATGTCAGAGCTTTCCCTCCGCCTCGAAGTCGGCGACGCCGTGCGCCTCGGCCCCGGCAAAATGCGTCTCCTCGAACTCATCGCCGAGCACGGCTCGATCAGCGCCGCCGGCCGCGCCATGGGCATGTCCTATCGCCACGCCTGGCTCCTCGTCGACAGTCTCAATGCTGCCTTCCGCGAACCCGTGGTCCTCACCCGCGCCGGCGGCAAAGCCGACAAACGCGCCGAAATCACCCCATTCGGCCACAGCGTCATCACCCGCTTCCGCGCCATGCAGGAAACCGCCCGCCTCGCCCTCGCCGAGGATCTCCGCATCCTCGAATCCCAACTCCACCCCGACGCCGCCTCCCGCCGCATGCGCGATCCGGAACACACAGGCTGATCTTGCGAAAGACGTCCGACTGCGGCATGGTCACGATATACGTTGGGATACGGTGACCGCATGTCGCGGCCCCTCCCGGCAATCACCAACCGGCCGGTAAGGCCATATGGGGAGGGAGGGCTGGCGCCATGATGAAGTCTCTGCACATCGAAGCGGCCAAATGTACCGGCTGTCTGCAATGCGAAATGGCATGCAGCTTCGAAAATTACGGCGTCTTCAACCCGGCGAAATCGCGCATCAAGGTGTTCGATTTCCATGAGACCGGCCTCAAGGTGCCCTATACCTGCACCCAATGCGCCGAAGCCTGGTGCCTCAAGGCCTGCCCGGTCGACGCCATCACCAAGGACAAATCCACCGGTGCCATGATGGTCAACGAGGCCACCTGCGTCGGCTGCAAAGTCTGCACCATCGCCTGCCCCTTCGGCACCATCAACTACGTCGCCGACACCGGCAAAGTCCAGAAATGCGACCTTTGCGAAGGCAGTCCGGCTTGCGCCGATGCCTGCCCCACCGGCGCCATCACCTACATCGACGCCGACAGCACCGGCATCGACCGTATGCGCACCTGGGCAGCCAAACTCGAAAACCAAACCGCCGGTCACGCGGACTAAGGGAGGCAAACATGGCCTGGCAACGTAAAATCCTGCGTGTCGACCTCACCGCCGGCACCTGCACGTCCGAAGCCCTCAACATGGATTGGGCGATGGCTTATCTCGGCCAGCGCGGCCTCGCGACGAAGTATTTCGTCGAGGAAGTCGCCCCCTCCGTCGAGCCGCTCTCGCCCGCCAACAAGCTGATTTTCGCCACCGGCCCCCTGACCGGCACCATGGCCTCCACCGGCGGCCGCTACTCCGTCATCACCAAGGGCCCGCTCACCGGCGCCATCGCCTGCTCCAATTCCGGCGGATACTGGGGCGCCGAGCTGAAAATGGCCGGCTGGGACATGATCATCCTCGAAGGCCGCGCCGCAAGCCCGGTCTATCTCCACATCGAGAACGACACCGCCACCCTGCATGACGCCTCGGCCCTCTGGGGCAAGACCACGTGGGATGTCGAGCCCGCGCTGCGCAAAATTCACCAGGACAGCCAACTCAAGATCTCGTCGATCGGCCGCGCCGGCGAAAACGGCGTGCTCTATGCCGCCGTCATCAATGATCTCCACCGCGCCGCCGGCCGCTCCGGCGTCGGCGCCGTCATGGGCTCCAAAAACCTCAAGGCCATCGCCGTCCGCGGCACCAAGGGCGTCGCCGGCATCAAGGACCCCAAGGCCTTCATGAAGGCCACCCAGGCCGCCAAGGCCGTCCTCGCCGGCAACGGCGTCACCGGCGAAGGCCTGCCCAAGTTCGGCACCCAGGTGCTGATGAACGTCATCAACGAAGTCGGCGCCATGCCGACCCGCAACTTCCGCGACGTTCAGTTCGAAGGCGCCAAGGACATCTCGGCCGAGGCGATGCACGCCCCGCGCGAAACTGACGGCAAGGCCAACCTGGTCACCAACCAGGCCTGCTTCGGCTGCACCATTGCCTGCGGCCGCATCTCCAAGCTCGATCAGACCCACTACACCGTCGTCAACAAGCCCGAATACTGGGCCGCGTCCGGCGGTCTTGAATACGAAGCCGCCTGGGCGCTCGGCTCGGCCAACGGCGTCAACGATCTCGAAGCCCTGACCTACGCCAACTTCGTCTGCAACGAGGACGGGTTTGACCCGATCTCCTTCGGCGCCACCGTCGGCGCCGTCATGGAGCTCTACCAGATGGGCGTCCTCACCAAGGAACAGCTCGGCATCGAGGCCCCCTTCGGCTCCGCCAAGGCCCTCACCTACTTTGCCGAATGCACCGCCAAGGGCGAAGGCTTCGGCCCCGAAATCGGCCTCGGCTCCAAGCGCCTGACCGCGAAATACGGCCACCCCGACCTGTCGATGACGGTGAAGGGCCAGGAATTCCCGGCCTATGATCCACGCGGCATCCAGGGCATGGGCCTCGCCTACGCCACCTCCAACCGCGGCGCCTGCCATCTCCGCGGCTACACGGTGGCCAGCGAAATCCTCGGCATACCGGTCAAGACCGACCCGCTCGAAACCGACGGCAAAGCCGGTCTCGTCAAGGCCTTCCAGGATGCCACCGCCGTGTTCGACAGCGCCGGCATCTGCGTCTTCACCTCCTTCGCCTGGACCTTGGTTGACGTCGCACCCCAGCTCGAAGCCGCCTGCGAAGGCGACTGGTCGCTCGACAACCTCAACGTCGTCGGCGAGCGGATCTGGAACATGGAGCGCCAGTTCAACAACGCCGCCGGCTTCACCAACAAAGACGACAACCTGCCCAAGCGTCTGTTGACCGAAGCCGCCAAAACCGGCCCCGCCAAGGGCCTCGTCGCCGGCCTCGACAAGATGCTCCCCGAATACTACGCCGAACGCGGCTGGGACACCGAAGGCCGTCCCACCGCCACCACCCTTGAACGCCTGAGCCTCTAACCTCCTAAAGCCTGATGATTTTTGGCGGACTCGCCAAAAATCTGAATCAGGCGATCAAACAAAGCGTTAGAACGGGATGCCTTCGCCTATCAGAAGGCATCCCGCCCTAAAACAGAACGTTTTTGTGCTTTTGTTCCCAAAAAAGAGCGCTTCCTTCCCTCGCTGACAGGCCCCTATCCATGCGCCACCTCATCATTGGCAACGGCCCCGCCGGCGTCGTCGCCGCCGAAACGCTGCGCGCCGCGTGCCCCCTCGATGACATCCGCCTCCTCGGCGCCGAGCCCGAGCCGCCCTATTCGCGCATGGCCATCCCCTATCTCCTCGAAGGCCAGATCGGCGAATCCGGCACCTATCTCCGCAAAGCCCCCGGCCATTTCGAAGCCCAGCGCATCGCCCTGCAGCATGGCCGCGCCACCGCCATCGACACCGCTGCCCGCAGCGTCACCCTTGATGACGGCAGCCACCTTCCCTATGATCGTCTGCTGATCGCCTGCGGCTCCATCCCGGCCAGCCCGCCGATCCCCGGCATCCATTTGCCGGGCGTGATGACCTGCTGGACCATGGAAGACGCCAGGCGCATCGCCGCCGCCGTCAAGCCCGGCGCCCGCGTCATCCAGATGGGCGCCGGCTTCATCGGCTGCATCATCATGGAAGCCATCGTCGCCCGCGGCGCCTCGCTCACCGTGGTCGAAATGGGCGAGCGCATGGTCCCCCGCATGATGCCGCCGGGCGCCTCCGCCATGCTCCGCGCCCGCACCGAAGCCCGCGGCGTCCGCGTCCTCACAAGCACGCGCATCACCGGCATCGCCGCCACAGCAACCGGCCTGCGCGCCACCACCGGCAGCGGCGAAACCCTTGACGCCGAAGTGATCATCTCCGCCACCGGCGTTCGCCCCGATATCGCCTGGCTCGCCGGCTCCGGCATCGAAACCGCCATCGGAATCCTCGTCGATCATCGCCTCGCCACGAACATCGACGGCGTCTACGCCGCCGGCGACTGCGTGGAATCCGAGGAATTCGGCACCGGCCACCGTATCGTCAACGCCGTCCAGCCCGACGCCGTCGACCAGGCCCGCATCGCCGCTATGAACATGGCCGGCCGCCCCGCCCACCTCTCCGGCGCCTTGCAAATGAACGTGCTCGACACGTTCGGCCTCGTCTCCGTCTCCTTCGGCCAATGGCAAGGCGTCGCAGGCGGCGCCCGCGTCGAAGTCGATGATCCAGGGGCCCAACGGTACCTCCGCCTCGAATTCGACGGCGACCTCCTCGTCGGCGCCTCCAGCGTCGGCCACACTGAAGGCGTCGGCGTCATGCGCGCCCTTATTCAAAGCCGCATCCATCTCGGGCCCTGGAAAGATCGCCTCCTTACTGACCCCACCCAACTCGCCGCCGCC
Organism: Rhodospirillales bacterium; assembly: GCA_947447625.1. Classification (GTDB taxonomy): domain Bacteria; phylum Pseudomonadota; class Alphaproteobacteria; order Acetobacterales; family Acetobacteraceae; genus CAIYPH01. The sequence continues at coordinate 10,349 of CANFKS010000064.1, read as the reverse complement.
TACGTCGCGCGCACGCAGGCCGCCTAACCCCCTATGCCGGCCACCATTCGCGTTACCCTGAAACTCTACGCCTCGCTGGGCAAACATTTGCCGCCCGACCACCGCCGCAGCAACGAAATCACCCTCGACGTCAAACCCGACGCTGTGATGGCCGATCTCGTTGAACCGTTCGGCGTCCCACCGCCGGCCTGCTTCCTCGTCCTCGTCAATGGCGTTTTCCTGCCCCCGAGCCAACGCCCCACCAGCACCTTCAGCGAAGGTGACGTCATCGCCATCTGGCCACCCGTCGCCGGTGGCTGACCCGCGAACCCGTCACTATCTGATGAACGCGACCGACGCCGATTTTCACCGGCTCCTCCCGCTCGCCTTCCCCGGAATCGGCTTCAACCCCGCCACCCGCCGCTTCACCCCGGCCGAAGGCGGCTGGGTCCTCGATCTGAGCCTCCCCGGACACCTCCCCCTCACCTCCGTCCGCATCCCAACCCTCGACGTCACCTTCCACTTCGAAACCGCCGACCCCTCGGCCGTGACCGCCCGATTCCTGCGCTACTTCATGAAAGGGGGAGGGTAGGGGAACCCATCTTTGTCGCGCTCAAACTGGCCTGTCCCCCTTGATGGTTACCCGGTTGCCGCTGCGCGTATGCGGCCAATAATCCCACATCGCCCGATGCTGCGCACAGCGATTGTCCCAAAACGCAACCGCGCCCTCGCTCCAGCGGAACCGGCACTGGAACAGTGGGTTCTCCGCAAGATCGAACAAATACCGCAGCATCGCCTCGCTCTCGTCGCGCGGAATTCCCAGGATCCGCCGCGTGAACCCCCGATTGACGAACAACGCCTTGCGCCCCGTCACCGGATGCGTCCGCACCACCGGATGCTCCGCCCGGGGATAGACCGGCTTGTCCGTCACCCCGAAATTCGCATAGGTCCCGCGATACACCTCTTCCCCGTCATGCTCCGCGACCATCCCGTCGAGATACGCCTTCATCCGCTCCGACAGCGCCTCGTAAGCCGCATACATGCTCGCAAACAACGTATCCCCCCCATGCGGTGGACACTGCTTGATGTAGAGCACGCTCCCCATCGGCGGCTCCTCGTCGCAGGACACATCGCTGTGCCACCCCTCGCCGTTCGCCCGCGGCGAATTCCGATCGGCATGAATTTTCATCAACGCCGGCTCCCCCGCCTCATGCGGCGCCGCCGGATGGATATGCAACGCCCCGAACCGCCGCCCGAAATCGAGATGCTGCCGCGGCGTCAAACGCTGATCCCGGAAAAAGATCACCGCATTCTCAGCCAGCGCCCGCTGAATCTCCCCAAACACCACATCATCCATCGGCATCGACAAATCGACCCCGCCGATCTCCGCCCCGATAATCGGCGTCAATTTCTCGACCCGAATGACCGCGAACGGCGCACTCTCCCCGGCCTCATGCCGATAACGCGGCCCCTGATTGCCCCGCAGCTGGTTCATGCCGTGTCTCTCCCGCTTTCAATTCAACGAGAACAGCCCTCAAGCCGCCCGCGTCGCCTCATGCAGCGCCACAGTTCGATGCGCCAGTCCCGCCAACACCCTTCGCGCGCAGCTTGCGCTCGAATAGAGAACGGAGGGTTAACGCAAACCCATCAAAGCGATGGATGCATCCGATCCGTTCCCGCCGCCCGTTCCCATGCCCGCGCCACCTGAAAAACCGTCGCCTCGTCGAAATACCGCCCGGCAAACTGAACCGAAAGTGGCAACCCGCCCGCCGACAGCCCCGCCATCATCGCCAGCGCCGGATGCCCCGTCACATTGAACGGCGTGCGCGCCTGCCGCGGATAGGTCCGCCCCGTCGCCTCCGCGTCCTCGATCCGGCTCGCCGGCTCCATCGAACTCGCGCACAACAACACATCCACATCGCGCAACACCGCCTCCACTTCGGCGATCATCTCCTTGCGCCGCCGCTGCGCCGCCATCAAATCCCCCGCCTGCAAAAACGCCCCAGCCATCAAACGCTGCCGCCCGAGCTGGCCATAATCCCCGGGCCGCGCCCGCAGCCACGGTGCATGGATCGACCACGCCTCGCTCGTCAAAATAATGCGATTCACCGCCGCAAACTCCCCCAGCGTCGGCAGCGTCACCGCCCGCACATCCGCCCCTTCCGCCGCCAGCGTCCGCGCCACGCCCTCCAGCGCCGCCGCAACCTCGGGGTCCGCGATCAGATCAGTCTCATGAAAATGTCGAACGAATCCAACGCGCAACCCGCGCACTCCGCGCTCCAGCCGCCCCGCATAATGCCCCCGCGGCGCCACCGCACTCCCCCCATCCTGCGGATCATGCCCCGCCAGCGCATCCAGCAGCAGCGCATTATCCGCCACCGTCCGCGTCATCGGCCCCACATGATCCAGACTGAACGCCAACGGAAACACCCCCCGCCGCGACACCAGCCCATAAGTCGGCTTCAACCCGACAATGCCGCACGCCGAAGCCGGATTGCGGATCGACCCCCCCGTATCCGTCCCCAGCGCCAACGGAAAAAACCCCGCTGCCACCCCTGAGCCCGAGCCCGAAGACGAGCCGCCCGGATGATGATCCCGGTTCCACGCATTGCGCGCTGGCGGAAACGGCAGATCGAAACTCGGCCCGCCAATCGCGAACTCATGGGTCGACAGCTTGCCCATGATGATGGCGCCGGCCTGGCGCAACTTCGCAACACACACTGCATCCGCCGCCGCCACATGCCCCGCCCGCACCGCCGAATGGCACGTCGTCGGCAGCCCCGCGACATCGATGATATCCTTGATCCCCACCGGCACCCCATGCAGCGGCCCGCGGATCCGCCCCGCCGCGATCTCCGCTTCCGCCACCCGCGCTGCCGCCATCGCAGCCTGGTCGTCGCGCCGGATGAACACATTCAACGCCGGATCGAGCCGATCGATCCGCTCCAGCAGCGCCGTCAACAACTCCACCGGCGAGACTGTCTTCGCCGCGAAGGCCCGCACCGCCTCCGACGCGCCCAGCCAATGCAATGCCGCGCTCACAGCCCGTCCCCCGCCTGCATCGGCGGCCACGGCTCCGCCTCCGGTGCCTCCGGCGCCCGCATAACATCGCGATGCCCGCCCGCCTGGCGGAACGCCGCCGCCACATCCTCAGGAAATTCCGCCAACGCCTTCTCCAGACCTGCCAACCCGGCCAGCGTCTCCATCAACACGATATCCATCATCCGCACCCCTCGCTCGTTCCCCCCTATCGTGCGCGCCTGCCGCCCGCCCGCAAAGAGCCCAGCGCGCCCGCGAACAAAAAAAGGGCGGCGCCGTTTCCGTCGCCGCCCACAAGGTGCCGCACCGGCCGAAGACGCTGGCGCGGAAATGGAGGAAGCGCGAAGCCAGCAATGGCCTCGCCAACGATTTTGCGCCCGCACAGGTCACCAAAGGGTTAATGCGGCCTGGGTTTTTCGATATCCGTTTGTCGATTATGCATCACCCGACACGCCGCTCGAAGGATCACCTCCATGACCACCCCCCTGCCGCCCCGCGTCGGCCCGCTCGCCGGCCTCAAGATCCTCGAAATCGGCCATTACATCGCCGGCCCCTTCTGCACCCGGGTCCTCGCTGACCTCGGCGCCGAAGTCATCAAGATCGAACCCCCCGAGGGCGATCCCGTGCGCGGCTGGGGCGCCCGCAAGGATGGCAACCCCGTTTGGTTCAGTATCCACGGCCGCAACAAGCTCTCCGTCGTGCTCGATCTCCGCCGCCAGCGCGACCAGGTCCTCGCCTTGGCCCAACGCGCCGATGTCCTGGTCGAAAACCTCCGCGCCGGCCAGCTCGAACGTCTCAATCTCGGGCCCGACACGCTCCACGCCCTCAACCCCCGCCTCGTCATCGCCCGCATCTCCGGCTTCGGCCAGGACGGCCCCTACCGCGACCGCCCCGCCTTTGGTGCCATCGGCGAGGCCATGGGCGGCATCCGCCACCTCACCGGCCATCCCGCCGGGCTCTCGGACCTCCCGCCGCCGCGCTGCGGCATCTCCATCTCCGATGACCTTGCCGGCCTTTTCGCCGCCATCGGCCTGCTCTCCGCCGTCTACGAACGCGACGTCACCGGCACCGGCAAAGGCCGCGTCATCGACGTCACCCTCGTCGACTCCGTCCTCAACCTGATGGAGGGCATGCTCCCCGAATACGCGCTCGACGGCCGCATCCGCCAACCCGCCGGCGCCGGCCTGCCCACCGCCGCCCCCACCAACACCTACCCCTGCGCCGACGGCAAATATCTTTGCATCGCCGGCAATTCCGACCTCATCTTCCGCCGCCTCGCCACCGCCATCGGCCAGCCCGACATCGCCGATCTCCCCCGCTTCGCCACCAATTTCGACCGCTGCGCCAATGTCACCGAACTCGACGGTCTTATCGCCGCCTGGACCCGTACCCAGCCTGCCGCGACCGCCGAAGCCATCCTCGAAGCCGCCGACATCCCCTGCTCGCGCCTTTACGACATCGCCGATGCCGCCAATGACCCCCATTTCCTGGCCCGCCGCTCCGTCCTGCCGGTCCATGACCCTCTGATCGGCGACACCCTCCATTTCGGCCCCGCCATCCGTCTCGACGGCCAACCCCCCGAAACCGCCATCGCCTGGACCGGCCCCGCCATCGGCGCCCACACCGACTACGTGCTCAACACCCTGCTCGCCTCAGCCTGAGCCCCTGCTTTGACGCTCCCGACACATAATCCGGGTTGGCGCCACCGCGCGGAAGGGCTATCGACCAAGACGGCGTGTTGCACACGTGATACGCTCGAATTTGTGGGATCACGGAGACCACCCGCCATGTCCGGCCGCACCACCGCTCAACCAAAAGAGACCGCCCTGCCGGAAGGGGATGTCAGCCAAATGTCCTTCGAGGACGCCCTCGCCGAGCTTGACCGCATCGTGCAAGGCCTCGAAGGCGGCAAACAGAAACTCGAAGACGCCATCACCGCCTACGAACGCGGCGCCCGCCTCAAATCGCATTGCGAAGCCAAACTCGCCGAGGCCGAACAGCGCGTCCAGGCCATCGTTGCGCGCGCCGATGGCGCGCTGTCCGTGCGATCCGCCGAATGAGCGAAACCCTCGCCGACGCCCTCAAGCGCAGCGCCGCCGAGGTCGAACACGCCATCGACATCCTCCTTCCCGTCCCCGACGGGCTCGAAGCCCGCCTCTTCGAAGCCATGCGCTACGCCACCCTCGGCGGCGGCAAACGCATGCGAGGCTTCCTCGTCATGCAATCCGCCGGCCTGTTCGGCGTCGACCAAAACTGCGCTGCCCGCGTCGCCGCCTCGGTCGAAATGCTCCACGCCTACTCCCTCGTGCATGACGACCTGCCCGCCATGGACAATGACGACCTGCGCCGCGGCAAACCCTCCACCCATCGCCAGTTTGACGAAGCCACCGCCATCCTGGCCGGCGACGCCCTGCAAACCCGCGCCTTCGAACTCCTCGCCGAACCCGACACCCATTCCAACCCCGAGGCCCGCGCCGAACTCGTCCTCGCGCTCGCACATGCCTCGGGCGCCCGCGGCATGTGTGGCGGCCAGATGATGGACATGCTCGGCGAGGGCCAGGTGCTCACCGCCGAAGTCATCGGTCGCCTCCAGGCCCTCAAAACCGGCCGCCTCATTCAGTACAGCGTCGAAGCCGGCGCCATCCTCGGCCGCGCCCCCAGCCACCAGCGCCACCTCCTCGCCGCCTATGGCCGCGATGTCGGCGCCGCCTTCCAGATCGCCGATGATCTGCTCGACGTCGAAGGCACCGCGGCCGACCTCGGCAAAACCGCCGGCAAGGATGCCGAACAGGGCAAGGCCACCATGGTCGCCGTCCTAGGCCTCGAACGTGCCCGCCAGCAGGCCGAACACCTCGCCGCCCAGGCCGCCGCCCATCTCGACAGCTTCGGCCCCGCCGCCGATCACCTCCGCGCCCTCGCCGCCTTCATGGTCACCAGACGAAACTAGGAACCACCGGGATGAACGCCCCCCTGCCCCCGCCCACCGCCAGCCGGCCCGCAACGCCGCTTCTGGACCGGGTGAGGGTCCCGGCGGATCTGCGCAACTTCTCCCCCGACCAACTCAAACATCTCGCCGACGAACTCCGCGCCGAAACCATTGACGCCGTCTCCACCACCGGCGGCCATCTCGGCGCTTCTCTCGGCGTGGTCGAACTCACACTCGCCATCCACGCCATCTTCGACACTCCGGACGACCGCCTGATCTGGGACGTCGGCCACCAATGCTACCCCCACAAAATCCTCACCGGCCGGCGCGAGCGCATCCGCACCCTGCGCCAGGGCGGCGGCCTCTCCGGCTTTACCAAGCGCTCCGAAAGCGAATACGACCCCTTCGGCGCCGCCCACTCCTCCACCTCGATCTCCGCCGGCCTCGGCATGGCCGTCGGCCGCGACCTCAAGGCCGCCCGCGGCATCAAGGACAACCGCCACGTCATCGCCGTCATCGGTGACGGCGCGATGAGCGCCGGCATGGCGTACGAGGCAATGAACAACGCCGGCACCCTGCAGTCCCGCCTGCTCGTCATCCTCAACGACAACGACATGTCGATCGCCCCCCCGGTCGGCGCCATGAGCGCCTATTTGTCCCGCCTGCTCTCCTCGCAGTCCTTCCTCACCCTGCGCGACCTCGCCGCCCGCATGGCCAAACGCTTCCCCAAATCCATCGAACGCACCGCGCGCCGCGCCGAGGAATTTGCCCGCGGCATGCTCACCGGCGGCACCTTGTTCGAGGAAATGGGCTTCTACTATGTCGGCCCCATCGACGGTCACAACCTCGACCATCTCCTCCCCATCCTGCGCAACCTGCGCGATGCCGAGGAACCCGAAACCGGCCGCCGCCCCATCCTGCTCCATGTCATCACCCGCAAGGGCAAAGGCTATCCCCCCGCCGAAGCCTCCGCCGACAAGCTTCACGCCGTCAGCAAATTCAACGTCCTCACCGGCGAACAAGCCAAGCCCCCGCCCGGCCCGCCCACCTACACCACCGTCTTCGCCGCCGCCCTCATCGCCGAAGCCGAACACGACCCCGCCATCGTCGCCATCACCGCCGCCATGCCCTCCGGCACCGGCCTCGACACATTCGCCAAACGCTTCCCCGACCGCAGCTTCGATGTCGGCATCGCCGAACAACATGCCGTCACCTTCGCCGCCGGCCTCGCCACCGAAGGCATCAAGCCGTTCTGCGCGATCTATTCCACCTTCCTGCAGCGCGGCTACGACCAGCTGGTGCATGACGTCGTGCTGCAATCCCTCCCCGTGCGCTTCATCATCGACCGCGCCGGCCTCGTCGGTGCCGACGGCGCCACCCATGCCGGAAGCTTCGACCTCGCTTTTCTCGGCTGCCTCCCCGGCCTCGTCATCATGGCGCCGTCCGACGAAGTCGAACTGATGCACATGGTCGCCACCGCCGCCACCATCGACGACCGCCCCTGCGCCATCCGCTTCCCCCGCGGCGAAAGCACCGGCCTCCCGCTCCCCGCCCGCGGTCAACCCCTCCCCATCGGCCGCGGCCGCTGCCTGCGCGAAGGCAGCAAAGTTGCCATCCTCTCGCTGGGCACCCGCCTCGCCGACGCCTTCAAAGCCGCCGATGACCTGGCCACAACCGGCATCACCCCCACCGTCGCCGACGCCCGCTTCGCCAAGCCCCTCGACACCGACCTCATCGACCGCCTGGCGCGCGACCATGATGTCCTCATCACCATCGAGGAAGGCAGCCAAGGCGGGTTCGGCGCCGCCGTCATGCACCATCTCGCCTGGTCCGGCTTGCTCGATCATGGCCTGAAAATCCGCCCCATGACCCTGCCCGACATCTTCATCGACCACGAAACCCCCGCCCGCCAAATGACCCAGGCCAAACTCACCGCCCGCGACATCGCCGCCACCGCCCGCGCGGCCCTCGCCCCATGATCCCGCTCCCCCGCCGCCCCCTCCTCGCCGGCCTGCTCGCGCTCCCCTGCGCCGCACGAGCCGCCGCCCCATCCGCCGCCCCGGTTCAAGCCCTGCTCAACGGCCTCGCCGCCCTGTGCAAATCCGGCAAATCCACCCCCTTTGCCACCCGCGCCGCCACCTTCGCCCCCATCGTTGACGCGAGCTTCGACCTCCAGGCCATCCTCATCGCCTCCATCGGTCCGCGCTGGACCGGCTTCCCTCCCCAGGCCCAGGCCGACCTCCTCGCCGCCTTCCGCGCCTTCACCATCGCCTCCTGGGTCGCCAACTTCGACAGCGACGACGGCCAAATCTTCGAACTCACCCCCACCCCCCGCCAGATCGGCGCCGACGAAGCCATCACCACCCGCATCCTCCCCCCCACCGGTGACCCCACCCGCCTCGACTTCGTCATGCGCAACACCAACAGCACCTGGAAAGCCATCGACATCCTCATCGACGGCTCCATCTCCCGCGCCGCGGTCCAACGCTCGGACTTCCGCGGCCTCCTCAAAGACGGCTCCCCCGCCCCTCTGACCGCCAGCCTCAAAGCCAAAGCCGCCGAACTCGCGCACTGACCCCCCAGACCCATGCTCGCCACCCTCGCCGCGATCGCCGCCCTCATCGGCCTCGCCCAATCCCTCGCCGGCTGGCTCGCCCTGCGCCACTTCCGCCGCCAATCCGGCGCCCTTGCCCCGCCCCGCCCCCCGATCACCGTCCTCAAACCCCTCCACGGCACCGAACCCCTCCTCGAAGAGGCCCTGGCCTCCCTCTGCGCACTCAGCCCCGATCAGATCATCTGCGGCATCCAATCCCCGGACGATCCCGCCCGCCACATCGTCGCCCGCCTCCAATTCCGCTTTCCCACCCTCGACCTCACCCTCGTTACCGATTCCACCGAACATGGCGTCAACCGCAAAATCGCCAACCTCCTCAACATGCTCCCTGCTGCCAAACACGACCTCCTCGTCATCGCCGACAGCGACGTCCACGCCCTCCCACCCTATCTCGACGCCATTGCCACCACCCTTGCCCAACCCAACACCGGCCTCGTCACCCTCCTCTACACCGCCCGCCCCGCCACCCACACACCCGCCGCCCTCCTCGGCACCGCTTGGATCAACCATGTCTTCCTCCCCGGCGCCCTCCTCGCCCGCGCCCTCGGCCGGCAAGACTGCCTCGGCGCCACCATGGCCCTCACCCGCCAAACCCTCGCCGCCATCGGCGGCCTCGAAACCCTCTCCAACGAAATCGCCGACGACCAATGGCTCGGCCGCCACGTCGTCCGCACCGGCCGCGCCGTCCGCCTCGCCCCCACCATCGTCGCCACCACAATCCCCGAAACCACCATCGCCCAACTCTGGCGCCACGAACTCCGCTGGGCCCGCACCATCCGCGCCCTCGAACCCACCGCCTTCGCCCTCTCCGCCCTTCAACACCCACTCGCCTGGGCCGCCCTCGCCATTCCCCTCTCCGCCCTGGCCCCCTGGACCCTTGCCCTCTTCCTCGCCACATGGGCCACCCGCCACCGCGCCGCCCGCCTGATCGACGCGGAACTGCGCTTCGTGAACGACACACTGCCCACCCGCATTCCGATCTGGCTCCTCCCCCTCAGAGACCTCCTGTCGATCGGAATCCTTCTCGCGGCCCATTGCGGCCGCCAGGTAGAATGGCGAGGCCAGATCCTCCAAACCGCATCCATCGCCCCATCCAAAACCGGGATCCCCAAGCAATGATGAAAACCCGCCTCCCCCCCTCGCCATGCCCGATCTCACAGTAACAGCAGACGATTTCGGCCTGTCGGAATCCGTGAACGAGGGCATCGAGCGCGCGCATTGCGACGGCATTTTGACTCATGCCAGCCTGATGATGGGCGGGGCTGCTGTCGAGGATGCCATCGCCCGCGCGAAGCGCTTGCCGTCGCTGCGGGTGGGGCTGCATCTCGTGGTGATCGAGGGGCCGGCTGTTTTGCCCCCCTCCGAAATCCCCGATCTGGTCGATGAAACCGGCTGGTTCCCGTCGGATCAACTCGCCCTAGGCCTGCGCTATTTCTTCCTCCCCCACATCCGCCTCCAACTCCAGGCCGAAATCCGCGCCCAGTTCGCCGCCTTCGCCAACACGGGCCTCGCCCTCGACCACGCCGACTCCCACAAGCACATGCACCTTCACCCCACGGTGGGCGCGATGCTCCTCCGCGAAGGCCGCCTCCACGGCCTCACCACCGTCCGCGTCCCCCGCGAACCCGTCTCCGTCATGACGAAATGCGGCGTCCCCCCCACCATCGCCGCCCGCGCCATGGCCGCCTGGACCGCCCTCTTCCGCGCCCAGGCCCACCGCGCCGGCATGGCCACCAACGACCACGTCTTCGGCCTCGCCTGGTCCGGCACCTTCGACGAACCCCGCCTCCT
>CANFKS010000063.1 GCA_947447625.1 Rhodospirillales bacterium | reverse complement strand
CGTGCATGAGACCCTGGGCAGCGTCGATCGCCTTGACGATGTTGTGATACCCGGTGCACCGACAGAGATTGCCCTCCAGACCATGCCGGATTTCGCTCTCGCTGAGCCCCTGCGGGTTGCTGTTCACAAGATCAATCGCAGCCATCACCATGCCCGGGGTGCAAAACCCGCATTGCAGGGCGTGATGCTCGCGGAACATGTCCTGCATCGGGTGCAGCGTGCCGTCGGCGGCGGCGATGCCTTCGATGGTGGTGATGCCGCAGCCCTCGGCCTGCACCGCCAACATCGTGCAGGATTTGGCCGACAGCCCATCGACATGCACAACGCAGGCGCCGCACTGGCTGGTGTCGCAACCGACATGGGTGCCGGTGAGGCCCAGTTTTTCGCGGAGCAGTTCGACGAGCAGGGTCCGCGCCTCGACGTCGATGGTCGAGCGCTTGCCGTTCACCGTCAGTGTGACCTGAGGCATGGTGGTTCCCCTCGCATGTGCGGTTCGATGTTGGATGCCGGCGCGTCGCGAAGCGTCGTGACCGAGCAGGAAAGTGTCATCGGGGCGATGCTTGGTCAAGGCGGATGAGGAGGGCTGGAGCCGGATGCCTTCCTATAAGCAAGGCATCCGGCTCTCGCTCTTTGTTTGATCGCCTGATTCAGAATTTTGGCGATTCCGCCAAAATTCAACAGGCTCCAGGACCGTCATCGCCAAAGGTGAAATCACACGGCGGCGGGACTCACGCGGGGATTGCGCCCCGCGGGACACCATTCACGACGCCACAGCCGGCACCACGTCGAGGTGGCAAGCGGACATCCCGCCGGTTTCCACCTTGCGGAGCAGTGGTTCCTCACTGCGGCAGCGCTCGAACACAAACGGGCAACGCGTATGAAAACGGCAGCCCGACGGCGGGTTGATCGGGCTCGGCACATCGCCCTTGAGGATGATGCGGTTGCGCGGCGCCGTCGGGTCCGGCACCGGCACGGCCGAGAGCAGTGCGCGGGTATAGGGGTGATGCGGAGTGGCAAAGAGGGTCCGCCGATCCGCGATCTCAACGATTTTGCCGAGATACATCACGGCCACGCGATGCGTCAGGTGCTCGACAATGGCGAGGTCATGGCTGATGAACAGCAGCGCAAGACCAAGATCATCCTGCAGATCAGACAGCAGGTTGATGATCTGGGCCTTGACCGAAACGTCAAGCGCCGAAACCGCTTCGTCGCAAATGATGAGATCCGACCCCGGGGCAAGGGCGCGTGCGATGCCGATGCGCTGGCGTTGCCCGCCGGAGAATTCATGCGGCCAGCGCTTCATCGCGTCGCGCGGCAGGCGCACCTTGTCCATCAGCGCCGCAACACGATCGTCGATCTGCGACGACGAGAGCCCGCTTTCGAAGTTCAGGATCGGTTCGGCGATGATGTCGCGAACCCGCTGGCGCGGGTTGAGCGAGGAGAACGGATCCTGGAATACGACCTGCACGCGCCGGCGCATCGGCCGCAGCTTGGCGGCGGAGACATTGTCGATCCGCTCGCCGTCGAGGAACACCTCGCCGTCGGTGATCGGGAACAGCCGCAGGATGGCCTTGCCCACGGTCGATTTGCCGCAGCCCGATTCGCCCACGAGCGACAGGGTTTCGCCCTTCTGGATGGAGAACGACACGCCGTCGACAGCGTAGACATTGCCACGCTTGCCGCCGAAAAGCCCGCCCTTGAGGGGAAAGTGCTTCTTGAGCGCGTTGACTTCGAGAAGGGGACGGGTGGTCGCGCTCATGCCGCCATGCTCCGTTCGGCGTGATGGCAGGCGACGAGATGATCAGGCCGCTTGGCCTCGACCGCCGGAGTGATCTGGCGGCATACATCGCTAACCATGGGGCAGCGGCCAGCAAAGGCGCAGCCGATGATTTTCTGTTTGAGGCTGGGCACCAGACCACCGATCTCGGTGAGTTTCGATCGGCCCGCTTCGTGCAGTGAGGAGCCCAGCTTCGGAACCGCGCCAAGCAGCCCGCGCGTATACGGGTGCTGCGGATTGCCGAAGATTTCGAGCGCAGTGCCTTCCTCGACCTTGCGCCCGGCATACATGACAACGACCCGATCGGCCATTTCGGCAACGACGCCAAGATCATGCGTGATCAGCATGATGGCGGCGCCGACTCGCTTCTTCAGGTCGCGCATCAGATCGAGAATCTGGGCCTGGATGGTGACGTCAAGCGCCGTGGTCGGTTCATCCGCGATCAGCAGCTGCGGGTTGCAGGCCAGCGCCATGGCGATCATGACGCGCTGGCGCATGCCGCCGGAGAGCTGATGCGGATATTCCTTGACGCGCCGTGCCGCCTCCGGGATGCCCACCAGGGTCAGCATCTCGATGGCGCGCTTTTCGGCGTCCTGGGCGTTGAGCCCCTCATGCAGCCGCAGCGTCTCGCCGATCTGACGGCCGACCGACAGCACCGGGTTCAACGATGTCATCGGCTCCTGAAAGATCATCGAGATGTCCTTGCCGCGGATCTTGCGCATTTCGACATCGGGAAGCTCGAGCAGGTTGCGGCCCTGGAAAGTGATGCGCCCTGCAATCTTGCCCGGCGGCTCCTGGATCAGGCGCAGGATGGACATCGAGGTGACGGATTTACCGCAGCCGGATTCGCCGACGATGGCGACCGTCTCGCCCGCATTGATGTGGAACGAAAGGCCCTCGACGGCGCGAACCACGCCGTCGATGGTGCCGAAATGGGTTTGCAGGTTTTCAACTTCGAGCAGTGCCATGGGGGTCAGATCCGCTTGGCCAGCCGCGGGTCAAGCGCATCGCGCAACCCATCGCCCAGCAGGTTGACCGCCAACACCGTCACCGACAGGAACGCCGCCGGAAAAAACACGATGTAAGGCTTCACCTGCCACAGCGCGCGGCCCTCGGCCATGATGTTGCCCCAGGACGGGATGATCGGCGGCGTGCCGGCGCCGATGAACGACAAGGTGGCTTCGGTGAGCATGGCGGACGCGCAAATAAACGTCGCCTGCACCGAAACCGGCGCCAGCGTGTTGGGCAGGATGTGCTTGAGGATGATCACCGGCATGCGCGTGCCAGCAGCAACAGCCGCCTCCACATAAGGCTGCTCGCGCAGCGACAGCACGACCGAACGCACCAACCGCGCCACCGGCGGGATCTGGGTCACCGCGATGGCCGCGATCACATTCTGCACCGAAGCGCGGGTCAATGCCATCAGCGCAATCGCGAGCAGGATGCCGGGGATCGACTGAAGCCCATCCATGATGCGCATCACGACCGTATCGACGCTGCGGATGAAGCCCGAAGTGAGGCCGATGAACAACCCGATGACGGAGGCAACGACCGCAACCGAGAACCCGACAAGCAGCGAGATCTGGGTACCGTAAAGCACGCGGGAATACACATCCCGCCCCAGCATGTCGGAGCCGAAAATGAACTGCACCGCCGGCGGCTTCGGGCCCATGTCGAGCCAGTAAGAGCCCCAGGCGAACACATCCGGCGGCGGGCGGGTCCGCCGCGCCGGCGCCAGCGCCGTCGGATCGACGGTGCCGAGGAAGGGGGCGAAAATGCCGATGCAAAAGATGATGAACAGCAGCAGCCCGCCGACAAAAATCGTCGGGTGGCGGTGGATGAACATTCCGATCTTGCCGCGCGCCTTGCGCGCCGGCAGCACGTCACCGAGATCAGGAGCGGCGGTGACGCCCGATGTTGTCGTGCTCATCAGTAACGGATCCTTGGGTCGAACACGGTATAAAGAAGGTCCACGCACAGGTTCACGATGACGTAGACGAAGGAGAACATCAGCACCACGCCCTGGATCACCGGATAGTCGCGCCGCAAGATGGCATCGACCACGAGCCGGCCGACGCCCGGAATGGCGAACACGCTCTCGGTTACCACGGCGCCGCCGATCAGCCCGGCGAAGCCCAGCCCGATGATGGTGACAATCGGAACAGCAGCATTCTTGAGCCCATGCACGAACAGGATCGACTTCTGGTCGACACCCTTGGCCTTGGCCGTGCGCACGTAATCCTGGCTCAACACCTCAAGCATCGTGGCCCGCGTGATGCGCGCCAAAAGGGCGATGAAGGCACTCCCGAGCGCGATTGCGGGCAGTGCGAGGTTGTTGATCCACGGCCCGATGCCCTGGGACAGCGGCGTGTAGCCCTGCACCGGGAACCAGTCGAGCTGGAGCGCGAACGTATAGGCCAGGATATAGCCCACCACGAAAACCGGCACCGAGAAGCCCATCACGGCAACCACCATCACCAGGCGATCGATCCAGGCGCCCTGCTTCCAGGCCGCCACCACGCCCATCGGCACCGCGAAGGAAATCGCGAACGTCAAGGTCAGCACCATGAGCGACAGCGTGGGCTCGATGCGCTGCGCAATCATGTGGCGGACCGGAAGATTGGTGAAGATCGACACCCCCATATCGCCATTCAGGACGTTCCAGAGCCACTCCAGAAAGCGAACCAGGAATGGCCGGTCAAGCCCCAGCGAGGCCCGGATGCGCTCGACATCGGCCGGCGTTGCCTGGTCGCCCGCGATGATCGCCGCCGGATCCCCGGGGGCGATATAAAGCAGGCTGAACACGAAAAGTGCCACGATTCCCATGACCGGGATGGTCGCGATGATGCGCCTTACGGCGTAGGCGAACATGAGGCTGCTTCATCCCTTCCTGGGTGGATCCACGTCGTGACGCACTACAGACCAGATTAAGTCTTCTGAACACCCCAGAATACGGGGAAGGGCGCTTTTACAACGCCGGAGATGTTGGTGCGCCACGCCTGATACATCTGGAAAAACCCGGTCGGCCCATACGTGACGTTGTCGAACGAGGCCTTGTTGATGGCCGCCATGGCCGCTTTTTCGGCCGCAAGATCCGGCGCATCATACCATTGCAAGATCCCCTGCTGCACCGCCTCCGATTTCGGCCACCCGAACCAGGCCTTGTCGCCACCGGCATCGAGCGCGGTGTAGGGCGCCGGATTGATGCAATCCGCGCCCGCATGCCAGGTGTGGAAGATGTTCCAGCCGCCCTGCCCCGGCGGGTCCTTCTTGGCGCGGCGCGCGCCGACAGTGCCCCAGTCGGTGGCAACGAAATCAACGTCGAAGCCGATCTTCTTCAGCAGATCGGCCGTCACTTCACCCTCGGCCTTGGTGATCGCCACATCCATCGCGACGATGAGCGTCACCTTTGCGCCAAGCAGGCCGGCCTCGGCAAGCAGCTTCTTCGCCCCCTCATAGTCGCGCTTGCCCTTCAAAACCTCGCCGCCCGCGTCGGAATAGGCCGCGGTGCCGGGGGTGAAGAAACTCGCCGATTCGCGCCACAGGTCAGGATTATCGCCGACCACGGCCTGCATATAATCGGTCTGGCTGAGCGCCATCATCACCGCGCGGCGGGCCCGCACATCATTGAACGGCGGTTGCAGGTGGTTGAAGCGCAGCGAGCCGATATTGCCCAGCGGGTCCGAGATATCGACAGAGATGTTGCGGTTGCGCTTGAGCAGCGGCACCAGATCGGGCAGCGGGGTCTCCCACCAATCGACTTCGCCGTTCTGCAGCGCGGCCCCGGCCGTCGCGGCGTCGGACGGGATGTGCCACTCGATGCGATCGAAATACATCCGCTTGCCGCCAGAGAGCCATTCGCCGGCCTCAGGACGAACCGAATAATCCGCGAACTTCTCAAAGATCGCCTTGGACCCCGGCACCCATTCGGCGGCGTTGAACCTCATCGGGCCGGAGCCGACATATTCGCCGATCAGCTTGAACGGATCGGTCTTGGCGATCCGCTCGGGCATGATCAGCGCAACCGGGGCATTGTTCTTGCCAAGCGCGAACAACATCTTGCTGAACGGCTTGTTCAGGCGGAAGCGGAACGTGCGGTCGTCGATCGCCTCAAGCGCATCGAGGCGCCCCTTGATCATCTGTCCCATGGTGTCGCGTACCATCCAGCGCTCAAGGCTGGCGATGACATCGCGCGTCGTCACCTTGCCGCCGTCATGGAACACAAGCCCCGGGCGCAGCTTGAAGGTCCAGGTCTTGAAGTCCGGCGTCACCTCGTGGCCCTCGCACATCTGGGGCTGCGGTTCGAGTTTCGCGTTCACGCCATACAGCGTGTCCCACACCATGAGGGCCGCATTGCGCACCACGTATTGGGTGCCGGCCACCGCATCCATGCTGGAAAGATTGGCCTGGGGCACGAATTTCAGCACCCGGCTGCCCTGCGCACGCGCAACCGCCGGCATCGCCAGCATCGCACCCGAACCCAGCATCATGTCACGCCGCTTCATCGTCGTCCTTTCGTCGGAAAAAGCGAACGGACGAGGCACCCCCGTCCGTCCGCCGGTGTCATCAACCCCGCCGTACGTTCCAGAACGTCGCGAAGCCGTTCAGCATGCCCGTCAGGTCCGCGCGATAAGCGGTCGGCTGCTGATACTGGCCGAGCGGGTAGTAAGGCACATCCTGCATCGCCTGAAGCTGCATCTTGCGGCAGATTTCCTGCTGCCCCGCGAGATTGGGGGCATCGAACCAGGCCATGCGCAGGCGCTCAAGCTCGGGGCTGACGCACCAGCCCGGCCAGGCGCCGGCCTGGTCGCCATTGCCGCGCAGCGCGATATGGGCGGGCGGCGCCAGATGATCGGTGCCGGCCCAGCCGGTGATGAACCCGGACCAGCCGCCCTGCTCGATCGGCTCCTTCTTGTTGCGGCGCTGCAGCATCGAGCCCCAGTCGGTCGCCACGTAATCCACATTGATCCCAACCCGCGCCATGGTATCCGCCATCACATCGCCGAGCGCCTTGAGGGTGACGTAGTCGGTCGGCACCATCAGCACGGTCTTTTCGCCCGCATAGCCCGCCGCCTTCAGCATCTCCTTGACCTTGCCGTAGTCGCGCTTGCCGCGCAGCGGTTCGAGCCCGTCCTCGCTGGCCATCGGCGTCTTCGGGCAGAACATGCCAAGCGGCGTATGATACATCGCCGGATCGTCGCCCACGATCGCCTGCATGAATTCGGCCTGGTCGATGGCATGCATGAATGCGCGCCGCACCCCCGGATTGTTGAACGGCGCCGCCAGATGGTTGGGCCGCATCATCTCCACGCCGCCGGTCGGATCGGGGAATGCGATCCTGATCTTGGGGTTCTTGCGCAACAGCGGCTGAAGATCCGCCGTCGGGTATTCCCACCAATCCTGCTCGCCGTTCTGCAGGGCTGCCGCGGCGGTGGCGGCATCGGGGATGGTCGTCCAGACCACCCGCTCGAAATGCGCGACCTTGGGGCCGCTGGTCCAGTCGAGCGCGCCATCGGGCCGGGGCTGATACTTCTCGAACCGGGCATAGACATTGCGCGAACCCTGCACCCGCTCGGCCGCAACATAGCGATAGGGGCCGGAGCCGATGATCTCGGTGATCTGCTTGAACGGGTCGGTGTTGGCGATCCGCTCGGGCATCATCGCGCACATCGGCGACGGCGACTTGCCCAGCGCGTCCGGCAGCAGCGGAAACGGCTTCTTGAGCCGGAACTGGATGGTCTTGTCGTCCGGCGCAGACAATTCCTCTGTCGCATTCATCAGCGCATCGCCGATCGCATCGCGCTTGGCCCAACGCTTGATCGAAGCCACGCAATCCCGCGCCAGCACCCGCTCGCCGTCATGCCAGAGCAGCCCGTCGCGCAGCGTCAGCTTCCAGAGCTTGTCATCGTTCTCGACAACATGCCCGGACAACATCTGGTGCGTATATTTGAAGTTGGCGTCCTGCCCGAACAGCGTGTCGAACACGAGATAAGAGTGGTTGCGGGTGACATATGCCGTCGTCCAGTGCGGATCGAGGAAGCTGAGGTCGATCTGCGGAATGAAGCGCAATGTCGAGGCGGTTTGCGCCCGCGCGTAGGAGGGCAGTGCGAGGCCTGCCGCACCTGTGGCCAGAAAACGACGCCGCTTCATGTCACTCACTCCTCAATCCTCGGTTACAGCCGGCACAACGATGGCAGCCCGCCGGATGCTCTGCAAGACACCCATGCCAGACCCCTGCAAGGCGCTTGCCTGCATCCGTCCTAGCAAAGCGCATGCCGACCCGGGCGCACTGCCGAAGGCGCAGCCGAACCCGCGCGCTTACACCCCGCCGGGATCTGCGCTACTGCGGGCCATGCTCTCTCGTATCGCCGCCCTGTTTGGCCCGCGCCATGCCGCCCTTGCGCTCGATTTCCTCCGCTTCGGCACCGTCGGCGCCATCGGCTTCATGGTCGATACCGCGATGGTCTACGCCACTCGCGCCGCGATTGGGCTCTACTGGGCCGGCCTGCTGGCTTACCTCGCCGCGGCCAGCGGCAACTGGCTGATCAACCGGCTCTGGACCTTCCAGGGCCGCGGCGCCGGCACGATGCACCGGCAATGGGCCCTGTTCCTGGCGGCCAATGCGATCGGGTTCGCACTCAACCGCGGCGTCTATGTCGGGCTGATCAGCGTCAGCCCCCTCGCCTTCGAGCATCCTATCCTGGCCATCATGGGCGGCACAGTGGCGGGAATGTTCCTGAATTTCCACCTGTCGCGCACCGTCGTGTTCCGCTGAACGCGCCGGCCGCATTCATCGGGATGCACGAATTTCGAGCACACTGACAAAAAAACTGCCATACGCGCACTGAAAGCCAAGCAGCACGAGGGTCATCGACGGAATCACCAACCGCATCGCCTCCCCCGGCACCAGCCCCCCGAATCCGCTCGCCCCCCATCCGCCGAGCGCCGCCCCCCCCAGCGCCACCCCCGCAACCACCAGCCCCGCCCCCGCGATCAAGCCGCCCTCCAGGCTGAGCCGCCGCAACACCCCGCGAAACATCGGATCCTCCGGCAACATCCCCTCGCGGATCGAATAGTGCTTGGCGAACAACCAGAAAAACACCGATTGCGCCCCCACCAGTAGCGCCGTCGCGGCATAAAGCAGCGAGTGGATATCCAGCACCACGCCGCCAATCCGCCGCGCCCCAGGCAACAGCCAACCCATCCCGCACGCCCCGACAAGCATCAGCGCAAGCCCCGGATACAAAAACAGCCATGACGGGCTGAAAAGCAGCAAAAACCGCAAATGCCGCCACCCGTCCCGCCAGGAGCGCAAATGCGGCGGCCGGGAGCGGCCATCGGGATGCAGAACCGTCGGCACCTCCGTCATCGGCAGGCCACGCAACGTGGCCTTGACCACCATTTCGGAGGCGAATTCCATGCCCGGCGCCTGCAGGTCCAGCGCCAGGATTGCGGCCCGCTCAAAACCGCGCAGCCCACAATGGAAATCCCCGCACGGGCTGCGAAAAAACAGCCGCCCGATAAAACTCAACACCGGATTGCCGAGCCAGCGATGCAGCGGCGGCATCGCCCCCGGCATGATCCCGCCCTGAAAGCGATTCCCCATCACCAGGGCAAAGCCCGACCGCAACTTTGCTACGAAGCCATCGAGATCCGCGAAATCATAGCTGTCGTCGCTATCCCCCATAATCACAAAACGCCCTTGCGCGGCCCGGATGCCACCGATCAGCGCCGCCCCATAGCCCCGCGCCGCAATCGCCACCACGCGCGCCCCATGCGCGCGGGCAATCGCCTGCGACCCGTCGGTCGAGCCGTTATCCGCAATCAGCACCTCGCCCGACACGCCGCTGCGCGCAAGATAACCCATCGCCTTGTCGATGCAGCGCGCCAAGGTTTCGGCCTCGTCGAGGCAGGGCATCAGGATGGTCAGTTCGATCGGGTCGGCGTCTTCCATGCTTCGCTCCGCAGTCATCATCAGCTAGACTTCTATCTTGCCCTATCGGAGAGGTCCCTGCATGCGCAATGTTCTGCTGGCCCTTGTGCTTGTCCTCGCAGGCGGCGCAGCGCCGATGACCCCCGCGCCCGGCCCGCCGCGGATCGTAGGCCAGGGCGGCACCGGCTGCATCCAGGGGGCGGTCCGGCTACCCGACGAGGCCCCGGGATTGCAGACCATCCGTCTCGCAAAATCCTCCTTCTGGGGCCACCCCGACACCATCGCCCATCTGCGCGACCTCGGCCTGCGCGCCAAGGCCGCCGGCTTTCCGGATCTCTATATGGGAGACCTGTCCGCCCCCCGCGGCGGCCCTCTCGCCGGCGGCCATATGAGCCATCAGATGGGCCTCGACGCGGACATCTATCTCGACCTCACCCCTCATCCCCCGCGCAGCCATGCCCAGCGCGAAACCCTCGAACCCCCAAGCCTCGTCCGCCCCGACGGCCGGGCGGTCGACCCGGCGCGCTGGCGCCCGGAGCACGCCACCCTGCTGAAACTGGCCGCAACCTTGCCCGGCGTGGACCGCGTGCTGGTCAATGCCGCCATCAAGAAACAACTTTGCGAAACCGTAACCGGGGACCGCGCCTGGATCCGCCTGATCCGGCCCTGGTGGGGCCATGCGAGCCACATGCACATCAATTTCATCTGCCCTGCCGGGCAGCCCGAATGCCCCCCCCGCCCCGCCCCCCCACCGTCCGGGGACGGCTGCGACGCCTCTCTGCAATGGTGGTTTGACCAGCTCGACACGCCGCGCACGCCCCAGCTCGCCGCCAAGCCGCCCAAGCCGCCCGCCCTGCCCGCCGCCTGCCGCGCCATCATGTCCGCACCCGGATGAGGCGCATCATCGCCGTCGCCATCGCCGGATTCGCGACCTTCATCAATCTCTACACCCCCCAGGCGATCCTGCCTGCCATCGCCGGCACCTTCGGCGCCGGCCCCGCGCAAACCGGCCTCGCCATCACCGCCACCCTGCTCGCCGTCGCCCTCGTCGCCCCTTTTGCGGGCGCCGTGTCCGACCGGCTGGGCCGCAAGCGGCTCATCACCGGCGCCTGTTTCATCCTCACCGTGCCCGCGCTGCTGATCGCGCTCAGCCCCACCCTCCCCGTGCTGATCGCTCTGCGCTTCGTACAGGGCCTGCTCTTCCCCTTCATCTTCACCGTGACGGTCGCCTATATCGGAGACGAGTGCGATGGCGCCGAAGCCACCCGCGCCACCGGCGCCTATGCTTTGGGAACCATCTTCGGCGGATTTTTCGGCCGCTTCGCCGCCGGCATCGCCACCGACCTCGCGGGCTGGCAAGCCGGCTTCGCCCTGGTCGGCGTCCTGACCTTGGCCTGCGCCCTCGCCCTCGCCCTGCTCCTGCCCCGCGAACGCCGCTTCAGCCCGATATCGGTGGGCCGCACGGTCTGGCGCGCCCATTTCAGCAATTGGCGCCTGCTCGCGACCTGCCTGATCGGGGCCGGCATGCTGTTCAGCATGGTGAGCGCCTTCACCTACGCCAATTTCCGCCTCGCCGACGCGCCCTTCAACCTGACGCCGGGGCAACTCGGCGCGGTCTTCACAGTCTATCTCCTCGGCCTCATCACCAATCCGATATCGACCCGCCTGGTGTTGCGCTTCGGCCGGCGCGCGACGCTGATGATGTGCGTCGGGTTCTCCCTGTGCGGCATCGCGCTCACCCCGCTGCCCTCCCTGCCCGCCATCGTGGCCGGCCTCGCTTTGCTGTCGGGCGGCATGTTCGTCGTCCAAACCCTGTCGCTCGGCTTCATCGCAACGCACATCCCCCAGGCGAAATCGACGGCGGTCGGACTATACGTCACCACCTACTACATCGGTGGCGCCGCGGGCGGCATTCTGCCGGCGCCGCTGTGGCGCCTCTATGGCTGGGCCGGCGTCGCCGGCCTGCTGCTGCTCGTGGCCTGCGGCATCATCGCACTCGCCCGGCACGCATGGCGCGAGTGAACCGGTTGCGCCCCGCGATCCGCCCCCTATGTTGAGGCGGAACAGGTCGGCGAGGGTCATCTCATGAATGGTGCAATGGACGTTGGCCGCTTCGCGGTCGGACAGCCTGTTTCGCGCATGGAGGACCCCGTGCTGCTTCGGGGCGAGGGGCGCTACACCGACGACCTCAACCTGCCCGGCCAGGCCTACGGCGTGATGCTCCGCAGCCGCGTCGCCCATGGCGTCGTGCAATCGCTCGATGTCGAGGCCGCACGAGCAGCCCCCGGCGTGCTCGCCGTGATCACGGTGGCCGATCTGAAAGCCGCCGGCATCAAGCCGATGCAGGTCAACATCGCCGGCCCCAACCATGACGGCAGCCCGATCCCCAAGCCCGTCCAATACGCCCTCACCGGCGACAAGGTCCGCTACGTCGGAGACCCCCTCGCCTTCATCGTCGCCGAAACCCGCGCTCAGGCGAAGGACGCAGCCGAACGCGTGTTCGCCGACATCGCGGAACTTCCGGCCGTCACCGAAGCCTCCGCGGCGCTCACCAGCCCAGCCCTGCACGCAGAGGCGCCCGACAACGTCGTGCTCGACTGGAAATTCGGCGACCAGGCCGCGGTCGAAGCCGCCTTCGCCGGTGCGGCCCATATCGTGGGCGGGCCGATGCGCAACAACCGCATCGTGGTTGCCGCCATCGAACCGCGCGCCTGCATCGCCGATTTCGACGAGGGGCGCTTCGTGCTGCGCGTGGTCAGCCAGGGCGCCTTCGGGCTGCGCAACGCAGTTGCCGCCGCCATGGCGGTGCCGCGCGAGCAGGTCCGCGTGCTCACCGGCAATGTCGGCGGCTCCTTCGGCATGAAAGGCGGGCTCTATCCCGAATATGTCTGCGCCCTGCACGCTGCCCGCAGCCTCGGCCGCGCCGTCAAATGGACCGACGAGCGCTCCGACAGCTTCCTCTCCGACAGCCACGGCCGCGACCACGAACAGACCGTCGAACTCGCGCTCAACGGCGCGGGCCATTTCCTCGCCTTGCGCATCCACGGCTTCGGCAATGTCGGCGCCTACCTGTCCAACTCCACCTCGATCCCGCCCACGATGAACCTTGTCAAAAACATCATCGGCACCTACCGCACCCCGCTCATCCATGTCGCGGTGCGCTGCATGTTCACCAACACCACCCCGGTCGGCGCCTATCGCGGCGCCGGGCGGCCGGAGGGCAACTACTACATGCAGCGGCTGATCGAGGACGCCGCAGCCAAAACCGGCATCGACGCCATCGAACTGCGCCGACGCAACATGATCAGCCCCGCCATGATGCCCTACGCCGCCCCCTCGACCATGACCTACGACAGCGGCGACTTCACCGCCGTGCTCGACACCGCACTCACCCTGGCGGACTGGGCCGGCTTCCCCGCCCGCCAAAGCGAAAGCACCGCACGCGGCCGCCTGCGCGGGCGCGGCATCGGCCAATACCTTGAAGTCACCGCCCCGGCCCGCTCCGAAATGGGCGGCATCCGCTTCGAAGCCGACGGCACCGTCACCATCATCTCCGGCACGCTCGACTACGGCCAAGGCCACGCCACCCCCTTCGCCCAGGTGCTGTGCCGCGAACTCGGCGTCCCGTTCGACAGGGTGCGGCTGGTCCAGGGCGATTCCGACCAACTCCTCGATGGCGGCGGCACCGGCGGCTCGCGCTCGATCATGAACGCCGGCGCCGTCATCATCGCCTCCTCCGCGGATGTGGTCGCCAAAGGCCGGGCCCTCGCCGCCGATGTGCTCGAAGCCGCCGAGATCGACATCGAATTCGCCGACGGAGCCTTCGCCGTCGCCGGCACCGACCGCCGCATCGGCCTGATGGACCTTGCCGCCACCTTGCGAGCGCGCGGCCAGCCCGGCGCCCTCGATGTCGCCGCGGTCTATCCCGGCGTCACCTCCGCCTTCCCCAACGGCGTGCACATCGCCGAAGTCGAGATCGACCGCGAAACCGGCGTCGTCGCCGTCGTGCGCTACGCGATGGCGAATGATTTCGGCACCGTGGTCAACCCCAACCTCGTCGCCGGCCAGGCCCATGGCGGCGTGGTGCAGGGCATCGGGCAGGCCCTCAGCGAGCGCGTCTCCTATGACGAAAACGGCCAGATCCTGTCCGGCTCCTTCATGGATTACGCCCTGCCCCGCGCCGGCGATGTGCCGCACTTCGCCTGGACCAGCCATCCGGTCCCGGCCACCACCAACCCGCTCGGCGCCAAAGGCTGCGGCGAGGCAGGCTGCGCCGGCGCCCTGCCGGCGGTGATGATCGCGGTCAACAACGCCCTGGCCAGCATCGGCGCCGCCCCGGTCGAAATGCCGGCCACGCCCGAGGCGGTCTGGGCCTCGCTGCGCGCGATCGCCTGACCTGAAAATTTGCTGTCGCCATCGCGTGAGGTGGCGGCTAACATCACGCTTTGACGAAACAAGGGGCCTGATCATGCGGATGAAATTGGCGGCGGCTGCGTTCGGTGCGGTCGTCGCGGCCGGAACCGCCCAGGCAGCAACGCCGCGCGATGCGCTGGTGATGGCGTGGAACCTCGATGCACTCATCACCTTCGATCCCGCGCAGATCGCCGAGGTCAACGGCAACGACATCATCCGCAACGTGTGCGAACCGATGGTCAACTACGACCTGAAGGAAACCTCCAAGATCGTCCCCGGCACGCTCGCCAAATGGGCCGTCTCCGATGACGGCCTGACCCTCACCATGACCTTGCGGGACGACCTGAAATTCCCCTCCGGCAAAGCCGTCACCGCGCAGGACGCCGAATGGTCCCTGCACCGCGCCGTCCTGCTCGGCTTCGGCAACGCGGCCAACATCACCGAATGGGGCTTCACCAAGGACAACATCGCCACCACCATCAAAGCCACCGATGACCGCACGCTGGTCTTCAAGCTCGACCGCCCCTATCCGGTCGGCCTCCTGCTCTCCGCCATGTTCGCCTCCGGCTCCACCGGCATCCTCGACCGCGAGGAAGGCACCAAAAACGCCAAGGTCACCGACGGCAAAAGCGACTATGGCAACGCCTTCTTCAAAACCGCGCCGGTCTGCGTCGGCCCCTACCGGGTCACCCGCTGGAACACCAACGACGTCGTGATCCTTGAACGCAACGACAACTACTTCGGCGAAAAAGCCAAGCTGCGCCGGATCATCATCCGCCACGTGCCGGAATCCGGCGCCCAGCGCCTCCTCCTCGAACAAGGCGACATCGACGTCGCCCGCCTGCTCAACACCGACGACCTCAAGGCCCTCGCCGCGAACAGCGCCGCCACGGTCGCCATCGAGCAGACCGTGATGCACGGCTACACCTACCTCGCCTTCAACGGGCTCGACCCGATCTTCGGCAACCCGAAAGTGCGCGAGGCGTTCCGCTACCTCATCGACTATGACGGCCTCGGCAAAACCATCCTCGAATTCCAGGGCAGCCCCCGCGCCTCCCTGGTCCCCGAAGGCGCGTTCGGCGCGCTCGACCGGGCCGAGGGCCAGCCCTTCAAGCTCGATCTGGCCAAGGCCAAGGCGCTGCTCGCCGAGGCGGGCTTCCCCAACGGCTTCACCAAAAAATTCATCCTCTCCGCCAACAGCACCAGCCCCGCCATCGCCCAGCACGTGCAGTCCAATGCCGCCAAAATCGGCGTCACACTCAGCCTCGAACAAATGGCCGACGCCCAGTTGTTCACCAAGGCCCGCGCCCGCGACTTCGAAATGCTGCTGATCGGCTGGGGCGCCGGCTTCCCCGACGCGCACAGCATGATCTCCCGCCACGCCGTCAACCCCGACAACCGGGTGGAGGCGAAACTCGCGCAATACCCGTCCTGGCGCTCGTCGTGGATCGACGAAAAGGTCAACGCCATGGCCGATGCCGCCAAAATGGAACGCGACCCCGCCAAGCGCATCGCCGCCTATCACGAGATCCAGCGCTACATGATGAAAAACGGCCCGATGGCCTACATCACCCAGACCATCCGCCCGATCGCGCTGCGCAAGGATGTCAAGGGTTTCGCCATCACCCCGTTCGACGTGGCCTACCGCACGGCGACGAAGTAGCGCATGGCCCGGCCGAACGGCGCGGCAGGCTGGCTGGTCGCGGCATTGCGGCAAGCCGGCTCCGTGGCAGTCACGCTGTTCGGGTTGCTCGCCATCACGTTCTTCATGGGGAGGATGCTGCCGATCGACCCGGTCATCGCCATCGTCGGCGAACAGGCGGACAAGGCGACCTATGACATGGTCCATCACCAGCTCGGCCTCGACAAGCCGCTGGTGATGCAGTTCCTGCTGTTCGTGCGCGATATGCTGAGCGGCGAATTCGGCGATGCGCTGTTCACCGGCAACAAGGTCGCAGTCGATCTCGGCCGCGTCTTTCCGGCCACCATCGAACTGGCAACCTTCGCCATCCTGATCGGCGTCGGCATCGGCGTGCCCCTCGGCGTGCTGGCCGCGGTCTATCGCGGCAGCCCGCTCGATCACATCGCCCGCTTCGTCGGCCTGCTCGGCTATTCCAGCCCGACCTTCTGGCTCGGCCTGATGGGCCTCATCGTCTTCTACGCCATGCTGCATCTCGTGGGCGGCCCGGGCCGGCTCGACGTGTCCTTCATCGACGACATCGAACCGCGCACCGGCCTCCTGCTGCTCGACGCCGCGCTCGAAGGCAATTGGGAGGTGTTCCGCAACGCGCTCTCCCACATCGTGCTCCCCGGCTCCATCCTGGGCTACGCCTCGCTCGCCTATATCAGCCGCATGACCCGCAGCTTCATGCTCGAACAACTCGGCCAGGACTACATCATCGCAGCCCGCGCCAAGGGCATGTCGCGCTGGCGCGTGGTCCGGCGCCATGCCTTCCGCAACATCCGCGTCCAACTGCTCACCGTCATCGCCCTCGCCTACGCCTTCCTGCTCGAAGGCGCCGTTTTGACCGAAACCGTCTTCGCCTGGCCCGGCTTCGGCCGCTACCTCACCTCCGGCCTGCTGGCCGGGGACATGAACGCCGTGCTCGCCTGCGTTCTCATCATCGGAATCATTTTCGTGAGCCTCAATCTGATCGCCGACGCGCTCTACCGCCTGCTGGATCCGAGAACCCGATGAGCACCGCCCGCACCTGGCTGCGCGCCGAAGTCACAACCTCGCCGCTGCACGCGCGCCTGCAGCGCGGCTACTACGGCTGGCTGCGGCTGCGCTCCAATCCGCTGGCCTTCGCCGGCTTCCTGATCCTGATCGGCCTCGTCCTGGTCGCAGCCCTCGCGCCGGTCATCGCCCCGCTCGGCTACAACGAACAAAGCCTCGCCATGCGGCTGAAGGCGCCCAGCGCAGAGCACTGGTTCGGCACCGACGAACTCGGGCGCGACATCTTCGCCCGCATCGTCTGGGGCGCGCGCATCACCATCTACATCAGCACCCTCGTCGCCGTGATCGCCGCCCCAATCGGCCTCGCGGTCGGCACCACCGCGGGCTATTTCGGCGGCTGGACCGATACCGTGCTGATGCGCATCAACGACATGTTCCTCTCCTTCCCCGGCCTGATCCTGGCCCTCGGCTTCGTCGCCGCCCTCGGCCCGGGCATCGGCAATGCGGTGATCGCCATCGCGCTCACCGCCTGGCCGCCGATCGCGCGGCTCGCCCGGGCGGAAACCCTGACGATCCGCGCCTCGGACTATATCGCCGCCGTCCGCATCCAGGGCGCCGGCCCGCTGCGCATCATCCTGCGCCACATCGTGCCGATGTGCGTGCCCTCCGTCGTCGTGCGCGTCACCCTCAACATGGCCGGCATCATCCTCACCGCCGCCGGCCTCGGCTTCCTCGGCCTCGGCGCGCAACCGCCCACCCCGGAATGGGGCGCGATGCTGTCGACCGGACGGCAGAACATGCTCGGCGCCTGGTGGATCGCCGCCGTGCCGGGCTGCGCCATCCTGCTGACCTCGCTCGCCTTCAACCTCTTCGGCGACGGCCTGCGCGACGTGCTGGATCCGAGAAGCGAATGAGCACCACGGACCCGGCAGCGCCGCAACTCGTGGTGGACGACCTGCACGTCCGCTTCCGCACGCCGCAGCGCATCGTCCATGCCGTGCGCGGCGTGAGTTTCACCGTGGGGCGCGAAAAAATCGGCATCGTCGGCGAATCCGGCTCCGGCAAATCCACCGTCGGGCGCGCCATCCTGCGCCTCACCGCCCCCAACGCCACCGTCAGCGCCACCCGCATGTCCTTCCAGGGCACCGACCTTGCCGGCGCCTCGGAGCGCGACCTGCTCAAAGTGCGCGGCCGGCGCATCGGCATGATCATGCAGGACCCGCGCTACGCGCTCGACCCGGTGATGCGGGTCGGTGAACAAATCGGCGAGGCGCTCGACGGGCGCGGCCTCTCCGCGGCCGAACGCCGCGCCAAAGTCATGGCCATGCTGCACGCCGTGCGCATCCGCAACCCCGAGCGCGTCTATGACCTCTACCCCCACGAAGTCTCCGGCGGCATGGGCCAGCGCATCATGATCGCCATGATGCTCCTCCCCGAGCCCGACCTGATGATCGCCGACGAACCCACCAGCGCCCTCGACGTCACGGTGCGGATGCAAGTGCTCGCCATCCTCGACGAACTCGTCACCTCCCGCGGCCTCGGCCTCATCTTCATCAGCCACGACCTCAACCTCGTCGCCGGCTTCTGTGACCGGGTGCTGATCATGTATGCCGGGCGCATCGTCGAGGAATGCCGCGCCGCCGACCTCGCCGCGGCGCAACACCCCTACACCCGCGGCCTCCTCGCCTCCCTGCCCCGCATCGAATCCCGGCAAGACCGGCTCTCGGTACTGCAACGCGATCCCGCGTGGCTCGAAGCATGATCGACGTCCAAAACCTCCGGGTCAGCTTCGGCCAGGGCGCAAGCCTGGTTCACGCCGTCGACGGCGTGTCGTTCAGTGTGCGCGAAGGCGAAACCTTTGGCCTCGTCGGCGAATCCGGCTGCGGCAAATCGACCGTGCTGCGCGCTTTGTGCAGCCTCAACCCAGACTGGACCGGCACGGTGTCGATCGCCGGCGCCGCCCTCGCCCCGGTGCCGGACCGCGCCTTCTTCCGCCGTCTGCAAATGGTCTTCCAGGACCCCTACGGCTCGCTCCACCCGCGCCACACCGTCAACACCACGCTGGGCGAACCGCTCGCCATCCACAACATCCCCGACCGGGACCGCCGGATCATCGAAGTGCTGGACCAGGTCGGCCTGGGTGCGGCCTTCCGCTACCGCTACCCGCACCAACTCTCCGGCGGCCAGCGCCAGCGCCTGGCCATCGCGCGTGCCCTGATCCTGGAGCCCCGCGTCCTGCTGCTGGACGAACCGACCAGCGCGCTCGACGTCTCCGTGCAGGCCGAAATCCTCAACCTGCTCTCCGACCTCCGCCGCGCCCGCGGCCTTACCTGCATCCTGGTCAGCCACGACCTCGCCGTCGTCGCCCATATGTGCGACCGGCTGGCCGTGATGATGCAGGGCCGCATCGTGGAGGAACTCGACGTCGCAGCCCTTTCCGCCGGCCGCACCACCACCGCCTATGGTGCCGGTCTCCTGGCCGCCAGCCGCGGCTACGACAAGCGCCTCGCCAGCAGCCTCACCGCCGACGAACCTGGCGCCTGACACCGCCTACCCGCCCCCCGCCAACACCACGCGACCAGGGACGCGCCCCGGGACGCGATGGCGAAACGCCAGTGCCTCCGCCACATCCTGCCGTCGGATTGCCGTCACCCCCGCCAGATCGGCGATCGTGCGCGCCACCCGCACCATTCGCGTATAGCCGCGCGCACTCAGCGCCAGCTTCTCCGCCGCCCGCTCCGCCAGATCGCGCGCATCATCGCCCAATACCAGATGCTTCGGATCGGCCTCCGCATTGCTTGCCGGCCCGCCCTCGCCATAGCGCGCCCGCTGCCGCCCCCGCGCCTCGGCGATCCGCGCCGCCACCACCGCCGAAGCCTCCCCCGGCGGCGCCCGCGACAATTCCGGGATCGGCACCGGCGTCACCTCCACCGTCAGGTCGATCCGGTCCAGCAGCGGCCCGCTGATCTTGCCCTGATACGCCTCGCCGCACCGCGGCGCTTGGCTGCACTCGCGCGACGCGGAGCCGAGATAGCCGCACCGGCACGGGTTCATCGCCGCGATCAGCAGGAAGCGTGCGGGATACGTGATATGCGCCATCGCACGCGCCACCGTCGTCCGCCCGGACTCCATCGGCTGGCGCAGCGCCTCCAGTGCCGCGCGCGGAAACTCCGGCAATTCGTCCAGAAACAACACGCCGCGATGCGCGAGGCTCACCTCCCCCGGCCGCGCCCGCTGCCCGCCCCCGCTCAACGCCGCCTGGCTCGCGCTGTGATGCGGCTCGCGAAACGGCGGGCGCATCACCAGCCGCCCCCCCTCCAGCATCCCCGCCACCGAATGGATCATGCTGACCTCAAGCGCCTCCATTGGGTCCAAATCCGGCAACAACGCCGCCAACCGCGCCGCCAGCATGGACTTCCCCGCCCCCGGCGGGCCGACCAGCAACACATTATGCCCCCCCGCCGCCGCAATCTCCAACGCCCGCCGCGCCGCCTCCATGCCCCGCACATCCGCCAGATCCGGCTGCCCCGACACCGCAACCGCCAGCGCCGGCACCGGCGGTGGCAAGACCTGGGATTGTCTGAAATGATTGATCAAGCTCAGCAAATCCGGCGTCGCCAACACCTCGATCGCCCCCGCCCACGCCGCCTCGCCGCCCTGCGACTGTGGACAAATCAGCCCCAGATCGAGCGCCCGCGCCGCCATCGCGGCCGGCAGCACACCGGCCACCGCATTGAGCGTCCCATCGAGCGACAACTCCCCCACTGCAGCAAACCGCGCCAACGCCTCCCGGGGCAGCACCTCCATCGCCGCGAGCACTGCGAGCGCGATCGGCAGGTCGAAATGGCTCCCCTCTTTCAGCAAATCCGCCGGCGCAAGATTGATCAACACCCGCTTCGGCGGCAACGACAGCCCCATCGCCGTCAACGCCGCGCGCACCCGCTCGCGCGCCTCGCCCACCGCCTTGTCCGGCAACCCCACCACCAGAAACGCCGGCAACCCCGACGATATCTGCACCTGCACCTCGATGGGCTGGGCCTCGATGCCGGAAAATGCAAACGATCGGATACGAGCGAGCGACATGAGACCAAGCCTAGAGGCCGCCGCCTGCGAAGGATCATCATTAACGGATCAATCCCGGCCTTTGACGCCGATTTACAGCAACACCCGATGGCGCGGCACCGCCCCCGCCGCCCAAACAGACGGACTTATCCCCCGCGCATGACGGCCAGGCAAAAAACACAAATTTTGCACAGAATATCCGCTTGGAGGTCCGGGCGGGAATCGAACCCACATTCGCGGATTTGCAGTCCGCTGCATCACCACTCTGCCACCGGACCGGAGCGGAGGCGCCTTATCGGCCACCCCGCCATGTCCGGTCAAGTGCCTCCGCCGTGCGAGAGGCTTTGCGAAGCCTTAACCGAAGGGATATAAAGCGATGATCCGGCCCCGCGCCGCACCCGGACCCGAGATTGGACCGACGCCGATGCACAGCCCCGCCTCCCCCTTC
Organism: Rhodospirillales bacterium; assembly: GCA_947447625.1. Lineage (GTDB taxonomy): Bacteria > Pseudomonadota > Alphaproteobacteria > Acetobacterales > Acetobacteraceae > CAIYPH01. Next base: position 5,074 of record CANFKS010000063.1, on the reverse strand, counting down.
GCCGCCGCCCGCAGCCACATGGTCGACAGCCAGGTCCGCCCCAACAAGGTGACGGACCCGCGCATCATCGCCGCCATGCGCGCTTTGCCCCGGGAAACCTTCGTGCCCGCCGGTGCATCGGCGCTGGCCTATGCCGACGAGGATGTGCCCCTCGGCAATGGCCGCGTGCTGCTTGAGCCCATGGTGGTCGCCCGCATGGTGCAACTCGCCGCCATCGAACCGGGCCAGAGCGTTCTCGTCATCGCGGCCGGCACCGGCTACGCCGCCGCCCTCCTCGCCGCCTGCGGCGCCACCGTCACTGCCGTGGAGGACGACCAATCCCTCCTCGCCATCGCCCGCATCGCCCTTGCCGGGATCAGCGGCGTCAGGCTGATTGAAGCCCCGCTGGCCGAAGGGTGCGCGCAATCCGGCCCCTATGACGTCGTCTTCCTCGACGGCGCCGCGGAAACCATGCCGGACGCCTGGGCCGCCCAGGTCAAACCGCGGGGTGGCCGCTTCGTCGGCATCCAGGCCAATGCCGGTCGCGTCAGCCAGGCTGTCAGCGGCGCCCTCTCGGGCAGCAAACTGGCCCTGCTGCCGCGCTTCGATTGCGCGACCCCCAAGCTGCCCGGCTTCCGCGCGGCAGCCGGCTTCGTGTTCTGAAACCGGCCAGCCGCATGACGCATCGCACCAAACCCATGGCGCAGTGCAGCAAGCTATGGCACATCTGTGCAAAGAGAATTCGTGACATGACGGGGTTGTCGGTAATGCAGGCTCAGACCATTCGTGGACGGACGGCGATCTACGCGCTGACAGCCGTTCTGCTGTCCGGAACGGCGCTGGTATCACCAGCCACCGCGCAGCAGAAACCACCCGTTGCCGCCCCCTCGGGCGGTCAACCCGTTGCCGCCCCCTCGGGCGGTCAACCCGTTGCCGCCCCTTCGGGCAGTCAACCCGTTGCCGCCCCTCAAGGGGCTCAACCCCGCTCGCTCGCCGAGGCGCTGGCGCTGTCGTATTCCAGCAACCCGACCCTGCTATCCGAGCGCGCCAATTTGCGCGCCACCGACGAAAACGTGCCCGCCGCGCTCTCTGGCTGGCGCCCGACCGTGAGCGTCAGCACCTCGGCCGGCTTCGCCACCGATGAGCGGATTACCCACACCACCACGCCGCCGCGCAACGCCCGCCAGATGATCGATCGCGGCCTCAACAGCGAAACCATCACCGCGACGCAGCCTCTCTATCGCGGCGGTGCCACCCGTGCCGGCACCAATCGTGCCGAAAACCAAGTGATGGCCGGCCGCGCCCGGCTCTACGCGCAGGAGCAAACCACCCTGCAATCCGTCGTGACGGCCTATGTCAACGTCATCCAATCGACCCAGGTGCTGGCGCTGAACGTCAACAACGAACAGGTGCTGGGCCGGCAGTTGCAGGCCACCAACGACCGGTTCCGTGTCGGTGAACTGACCCGCACCGACGTCGCCCAGGCCGAAGCGGCACAGGCCAGCGCCACCGCCACGCGCCAGACCGCGGAAGGCAACCTGCAAACCGCGCGCGCCACGTTCCGTGATGCGGTCGGCGCCATGCCCGGCAAACTCGTCGAGCCGCAGCCGCTGCGCCTGCCCACCCGCACGCTCGAACAGGCGCAAAGCCTCGCACGCAGCAACAACCCCACCGTCGTTGCCGCCCTGTTCGATGATGCCGCGGCGAAGGACAATTTCGACCTCCAGTACGCCCGCCTGATGCCGACTGTCAGCCTGCAGGCCCAGTACGGCCGCAACGAGGACACCACCACCAAAAACCTCACCACCAAAACCGGCCAGATCACCGCCGTGCTGAGCCTGCCGATCTATCAGGGCGGCGCCGAATACGCCGCCATCCGCCAGGCCCGCCAGGCCCAGCAGCAGACCCGCCAGCGACTCGAAGCTGCCCGGAGCACCGCCGTCCAGCAGGTCACCTCGGCCTGGGCCACCTATGGTGCCGCCAAGGCCGCAATCGAAAGCACGCGTCAGCAGATCAAAGCCAACGAAATCGCCCTCGAAGGTGTGCAGCGCGAAGCCCTCGTCGGCAGCCGCACCACGCTCGATGTGCTCAACGCCGAACAGGCACTGCTCAATTCGCGGGTGCAGTTGATCCAGAACCTCGGCGCCATGGTCATCACCTCCCACCAGGTCGCCGCCGCAACCGGCCGCCTGACCGCCCGCGACATGAACCTCAACGTGCCGCTGTACGACGAAAAGGCCTACTACACCGCAGTGCGCAACCGCTGGATCGGCACCGGCGACTACGCCACCGATCAGCCGGCGCGCTGAGGACAGCAGAGCATGAGCGGCGCGCAGCCTCCCCAAAAGCCGGGCACCCCGGCCCCAGGTGCCGCCGACGATCCCTCGATGGAGGACATCCTCGCCTCCATCCGCCGCATCCTCAACGAGGACGAACAATCGCCCGCGCCGGAGCCCGCCAAACCGGCGGACGACGTTCTCGCGCTTGAGACCTCGATGCTGGTCGAGGAACCCAAGCCCGCCCCCCCGGCCCCGGCACCGGCACAGGTGCCGGCGCCAGCACCGGTCGCGCCCATTGCCGCCACGGCAGCCCTGATCGCGCCCGAAACCGAAGCCGCCGTGGCCTCCAGCGTGGGCGGCCTGCTGCGCACGCTGGGCGAGCATGTGCCGGTCTATCGCGGTGGCCCGACGATCGAGGAGATCGTGCGCGAGGAAATGCGCCCGCTGCTCAAGCAATGGCTCGATACCAACCTCCAGGCGCTGGTGGAGCGGCAGGTACGAGTCGAAATCGAGCGTATCATCGGCCGCGCCGTCTCCTGATTCCTTGTCCGTTTCGCATTCGGCTTGCCCGGGTGCACACCCCCGAGCGAGAACCCCATGCTGAACAAGACCTTCACTCCCGCTGACATCGAGACTTCGCTCTACGAGGGGTGGGAACAATCCGGCGCCTTCGCTTGCGCGCCCGCCAGCAGCGCCGCCCCCTACACCATCATGATCCCGCCGCCCAACGTGACGGGCAGCCTGCACATGGGCCATGCGCTCACCTTCACCATCCAGGATACTCTGATCCGCTGGCGCCGGATGACCGGGCGTGACGCGCTGTGGCAACCCGGCACCGATCACGCCGGCATCGCAACGCAGATGGTGGTCGAACGGCTGCTCGCCGAGGAAGGGATCACACGCCAGGAACTCGGCCGCGAGAAATTCCTCGAACGGGTGTGGCAATGGAAGGCCGAGTCGGGCGGGACCATCACGCGGCAGTTGCGGCGCATCGGTGCATCGCTCGACTGGCCGCGCGAACGGTTCACGATGGATGACGGGCTGTCCACTACCGTGCGGGAGGTTTTTGTCACGCTGTTCAAACAGGGGCTGATCTATCGGGACCGGCGGCTGGTGAACTGGGATCCGAAGTTCCAGTCGGCGATTTCGGACCTTGAGGTCGAGAACCAGGAGGTCCGCGGCAATTTATGGTATATCAGCTACCCCATCGACGGGCAGCCGGGCCGCACCATCACGGTGGCCACCACCCGCCCCGAGACGATGCTGGGCGATACCGCGGTTGCGGTGCATCCGGATGACGAGCGGTATCAGGACCTGATCGGACACTTCGCCATCCTGCCGCTGGTGGGCCGGCGCATCGCGATCGTGGCGGATGCGTATTCCGATCCGGAGAAGGGCACCGGGGCAGTGAAGATCACACCGGCGCATGATTTCAACGATTTCGCGGTCGGCAAGCGGCATGATCTGCCGATGCCTTCGATCCTGGACAAGGCAGCGCGGGTCACGCTTGCGGAAATCCGCGAGGATTTGCGCCCGATCGAGGGGCTGGCGGATCCGGCGTTTGTGATGTCCCTCGAAGGGCTGGATCGGGGGCTGGCACGCAAGGCGATCGTGGCCGAGTTGGAGCGGTTGGAACGGCTGGAAAAAATCGAGCCGCACACCCACCAGGTGCCGCATGGGGATCGCTCCGGGGTGCCGATCGAGCCGTTGTTGACGGTGCAGTGGTATGCGAACGCGCATGAACTCGCGCAGCCCGCGATCAGGGCGGTCGAGGAGGGGCGGACGAAGTTTGTGCCGCAGCAATGGGAAAACACGTTTTTTGCCTGGATGCGGGATATCCAGCCCTGGTGCATTTCGCGGCAATTGTGGTGGGGGCATCGGATTCCGGCTTGGTACGGGCCGGATGGCACGGTGTTTGTCGAGAAGACCGATGCCGAGGCGCAGGCGGCGGCGGCCGTGCATTACGGGGTGCCGACTGCGGTGACGCAGGATGAGGATGTGTTGGATACCTGGTTCTCCTCGGGGTTGTGGCCGTTCTCGACCTTGGGGTGGCCGGAGCAGACGCCGGAGTTGGCGCGGTATTATCCGGGCGATGTGCTGGTAACCGGGTTTGACATCATTTTCTTCTGGGTGGCCCGAATGATGATGATGGGGATCCATTTCATGGGGGATGTGCCGTTCAAGGAGGTGCATATCCATGGCCTGGTGCGCGATGAGCGCGGGCAGAAGATGAGCAAATCCAAGGGCAACGTGATCGACCCGCTCGATCTGATCGACCGGTTCGGGGCGGATGCGCTGCGGTTCACGATTTGCGCGCTGACCGGGCCGGGGCGGGATGTGAAGCTGGGTGCGGCGCGGGTGGAGAATTATCGCAGTTTCGTGACCAAGCTGTGGAATGCGGCCCGGTTCTGCGAAATGAACGGGATTGCGCCCGATCCGGATTTCGTGCCGGGGCATGCGACGTTGCCGCTGACGCGGTGGATATTGGCAGCGCTGAACGATGCGATCGGGGAGGCGAATACCGCATTGGAGGCGTATCGGTTCAATGATTATGCGGCGGCGGGATATCGGTTTACGTGGAATTTGTTCTGCGACTGGTTCCTGGAATTCGCCAAGCCGGCGCTGGCCAATGCCGGGTCGGCAGAGGCGGACGAGGTGAAGAAGACGGCGGCTTATGTGTTGGGGCAGGTGTTGCGGCTGCTGCATCCGGCGATGCCGTTTGTGACAGAAGAATTGTGGGACCGGTTTGGCTACGGGGCGCGGAATAGTTTGATTGCAACGGCTTGGCCGGAGATCGTCGCGGTGCCCGGTGCTGT
>CANFKS010000062.1 GCA_947447625.1 Rhodospirillales bacterium | reverse complement strand
GAGGAGCATCTGGATGTCAAGGATGCGGGCGGCTTCGTCGACGCGCTTTTTGATTTCGTCCTTCGGGAATTTGCGGAGTTTGAGACCGAAGGCCATGTTGTCGAAGACGGACATGTGGGGGTAGAGGGCGTAGTTTTGGAAGACCATGGCGATGTCACGATCACGGGGGGGGACGTCGTTGACGACGTTGCCGCCGATGGCGATTTCGCCGGACGAGATTTCCTCGAGGCCGGCGATCATGCGCAAGGTGGTGGATTTGCCGCAGCCCGAGGGGCCGACGAGCACGACGAATTCCGCGTCGGCGATTTCAAGGTCGATGCCTTTCACCGCCTGAACATTGCCCTCGTATTCCTTGACGACCTTGCGGATCGAAACCTGCGCCATAGAACGTTATTCCCCATGTTGGCCCGGCGGTGACCCCCGGCGGTGTATAGTCACCCAGGTTGGCGCCGAGGGCAACCGTTTGCTGGAGCGGGATGCCTTCGGATTGCGAAGGCATCCCGCTCCAGCTCTTTGTTTGATCGCCTGATTCAGACTTTTTGGCGTTTCCGCCAAAAATCATCAGGCTTTATTCGCCGGAGAGTTCGCGGCGGCGGCGTTCGAGTTCCTCGCTGTAGCGGCGCAGCGCGTATTGCTCGGTGAGGATGCCGATGACGCGGCGGGTTTCGCGGCTGTCGACGACGGCGAGGGCGTCGGCTTCGGCGGTTTCGAAGAGTTCGACGGCGTCCTTGATGGTCATGTGCGGAACCAGCATGTCTTCGGCGTTGTGGAGCAGGGGGGCGAGCGTGAGGGCGCGGGTTTCGGCGGCGTGGGCTTCGGGGACCTGGATGATGCCGGCGTAGCGGCCGGACTCATCGGTGGCGATGACGCGGTTGGTGGCACCGAGGGCGATGTCGCGGCGGAAGGCGGCGAGGGTGGTGTCGGAGCGGATGACGCGGACTTCGCGGCGCATCATGCGGGCGACGGTGAGGGTGCGCATCCAGCCGATGTCGACAGCGCTGCGGATGGCTTCGCCGCGGAGGTGGAAGCGCCAGGTGGCGAAGGAGTAGCCGAAGGTGCGGCGGACGGTGATGGCGGAGATCACGGAGGCGGCGATGACGGCGACCGTGAGGGGGAAGCTGCCGGTCGATTCGAGGGCCAGGAAGGTCATGGTCAGGGGGCCGCCGACGATGGCGACCGCGAGCGCGCTCATGCCGACAAGGGCGCAGACGATGGCGGGGATGGCCTGGGTGGCGGCGAAGGCGGCGAGGATTGCAGCGAAGAGTTTGCCCATCAGGGCGCCGAGGAAGAGGGAGGCGAAGAACAGGCCGCCGCGGAAGCCCGAGCCGAGGGAGACGGCGGAGGCTGCGGATTTGATGACGAGGAGCAGGATGAGCTGGGGGATGCCGTAGGGGGCGTCGAGGCCGATATGCAGGGCGGCGTGGCCGGAGGAGAGCACCTGGGGGGAGATCAGGGCCAGCAGCGCCACGATCAGGCCGCCGATCACGGGCCGCGCCCAGACCGGCATGCGGCTGCGGCGAAAGAGGGTTTCGGTGATGGTGACGCCGCGCATGATGAGGACGCCGGCCAGGGCGCAGAGCACGCCGAGGATCAGGATGGGCACGTAGCTGACCGGCTCGATGGCGGCGGGGATGCGCAGGTTATAGGTGAATTCATTGGGCGTGAGCAGGCGGACGACCGAGACGGCGCAGATCGCGGCAACCCCGACAGGGGCGAGGTTGGCGATGGCATAGGTGCCGATGACGAGTTCGAAAGCATAGAAGGCGCCGCACAAGGGGGCGTTGAAGGCCGCCGCGATGGCGCCGGCGGCACCGCAGCCGACGAGCAGGCGCAGATCATTGCGGCGCAGGCGGAACATGCGGCCGAGGCGGCTGGCGAGCGCCGAGCCGATCTGGGTGTAGCCGGCCTCAAGGCCGACGGAGGCGCCGACGCCGTTGGAGAGCATGGTCTGCCCGACCACGATGAGGCTGTCGTTGAGCGACATGCGCCCGCCATAGAGGGCGTTGGCCTCGATCGGGTCGATGGCGCGGCGCGGCCACCAGCGGGCGGCGGCGAGGGTGACGAGGCCCATGGCAAGGCCGCCGATGGTCAGGGAGAGGAGGGTGTTGAGCGTGGGGACTTCGATCTGATCGCTCAGACGTTCGAGCGGGCCGAGACGATAGAGGGTGCGGTGCATCCACTGCGTGATTTCGCTCATGGCGGTGACGCATAACCCGGCGGCGATGCCGACCGCGGCGGCAACGGCGACAAGCCAGATTTCGTCGGTGCGGACCAGGGCGCGCACGGTCTGCGGCAGATGGGCGATGATCTCGCCGAGGGCGCGGCGGGCACGGGGCTTGTCGCGGCGAGGGGGGGGCGGGTTTTCGGCATGGCCGTCCGGTCCGCCCTTGGGGGACGGCGGGGTGGAGGGGAAGCCGAAGAGCGAGAAACTGCCCATGTCGCCCAAATGTGAATACGCGTTTGCCGGCACCATCGGAGCATGGCACCGGTCGGACCAGTCGATCATGCGCGCGGCTTTATTAAGGCGGGCTTCGCGCGCGCTGCGGTATTGGACTGGGGTGGAGGGTGCGGTCAATCGACGGGGGGCGGTCGGGATACGGGGGTGGTGCAGTGCTTGGGGGCACTGCACCCGAGGCGGTGGGTCAGACCTCGAAGATTTTCCCCGGGTTCATGAGGTTTTGCGGATCGAGGGCGCGTTTGATGGCGCGCATGGTGGCCATTTTGACGGGGTCGGCGTAGTGCGCGAGTTCGCCGAGTTTTTCGCTGCCGATGCCGTGTTCGGCCGAGATCGAGCCGCCGTAGTCGCGCAGCATGTCGTTCACGGCGCGGGTGACGGCTTGTTTGTATTGGCGCCAGGCCTCGTTGGTCATGCCGATGGGGGCTTTGAAATTGAAGTGCAGGTTGCCGTCGCCCATGTGGCCCATCGGCGCGGGGCGGATGTCGGGCAGGACGGCGCGCACGGCGGCGGAGGCGTCGTCGATGAAGGCGGGGATGCGCGAGGAGGCGACGGAGATGTCGTAGCTGGTGCCGGGGCCGTCATGGCGGCCGGCTTCGGCGTGGGATTCGCGGATGTGCCAGAAGGCGCGGGCCTGGGAGACGTTTTGTGCGATCACGGCATCGAGCACGAGGCCGCGTTCCATGGCGTCGGCGAGGAATTCCTCCATGCGGGCTGCCATCGCGCCGTCCTTGGGGAGGGCGGAGGACCATTCCATCAGGAGATAGTATTCGGAGGGGCCGGTGGGGAGCGGGTCGATGGTGCCGGGGACGTGACGGAAGACGCCGGCGAGGTTGGTGCGGTTCATCAGTTCGCAGGAGGTGACGGCGTTTTCGCTGGCGATATGGGCCTCGGAGAGGAGTTGCACCGCGGCCTGGGGATCGGTGATGCAGATCCAGGCGGTGGCGACGTCTTTGGGCTTGGGCCAGATCTTGATGACGGCCTTGGTGATGATGCCAAGCGTGCCTTCGGCGCCGATGAAGAGGTGTTTGAGGTCGTAGCCGGTGTTGTCTTTTTTGAGGGCTTTCAGGCCGTCCCAGATTTCGCCGCTGGGCAGGACGACTTCGACGCCGAGGACGAAGCTGCGGGTGTTGCCGTAGTGCAGCACCTGGGCACCGCCGGCGTTGGTGGAGAGGTTGCCGCCGATGGTGCAGGAGCCCTGGGCGCCGAGGCTGAGGGGGAGGAGGCGGTCATGGCTGGAGGCCAGTTCCTGCAGGGTTTGCAGGATGCAGCCCGATTCGACCGTCATGGTGTAGCCCATCGGGTCGACGGCGATGATGCGGTTCATGCGGCCCATGGAGACGACGATGCCGGCGTGGTGGGCATAGGGGGTGGCGCCGCCCATCAGGCCGGTGTTGCCGCCCTGGGGGACGATGGCGACGCCGGCGGCGGCGCAGAGGCGCACGAGGCCGGCGACGTCCTCGGTCGAGGCGGGCCGCGCGACGGCGGCGGCGGTGCCGGTGAGTTGGCCCCGCCAATCCGTGAGGAACGGCCGCATGTCCTCGGGCGCGGTGAGCAGGCCCTTGTCGCCGAGAAGCGCGTGGAGGGCTGCGAGGAGTTCGGGGCTGGCGGGGGTGGTGGGGATTTGGGGCAAGGCGACGACGTTCATGGGTTTCCTGCGCGTGGTTTTGGCGTCGGTGTTTTGTTGAGCGTGATCCTGCCGCTTGCCGGTGGCGCTGTCATCCCCTCGGCGTGGGGGGGGCGCGTGTGTGGCGGGTCATCGTCGCGGGTGCTTACGCGTTGGCGCCCCAGACGGCGTCGTAGAGGGCGATGATTTCGGCCTTGTCGGGGATTCGCGGGTTGTTGGCGGGGCTGCCGGAGGCCAGCGCCTGGTCGGCCATGAGGGATTTTTTGGCCTGCCAGGCGGCGGGATCGATGCCGAAACCCTTGGGGGTGGGGACGGAGAGATCGGTGTTCCAGGCGGCGAGGCCGTCGGCAAGTTTGTCGGCGGCGCGTTCGTCGCTGTCAGCAGCGGTGGCGAAGCCGATGCGGCGGGACGCTTCGGCGTAGCGCTTGGTGGCGGCGGGGATGGAGAAGCGGGTGACGGCGGGGAGGAGCATGGCGTTGGACAGGCCGTGCGGGACGTGGAAATGCGCGCCGATGGGGCGGGACATGCCGTGGACGAGTGCGACGGAGGCGTTGGAGAAGGCGATGCCGGCCTGCATGGCGCCGAGCATCATCGCTTCGCGGGCGGCGTGATTGGCGGGTTCGTTGCAGGCCGTGTTGAGATTAGGGCCGATCAGTTCCATGGCGGAGACGGCCAGCGCGTCGCTGAAGGGCGTGGCGCGTTTGGAGACATAGGCTTCCAGGGCATGGCTCAGCGCGTCGATGCCGGTATCGGCGGTGGTGCGGCGCGGCACGGAGAGGGTGAGTTCGTAGTCGACGATGGCGGCCAGCGGCAGGGCGCCGAGGCCGGCGATGAGCATTTTTTCGTCGCCGGCGGCGTCGGTGATGACGGTGAAGCGGGTGGCTTCGCTGCCGGTGCCGGCGGTGGTGGGCACCGCGATGATGGGCAGGGCGCCGAGGTCGGCGGCGTGGGGGACCTTGTAGGCGCGCATCGGCGCGTCGCCGAGGGCGAGGATGGCCATGGCCTTGGCGGTGTCGATGGGGGAGCCGCCGCCGAAGCCGATCAGGCAGTCATAGGCGCCGGCGCGCAGGGCCTGGACGCCGGCGATGACGACGGTGTCGGTCGGTTCGGGGATGGTGTCGCTGAAGACCCCGGGGGCAAGGCCGGCGGCCTCCATCGGGTCAAGGATGCGGCGGACCAGGCCGAGGGAGACCATCACCGGATCGGTGACGACAAGCGGGCGGGAGAGGCCGAACTTGGCGAGCACCTCGACGATGCGCCCGGCAGTGCCGCCGCCCACCGCCATGAACCGGGGCGCCACAATGTTGAATTCCATGACCGATCTCCTCGCTGCGAAGCTGCGTTGTCCGACCCGGTGCGGGATCGGTCAAGATGGGGTGGGCGTTGCGCACCGGCCTCGTGCTCCGGGACGAAGATGATCCTGATCCGCCCGGCCGGCCCGGAGCGGGCCTCCGCGGCCGGCCGCCTCTGCGGTGCCGATCAGTTCTGCCACTTCATGTCGGTCAGGAAGAATGCCTCGTTCGGGGTCGGTGTCCACTGCAATTCCTTGCGGGCGGCGAAGATCGAGACGTCCTGGAACAAGGGGATGGCGGGGATCTCCTCGCGCAGGATTTCGAAGGCGCGGCGGTAGTATTTCATGCGCTCGTTTTCATCGAGCACGATGCGCGCGGCGTCCACGGCGGCGTCGAACTCGGGATTGCTGAATTTCGACCAGATGCTGCCGCTGCGGAACAGCGGGAAGATGACGCCGTCGGCATCCTGGCAGCCACAGGACCAGCGGCCCTGGGCGAGATGGCCGCTTTCCTCGGGCTGGCCCTGGCGGCGGCGCAGATAGGTCGGGAAATCGACGGAGACGATGTCAACCTTGAGGCCGACCTCGGCCAGCATCTGCTGCACCGCCTCGTTCAGCCGGCGGTCGTAGGAGGGCGCCGTGAGGAAGACGACACTGGTGCCTTCGGCGCCGATTTCCTTGACCAGGGCGCGGGCGCGGGCGGGATCGTATGGCCAGAACGGGATGTCGGCCATGTAGCCGAAATTGGACGCCGGCAGGACGATGTCGACCTTTTTGCCGAAGCCCTGTTGCAGGGCGGAGATGATGAGGTCGCGGTCGACCGCCATCGAGATCGCCTGGCGCAGGCGCTTGTCCTTGGTCGGGCCGAACTGGGCGTTCATGAAGAGATAGGCGACGCGCTCGGAGGGCACGGTGAGCAGCTTGATGCCGGGTTCGGTCTTCAGCGTGATCGCGTCATCGGGGCTGACGCCGCGGATGATGTCGGCGCGGCTGGTGCGCAGGTCGGCCATGCGGGTGGTGGCGTCGGGCACGGCGCGGAAGATTGCGGTTTTGAAGGTGGGTTTGGGCCCCCAATAGCCGTCGACGGCGTCGATCACGCTTTGCTGGCCGCGTTGCCAGCTGCGCAGGCGGAAGGGGCCGCTGCCCATCACCTGCTGGTTGAAGGCGACATCGCCGAGCTTTTCGACATAGGCCTTGGGGACGATCGAGAGCTTGGTGAGCTGTGCGAGCAACACCGGATAGGGTGTTTTGGTGCGCAGCGTGACTTGCGCGGGGCCGGTGACGTCAGCGGAGACGATCTGGTCGAACTGGGAGAGCTGGGGGCTTTTGAAGGCGGGGTTGATCATGCGGCGCACGCTGAAGGCCACGTCTTCGGGGGTGAGTTTGCTGCCGTCCTGGAAGAGGATGTCGGTGCGCAGGTCGAAAACCAGGGTGAGCGGGTCGGTGTAGCGCCAGGCGGTCGCGACTTGCGGGACGATTTTGCCGGGGATGTCGCGGGTGACGAGGTTGTCGAAGATGTTGCGGTAGACCGAGGAGCTCTCGGGGTCCCACTGCACATGCGGATCCATGGTGGCGACGTCGGAGGCGAGGTCCACCGTCAGGGTGTCCTTTTGTGCCCAGGCCGGTTGTGTCCAGGCCGGGGCGGCGAGGGCCAGGCCGGCGAGAGCCGTGAGAAGAATGCGCATCGTGTTTCGTCCTGTGTCGCGTGCGGCGATCGTGCCGGGACATGGGATCCGATGCAATGCGCCGGATGGCGGAAACTGCGCGGCGTGATGGGGTTTGTCCCCTCGATTGTGGCGCTTGGCGTCGGTGCGTTTTTGGATGGAGTACGGTATGCTTGCGATCGGGCGCGCCGGGCTGGGCGCGGCTGTTGGAATTGAAGGGTATCGACCGACGTTGCAGTACGCTCCGCCCTCGACCGCGACCGCGGTGGTTCCCAGCCGCGTGCCGGATGTTGCCGATCTTGCCGAGGTTCTGGTCGGGCTCGGCGCGTGTGATGCTGCGGCCATCGAGCGGGCGCGGCGGCTGGCCGCCGAGTCGGGCCAGCGCTTCGATAAGGTGTTGCTGCAGCTTGGATTGCTCGGCGAGCGGGCGCTCAGCGAGGCGTTTGCCCGCGCGCTCGCAGCGCCGCTGTTGACGGCCGCGGATTTTCCGGCGGAAGCGCTGGCGTTGGAGTGCGTGTCGCTGCGGTTTTTGCGCGATGCGCGGGCGTTGCCGATTGCGGTTGAGGGGAATCTGCTCACCCTTGCGATGGCGGATCCCTATGACGGCTTCGCGCCCGCGGCGATTGCGGCGGCGATGGGGATGCGGGTTGCGGTGGCGGTGGCGGTTCCGTTGGACCTTGATGCGGCGTTCGCGCGGCTTTATCCGCCGGAGGGTGTGGCGGGCGGCGAGGGGCCGGGGTTCGAGGCCGAGGCGGCGGATGACGACACGGAGCGGTTGAAGGACCTGGCGAGCGAAGTGCCGGTGATCCGGATCGTCAACCAGATCATCGGCCGGGCGGTGGAGACGGGGGCGTCGGACATCCATATCGAGCCGTTCGAAACGCGGCTGCGGGTGCGCTATCGCTATGACGGGGTGTTGCAGGAGGCGGAGGACCCGCCGCGGGCGCTGGCTGCGGCGCTGGTTTCGCGGGTCAAGATCATGGCGCGGCTGGATATCGCGGAGCGGCGCTTGCCGCAGGATGGGCGGATCAAGCTGGCGGTGCGCGGGCAGGAGGTGGATTTCCGGGTTTCGACGATCCCTTCGCTGAACGGGGAATCGGTCGTGCTGCGCGTGCTGGATCGTTCGGCGGTGCGGTTCGATTATGCCTCGCTCGGGCTGGCGCCGGCGGTGATCGCGCGGTTGACGGCGGCGCTCGATCTGCCGAACGGGATCGTGCTGGTGACGGGGCCGACCGGGTCGGGCAAGACGACGACGCTGTATGCGGGGCTGTCCAAGCTCAATGCGGTGACGCGCAAGATCATCACCGTGGAGGACCCGATCGAATACCAGTTGAGCGGGATCAACCAGATCCAGGTGCGCCCGCAGATCGGGCTGGATTTCGCGTCGCTGCTGCGCGCTATTCTGCGGCAGGATCCGGATGTGATCATGGTCGGTGAAATGCGCGATCTCGAGACGGCGCAGATCGCGGTGCAGGCGGCATTGACGGGGCATCTGGTGCTGTCGACGCTGCATACCAATTCGGCCGCGGCCACCATCACCCGGCTGCGCGATATCGGCGTGGAGGATTATCTGCTGACTGCGGTGTTGCGGGGGGTGTTGGCGCAGCGCCTGGTGCGCCGGCTGTGTCTGGCGTGCCGGGCCGAGGCGCCGGCGGCGCCCGCGTTGGTGGCGCGGTTCGGCCTCGAGCGGCAGACCGAGCGGCGGCCGATCACGCTGTGGCATCCGGTGGGGTGTGCGCAGTGCCGGCAGACCGGGTTTCGCGGGCGCCAGGCGATCAGCGAGTTCCTGGTGCCGGACAAGGCGGTGGAGCGGTTGATTTTCAGCCGGGCCGAGCAAGGCGAGATCGAGCAAGCGGCGGTGGCGGGCGGGATGGTCACGATGTTTCAGGCCGGGTTGGCGGCGGCGCTGGCGGGGGAGACGACGATCGAGGAAGTGGTGCGCTCGATCCGCACCGAGGGATAGGCGGCCATGGCACGGATGCGCTTCAGCGCGGTCGATACGGCGGGCAAACTGGTGCAGGGCGAACTCGATGTGGCGAGCGAGGCCGACGGGGTGGCGGCGCTGCGCCTGCAGGGGTTGTTGCCGCTGCGGGTGGAGGCGGCCGGGGCGGGGGGCGGACTGCGCGGCCTGCTCGATCTGCAAATCGGCGGCAGGACCGGGCTGGGGCGGCAGGAGGTGGGCGATTTGATCGGTGAACTCGCGGTGATGCTGGGGGCGGGGCAGCCGATCGACGGGGCGTTGCGGTTCATCGTCGAGACCGCGCCGGGGCGGCGGGTGCGGGCGGTGGCTGCGGCGTTGCACGAGGCGGTGCGCTCGGGCGGGTCGCTGGCGGAGGCGATGGCGCGCCAGGATGGGCGGTTCCGGCCGATCGATGTGGCGATGGTCCGCGCGGGGGAGGCGAGCGGGCGGTTGGCGCCGGCGCTGGAGCATCTCGCCCTTTTGCTGGAGCGGCAGCGCAGCCTGGTGGCCAGTGTGCGCACGGCGATGATCTATCCGGTGCTGCTGCTGGTCGCGGCGTGCGGGGCGATTGTGCTGATGCTGACGCAGGTGCTGCCGCAATTCGTGCCGCTGTTCGAGCAGAGCGGGGCGCTGCTGCCGCCGAGCACGCGGTTTATGATCGATGCCGGGGATTTCTTCAGCACGCATGGGCTGATGTTGGTGTTGTCTCTGCTTGCGGCCGGGGTGTTTGGAATGGCGGCGCTGCGCTTGCCTGCGGTGCGCCTCGGGGCTGACCGGGTGCTGCTCGGGTTGCCGGTGATCGGCGGGTTGCTGCGCGAGGTGTTGGCGGCGCGGTTCAGCCGCACATTGGGCACGCTGGTGTCCAATGGGGTGCCGTTGATCGGCGCTTTGGCGATCGTGCGCGAGGCGATCGGCAATACGGTGGCCCGGTTGGCGGTGGAGCAGGCGGATCTGAGTGCGCGGGGCGGCGGCGGTTTGTCGGCGCCGCTGGCGGTGTCGGGCGTCTTTCCGGTGCGGATGACGCAGTTGCTGCGGCTGGGCGAGGACAATGCGCAGCTTGGCCGGATGGCGCTGCGCGCGGCCGAGATCCATGAGGCACGCACGGCGCAGTCTGTGCAGCGCCTGCTCGCGCTGCTGGTGCCGGCGATCACGATTGTCATGGGGCTGGCGGTGGCCGGGATCGTGGCGTCGCTGCTGACGGCGATGTTGAGCCTCAATGACCTCGCGGTCTGAACGCGCCGGCGCCGGCGGGTTCACGCTGATCGAAATTCTGGCGGTGCTGGCCATTCTCGGTTTTGTGCTGTCGCTGGTGGCGATGCGCGGGCCAGGCAAGCCGGTTGTGCTGGAACTGCGGGCAGTGGCGGGGCAAATGGCGGATACGCTGCGCCTGGCGCGGGCGCGGGCGATTGCGACCAATCGGGCAATTGATGTGGTGTTCGACGGCGAGGGGCATCGGGTGCTGCCGGACTGGGGGGCTGTGCAGGTGCTGCCGCCGGCGATCGGTATGGTGTTGCTGGGGGTTGGCGGGCCGATCGAGGCGGCGCGATTGGTGGTGCGTTTTACGCCTGATGGCGGGTCGACGGGGGGCGGTGTGGAGTTGGTGGCGGGGCGGCGGCGGGTGCGGGTTGGGGTGTCGTGGCTGAGCGGGCATGTGGTGGTCGCCGATGGTCCTTAGGCCGGGGGATCAGCGGGGACTGGCATTGCTGGAGGTTCTGGTCGCTTTCGCCATCGCCGCGGCGGCGGTTGGGGTGGTGTTCAGCGGTGTGCTCGATGGCATGCGCGGGGCGGGGCGGGCGGCGCGGATGCAGGAGGGGTTGTCGCATGCGCGATCGCATCTGGCGGCGATAGGGCATGGGCAGGCGATGCGGGCGGGCGAGACGTCGGGCGATGATGGGGGCGGGTTCAGCTACCGGCTCAGTGTCGTGCCGATTGCGGCCATACCGCCGGAGGGGACGGTGCGGTTGTATGCCGTGCGGATCGTGATCGGGTGGACCGAGGCGGGGCAGGCTCGGGAGGTCAGCATGGTTACGCAGCGGGTGGACGCGGTGCGGAGCGGTGGACCAGGAGGCGGTGGGCCATGAGGCGGTGGACCAGGAGGCGCGAAAGCGGGTTTACGCTGTTGGAGGTTCTGGTCGCCCTCAGTGTGCTGGGCTTCCTGCTGGCGGGGCTGTCGCAGGGGACGCGGTTTGGGCTGATGGCGTGGACAGGGCAGAGCCGGGCGATTGCGTGGCGCGATGAGATCGATACCGCGGAGCGGCTGCTGCGCGGCCTGATCGCCCGGATGGACCCGGGGGTTGAGGATGGGCCGCCGACGCTGCGCGGATTGCCCGGGGCGATGCAGTTCCGCACCAGCCTTGCGTTGCCGGTCGCGATGCTGCCGATGCGCATGGTCGAGGCGGGGCTTGGCGTGGATGGGCAGCGGCGTCTGGTGTTGCGGGTGACGGCCAATCCGAATGCGACGCCGATCGGACCGCGCCCGCCGGTGATCGAGGAGGTGTTGGTGCGCGGCATCGAGGGCATCGACCTTGCCTTTTGGCGGCGGGCGCGGCGCGATGCTCCGGCGGGTTGGGTGACGGCGTGGAGCGAGACCGGCCTGCCGTCGCTGATCCGCCTGAGGATGCGCTTTGCGGCAGGCGACGGGAGGCATTGGCCCGACATCGTTGTGGCGCCCGTGCGCGATTCGATTGCGGATTAGATTCGGGCATGAGCGCCTGGGGAACTGGTGCGCCAGGCGACTTCAAGGTATGAAATCCACATTGAATAAGGTGATAATGAGGTTACCGCGGAATGATGGACCGCCGCATGGGGCTGATTGAGTGACAGGGGCATTTATCAGCTGGTGGTTCGACATGCTGGTCGGTCTACTGCCGGAATATTTACGCCCGACTGGCGGCGGCCGTGATCCGGCTTTGCTGGTCGACGTGGTGGATGAGGCGGTGGGGGGTGGCTTCACGGTCGCGTTGCGGCGATGGCGCGGCGTGATGCCTTTGGGCGCGCTGGCGCGGGGGGCTGGGTGGGGCAGTTTGCCGCGGGCGGTGGCGCGCGCGGCGCGCAGCCATGTGGTGGTGTTGCGGTTGCCGTCCCGGTATCTGCTGGAGCGGCAGCTGACATTGCCGCTGGCTGCGGCGCGGGATCTGCGGGGGGTGCTGGGCTACGAGATCGACCGTCTGACGCCGTTCTCGGCGGCCGAGGTGGCGTGGGCGCATCGGATCGAGGCGATGGATCACGCGGCGGATCAGGTTGGTGTCGGGCTGGTGATGGTTGCGCGGGGTGCGATCCGGCCGATTCTGGCGGCGCTGGCGCAGGCCGGGCTGGTGGCGCAGCGGGTCGAAATCGTCAATGGCGCGGGCGCGATCCGGAGCATCCCGCTCGACGACACCGATCCGGCGCAGGCCCGCGCGGCGCGGCGGCGGATGCAGGCGATGATCGTGCTGTGCTTGGGGCTGGCGGCGGCGGCGGTGGCGGTGCCGTTTGTGGGGCAGGCGGTGGTGGAGGCGGAACTCGATGGGCGGATTGCGGCCTTGCGCCCGGCGGTGTCGGAGGTGGAGCGGTTGCGCCAGCGGGTGATGACCGAGGCCGCGCGGGGCGACATGCTGGCAGCCGAGCGGGCGCAGGCGGGCAATCCGCTTGCCGCGCTGGCGGTTCTGACGGGCGTGCTGCCCGATGATACGTTTCTACAGGAGATCAGCCTTGCGCAGCGCAAGGTGATGCTGCGCGGGCAATCCGGCGGGGCGGCGCGGCTGATTGCGGCGTTGGCTGCCGAGCCGGCGCTGCGCGATCCGGGCTTCGCGGCGCCGGTGATCCGGACCGAGGATGGTCGGGCGGACCTGTTCACGATTCGCGCTGACTGGGTCATGCCATGATGGCCTCGCACCATCTGCCCACGGGGTTGCGCGGCCGGATCCTGGCAAGCGCGCTGACGGTTCTGGTCCTGGCATCGGGCTGGGTCGGGGGTGTTGCGCCGTTGATCGACTGGCATGCGGAGCGCGGGGCCCGGATCGAGGGCAAGCAGATGCTGCTGGTGCGCATGGATATGGTGTCGGCGCAGTTGCCGGCGCAGCGGGCCCAGGCGGCGATGGCGGAGCGTGGCGCGCGCGTCGGGCCGTTGCTGCAGGGCGGGTCGGATGCGGTGGCGGCGGCGGCGTTGCAGGGGTTGCTGCAGGAGATCGCCGGCCGCAGCTTGATGCGTGTCACCAGTCTGGAGAGCCTCGCGCCGGAGCCGCGGGGCGGTTATCGGCGGGTGGCCGTCAGGGTGGCGGCGGAGGGGCGGTATCCGGGGGTGCTTGAACTGCTCGGCGGCATCGCTGCCGCGGCGCCGGGTGTGGTGGTCGATGGGCTGATCCTGCGCGGGCCGGGCGGGACGGCGCATACCGATGATCCGCCGGTTACGGTGAGTTTCACGGTCATCGGGTTGCGCGAGGGTGAGGCGGGGGCAAAGCCTGGGGAGGCAAAGGCGCCATGATGAGGCCGGGGATGTGGGGTTTGGCCGGGCTATGCCTCGGCCTGGTGGCGGTGCTGGCGGTGGAGCTTGCACCTTCTGCACCAGGGCCTGGAGTTTCGCTGTCGTCGGCGGTGGCGCTGGTGCGGCCGAAGGCGGTCCCCGCAGCGGATGCGCCGAATGCAGACTGGATCGAGACAGCCCTGGCGCGGCCGTTGTTGAGCCCGACGCGCCGGCCGGCGCCGGCGAACTCCGTGCCGGTTCAGGAGGGGGGGGGCGGGTTGCGGCTGAGCGGGATCATGATCGGGCCGAGCGGACGGCGGGCGATGTTTGTCGCAGGGCAGGGCGGAAAATCGGTGGTGGTCGAGGAGGGCGGCACGGTGTTGGCCTATCGCGTCGAGCGGATCGATGCCGGCGGGGTGACGGTGTCGGGTTCGGACGGCACGCGGGACCTCCGGCTGAGCTTTGCCGATCGGGCTGCCGCGCTTCCGGCTGCCGCGCCTTCGACTGGCGGGGCCAACGCGGTTTCGCCGGCGGCGAGTGATCTGCCGCCGGGGATTCTGCCGATGGATCTCGCGCCGTCGGCGCCTGTGCGGTCCCGGCCTTGATGGGGTGGATCGGCTGGCGGCGGATGCGGTGTGCCGGTCGAGGCCGGGGGGGGGGGCAGCGTGGCTTCGCGCTGTTGATCGTGTTGTGGGCGATGGCGCTGCTGGCGCTGCTCGGCACGCGGGTGACCTCGGCCGGGCGGACGGAGATTCTGATCGCGGGCAATCTGCGCGATGCTGCAACAGGGGAGGCGGCGGCGGACGCGGCGGTGCATCTCGCGATCTTCAATCTGCTGGACCGGCCGCCGCGGCGCTGGGTGGCGGATGGGCTGGTGCGCCGGGTGACGGTGCCGGGGGCGGTGGTCGATGTGCGGATCGACGATCCGCGCGGGCGGCTCAATCCGAACTCAGCGCCGCCGGTGCTGCTGGCGGCGCTGATCCGCGAGGTCGGCGGCGATCCGGAGCAGGCCGGTGCCATCGCGGCTGCTGTTTTCGACTGGCGGACGCCGGGGATTGTCGCCTCGGCCGGTGGTGCGAAGCTGGCACAGTATCAGAGGGCTGGCCGGAGCTATGGGCCGCCGGGACGGCCGTTTGGCGATATCGACGAACTCGGTGGGGTGCTGGGCATGACGCCCGGCTTGCTGGCGGCGCTGCGTCCGCATTTGTCGCTCGTCAATTTTGCCACGATCGAACCGGCCCGCGCCACGCCGCCTCTGGTGCGGGCGCTGCAGCGCGCCGGCATTGGCCAGCCGGCGATGGAGCAGACCGGGACGGTGGTGGACGTCCAGGCCCGCGCGGTGACCGAGCGGGGCGCACGCTTTACGCGGCAGGCGGCGATCCTGCTGCGGGCGGGCGTGGAGGGGCGACCTTATCGCGTGTTGTCATGGCTGGATGGAGAGGAGTGAGGCAGCGCGGCGTCAGGGATTGCAGATCGTCTCGCTGGTGGCCGCCTGCGGACCGTTCGGGCCGGGGGAGCAGAGGTCGTAGTCGTGGCCGGAGCGGCTGGATGGATTGCGATAGATGTAGGGATGGTTCCAGGGGTCGAGCGGCACCGTGTTCCCTTTGACGTAGGGGCCGTTCCATGCGGCGACGTCCGAGGGTTGTTGAACCAGCGACTGCAGACCCTGCGCGGTCGTCGGGTAGGCGCCGGCATCGAGCTTGTAGAGATCGAGGATGCCGCCGAGGCGCTCGATCGATTGTTTGGCGACGGAGCCGCGGGCAGAGCCGAGTTGGCGCAGGGCGGCGGGGGCGACGAGGCCGATCAGCATGCCGAGGATCGCGATCACGACCAGCACTTCGAGCAGCGAAAACCCGGCCTCGCGGATGGCTTGGGGCGTTTCGGCAGGAGCGGGATCGGCCATCGGAGGCGCCTCGTTGCAGGGGGATGTGCGTGCAAGGCGTCGAGCAGGATGCCTTCGGATAGGCGAAGGTATCCTGCTCGGGCGCTTTGTTTGATCGCCCGATTTAGATTTTTTGGCGACTCTGCCAAACGTTGGCAGGCTCTAGGCCGGGTGAGGGGCCGAGGCAAGGGCGCAATGCCGCCGCGCGGCCCGGTTGGTGAGCGGACCGCGCGGCGGCTGGTGTTTGCGTCAGGACTCGCCCTTTGGCGCGACGACGATGCCGAGCGGGAGGCTGCGCTTGCGCGTGCCGGTGAGGGTCGCATAGGCGTTGGCGAGGGCGGGGGCGACGCCGGGGACACCGACCTCGCCGATGCCGCCAAGGGTCGAACCCTGGCTCACGATCGTGACGTCGATCTTCGGGCAATCGGCCATGCGGCCCATCGGGTAGCTGCCGAAGTTGCGGACGGCCGGGACGCCCTTGGCGAAGGTGGCCTGCTGCCAGAGCGCCGCGTTCATGCCGTGCAGGATCGCACCCTCCATCTGGCCGACGACCTGGCCCGGATTGACCGCGGTGCCGCAGTCAACGGCTGCGGAGATCCGGACCACTTTGACGGTGCCGGTGGCGGTGAGTGCGAGTTGTGCGACGATGGCGCAGAGGCTGCCGAAGCCGGGCGAGAAGGCGATGCCGCGCGCCTGACCGGCCGGGAGCGCGGTGCCCCATCCCGCCAGGGTTGCCGCAGCGTCAAGCACGCCGAGGGCTGCGGTGTTGCCGGCGAGCAGTGTGCGGCGGTACTGGTAAGGGTCGGAACCCGCCGCCAAGGCGCACTCGTCGATCACGCTTTCGACAACGAAGGCACTGATCGATTCGCCGACCGAGCGCCAGTAGCCGATCTGGATCGCGGAGGGCTGCTCGATATATTCGACCAGCCGGTTGGCATTGGCGTAGGGCAGGGCGGTGGCATGGCCGATGGAAATGCCGTCGAGACCGTTTTTGGGTACGCCGCCATGCGAGCGGGTGAGCGAAGGCGAGACGATCCGGTTCGACCAGGCGGTGATGGCGCCGCCGGCATCGAGGCCGACCTGAACACGGGAGAGGGCGGACGGGCGGAACCAGTCGCGACCAAAATCCTCCTCGCGGAACCAGGTCAGCTTGACCGGCTTGTTGACGGCGAGACCCACCTTTATGGCCTGAGTGACATAATCCTGTTCGATCTTGCGGCCTAGACCGCCGCCCATGAACATGGCGTTCACGATAACCTGGGCAAGCGGCAGCCCGGTGAGCTTGGATGCCGTGGCGGCGACCCAGTCGGGGGCCTGGGTGGGGGCCCAGACTTCGCAGCCCGTGACTGTGCCTGACGCATCCTTTTTGATGGAGACTGTGCAGTTCAGGACCTCCATGCAGGCGTGTGCCAGGTAGGGCACGGAGTAGGTGACGTTCAATTTCTTGGTGGCGGCGGCCATTCCGGCGGTCACGTCACCGATCTGCTCGGCGATCGCGGGGGTGGCGCTGGTCATCAGGGTTTGCGCGGCACTTGCGAGGCCGGCGCTGTCGGCCAAAGTCAGGGCGGAGGCGGTGGGAAGGTTCCAGGTGACGGCGAGGCTTTTGGCGCGGGAATTTGCCTGCCAGGTGTTGGCGCCGGTGACTGCCACGGCGTTGCCGAGGTTTACGACCTGGCTGCCGGACGGCGCGGCGGGAACCGATTTCACGGTGCCGCCCAGGGTTGGGCAGTGTCGCACCGCAGCATAGACCATCCCGGGCAGGCGGACATCGATGCCGAAGACGGCGCTGCCGTTGACCTTCAGCTTGACATCGGGACGGGCCATCGATGTGCCGATCAGCTTGTAGCTGCCCGGACCGGACAGGATCGGGGCCGCGGCGGGCAGGGCGATGGTTGAGGCGACGGCCGCGAGCTGCCCATAGGTCGCGAGCTTGGCGCCGTTGGCGTCCTGCACGGCTCCGGCAACGGCCTTGAGCGGCTGCGGCGCGGAGGGGTAGGTCTGACGGGCGGCGGCGAGCAGCATTTCGCGGGCGGTTGCGCCGGCCTGCAGCATCAGCGGAAACCAGCCGCGCATGCTGTTGGACCCGCCGGTGACCTGGGAATGGGTTGCGCCGCGGCCGAACTGGGCGCCGAAGGGGGCCTGCTGGGTTTTGATGGTTGTCCAATCGACCGGAAGTTCCTCGGCCATCACCTGGGCAAGGCCGGCGTTGATCCCTTGGCCCATTTCGCCACCGGGCGTGATCATGGTGATCGCGTTGTCCGTGCCGATCACGATGAAGGCGTTGACGGTCGATGTCGTGGGTGCGGCGGCCATGGCCGGGCGCGCCTTGCCCAGGACGAGGCTGATCATCAGGCCACCGCCGATTGCGGCGCCGGCGGAGAGGAAGCCACGGCGGCCCACGGCGATGCGCTCAGCCGGTTGTGCGGATGATTGGATGGTGGAGATGTCCTGCGCATGCAGGTCAGTCGATACGATCTTGTTCATGGTCAATACCCTCACACGCCGATCATTTTGTGGATCGCCGCGCGGACGCGGGGATAGGTGCCGCAGGCACAGATGTTGCTCAGGGCAGAGTCGATTTGCGCATCGGTCGGCTTCTTGTTGCCTTTGAGAAGCGCCGCGACCGCCATGATCATGCCGGACTGGCAGTAACCGCATTGCGGGACCTGGCTTTCGATCCAGGCGAGTTGGACCGGGTGGGTGGCGCCGCCCGCGAGGGGCGATAGGCCTTCGATCGTGGTGATGGATTTGCCGGCACAACTGCCGACATTTTCATCGCAGGATTTTTCGGGCGACCCGTCGATCCATACGGTGCATGCGGCGCAGATTTCGACGCCGCAGCCGTACTTGGTGCCGGTCAATCCGAGCTCGTCACGCAGCACCCAGAGGAGGGGCGTGCTTGGGTCGGAACTGACCTGGTAGGAGGTTCCGTTGACTTTGAGCGTTATCATTGCATCACCATACAATTAGAGACATAAACAGTTAAACGTAATATAAAGTAACGAACTGTGTATCGTAACTGCCAGTTCACGAAGTCACGCCATCGTGATTCTTTGACTAGCAATGTTAACTTGGTCTGTCTAGAAAAATTGATCGCCTCGCACCATATTTTTGACGGGTATCCAACTTGTCATTGTTTGTGCAGGCGCGGTCTGGTTTTTGGTGGCCGGATTATGCGCTTGGGTGGGCTGGGTTGAGAGCCGGAGCGCTCTAGCCCGACAGCCCCCGATGGTGTGCTTTCCGGCGTAAGCGGGCGTGCTGTGCGGTCGATCTCGGCTGGATGCCGGACGGAATGTTTTCGATCCGTCCCCGCTTGCCAGGGGCGTCGGGTCCGGTCCAGAGTTGGGGCAATCAAACGGGAGAACCGGTTCATGAACGCGCCTGTGCAGCTTGATCATGCGGCGATCGCCGCGACGATGCCGCTTGACAAGTTTGATGTCGGCGATCCCCGGCTGTTTCAGGACGATGTGTGGGAGCCGTATTTTCGGCGGTTGCGGGCGGAGGATCCGGTGCATTACTGCGCGGACAGCCGGTTCGGGCCGTACTGGTCGGTGACGAAGTACAAGGACATCATGACCGTTGAGGTCAATCATAAGGTGTTTTCGTCCGAGAGCGTGCTGGGCGGGATCACGATCCGGGATGCGCCGAAGGAGTTTCGCCGGCGATCGTTCATTTCGATGGATCCGCCGGATCACGACCAGCAGCGCAAGGTGGTGCAGCCCATCGTCGCGCCGGGCAATCTGCACAACATGGAAGCGTTGATCCGCGAGCGATGTGCAAGGGTGCTGGACGGGTTGCCGCGCAACGAGGTGTTCAACTGGGTCGACAAGGTTTCGATCGAGTTGACGACCATGATGCTGGCGACGCTGTTCGATTTTCCGTTCGAGGATCGCAAGCTGCTGACCTGGTGGTCGGATGTGGCGACGGCGGATGTGAATGCGGGCGGCGTGATCGACAGCGACGAGAAGCGCGATGCGGAGCTCTTGAAGTGCCTGGAGTATTTCACCCGGCTGTTCGAACAGCGGGCGAAGGAGCCGCCGCGGGCGGATCTGCTCTCAATGCTGGCGCATGGCGAGGCGACGCGCAATTTGTCACCCAAGGAGTTTCTGGGCACGCTGACGCTGCTGATCGTCGGCGGCAACGATACCACGCGCAATTCGATGAGTGCGTCCGTTTTGTTCATGAGCCGGTTCCCGGAGGAATACGCGAAGCTGCGGGCCAATCCGGCGTTGATCGACAGCATGGTGCCGGAAGTGATTCGCTATCATACGCCGTTGAGCCATATGCGGCGGACGGCGGTGGCGGATTTCGAGTTGGGGGGCAAGCAGATCAAGAAGGGCGACAAGGTGGTGATGTGGTATGTTTCGGGCAACCGGGACGAGGACGCCATCGAGAACCCGGATCGCTTCATCATCGATCGGGCGCGGCCGCGTCAGCATTTGTCGTTCGGCTTTGGGATCCACAGATGTGTGGGCAACCGGCTTGGCGAGTTGCAGTTGAAGATCCTGTGGGAGGAGATTCTGAAGCGGTTTGAGCGGATCGAGGTTGTGGGGCCGGAGGAGCGGGTGTTTTCCTCGTTCGTGCATGGGATCAGCGGGTTGCCGGTGCGGATTCCGGGCTAAGAAAGCGCTTCTTTTTTCAACAAAGAAGCGCTTGCCTTTCGACTATAGCCCAGCGCTGTGAATTGCTTGCGGGAGGCCTCGGCAACCCGGGCCCGGGGAGGCATGACGGGTCTCCTGCGGGTCGGTTCAAACGGGGGCGGCGGGGTTCGACGTGATCCATGCGCGCCGTGCATGCAAGAGGGGGGCTGGTTGGCGCGTTGACCCCGGCGCGGCGCGGGCTAGGTTGGTGCGTTATCCCCCCGGAGCCTCGATTTTGCATGATGAACCGTTTTGCTGGCTGTGTTTCGATCATGGCGTTGCTGTCCGGCTTGCTGGCGTCGGGTTGCACGGTATTGGGCCCGGATTTCGCGGCGCCCGAGGCGGCGACGCCGGCGGGGTTTGTATTGGGGGAGGCGGCTTCGGGGCGCAGCGTGGCGGTGGCGGAGAAGGTCGACCCGAAATGGTGGCGGCTGTTCAATGATCCGGTGCTGACGAGGCTTGAGGAGCGGATGGTCGATGGCAACCTCGACATCCGCACAGCGGCGATCCGCCTGGTGCAGGCGCGGGCGCAGCTGGGCTTCGTGATGGCGGCCGGATTGCCGACAATGGGGACGAGCGGGTCGGCCAGCGAGGCGATGACGAGCGCGCGGGGGCCGTTCATGCTGGCGTCGCGCAGCACGTCTCAGCCGGCGGGGGCAAGCCAGTTTCACGCGACCCCAAATTCCAGGTTGTTCCAGACCCATGAGGTCTATCAGGCCGGGTTCGACGCGGGCTGGGAGATCGATTTTTGGGGGCGGGTGCAGCGGGTGGTCGAGTCGAGCACCGCGCAGCTGGAGGCGACGGAGGAGGCCCGGCGCGAGATTCAGGTGACCGCGTCGGCGGAGTTGGCGCGGGCTTATGTCCTGTTGCGGGGGACGCAGCGTAAGGCCGCGATCACGCGCGAGAATCTCGAGATTGCCCGGCGGAGTTTGGCGCTGACGCGCGATCGGGCGGCGGGTGGCGTGACGACGGATCTCGATGTCGCCAATGCGGCGGCGACGGTCGAGACGATTGCCGCGCAGTTGCCGGCGTTGGAGCAGCGGCAGTCAGAGTTGGCCAACATGATCGGGCTGCTGCTGGGAGCTCAGCCCAGAGCGCTGGAGGCGGAGTTGGCGGCGCCACGGGCCTTGCCGCCGCCGCCGCCGCGGGTTCCGGTGGGGTTGCCGAGCGACCTGGCGCGGCGGCGGCCGGATATCAGGCAAGCCGAGGCGATGCTGCATGCGGCGACGGCCAATATCGGGGTGGCGACCGCGGATTTCTATCCGCGCGTGAGCCTGACCGGCTCGGTCGGGCAGCAATCGTTGAATTTGCATCAATTGCTGGATTCGCGGGCGTTCTTCTTCTCGGTGGGACCGAGCATTTCGATGCCGATTTTCGATGGTGGGCGCGTGCAGAGGACGGTCGAGTTGCGCGAGGCGCAGCAGCAGGAGGCAGCAGTGCTGTGGCAGCGCACGGTGCTGGGGGCGCTGCATGAGGTCGATAACGCGCTGACCGCCTTCGATGCCGAGCAGCGCCGGCGTGACCGGCTACTGGCGGCGGACAAGGAAACGCGGCGCGCCCTGGCGCTGGCGGCGGCGCGGTATCAGCAGGGGGTGACGGATTTTCTCCAGGTGCTGGTGGCGCAGCGCAATCTTCTGGCGGTAGAGCAGGATTTGTCGGACAGCCTGACGGCGATCAGCGGCAACATGGTGCAACTCTACAAGGCGCTGGGTGGCGGCTGGGAGCAGACGGCGCCCTGAATGGCGTGTGCCTGACGCGGCGTTGTGGAGCGGCGGGAGGGGGCCTGGCGGGACGCGAGACGAGACAGGGGGCCTTGGCGCCGCACCCGTCCGGACTTCTGACGTTAGAGCGGGATGCCTTCGCCTATCAGAAGGCATCACGCTCTAGAGCCTGATGATTTTTGGTGGAATCACCAAAAATCTGAATCAGGCGATCAAACAAAGAGTTAGAGCGGGATGCCTTCGCCTATCAGAAGGCATCCCGCTCTAAAGCGAGTTCGATGAGTACCGGAACATGGTCTGACGGCTGGGTGCGGCCGCGTTCGTCGCGGTCTGGGGTTGCGGCAACGAGGGATTCGGCGAGCGCGGGTGAGAGCAAGGCGTGATCGATGCGCAGGCCCTGGTCGCGCGGCCAGGCGCCGGCCTGGTAGTCCCAGAAGGTCCAGCGTTTTTCGCCGGGGTGCAGGGCACCGAGCGCGTCGGTGAGGCCAAGCCACACCAGGCTGCGGTAGCGCGCGCGGGTTTCCGGGCGGACCAGGGCGTCACCGGCGGGCAGCGTGCCGGGGGCGAAATCAGCGTCGGTCGGGCAGACGTTGTAGTCGCCGAGGATGGCGAACGGGGTTTCGGCGGCGAGGAGTTCGGCGGCGCGGGCGCGCAGCGCGTCCATCCAGGCGAGCTTATAGGCGTAGCCTGCTTCGGCGCCCGAGTTGCCGTTGGGCAGATAGATGCCGATCAAGGTGAGGCCGGCGGTTTGGATTTCGATGTAGCGGGCCTGGCTGTCGTCGGCGGGCAGGCCGGGCAGGGCGCGGTGGGTGACGGTGAAGGGCACGCAAGCGAGGACGGCAACGCCGTTATAGGCCTTCTGCCCGACGATCTCAGCCCGATATCCGGCGGCCTCGAAGGTGGCGACGGGGAAGGCGGGAGCCTCGCACTTGATTTCCTGGAGAAAAAGCACGTCGGGGCGGACGCGGTCGAGCCAGTCCCGCACATGGGACTCACGCTGGCGAATCGAGTTGACGTTCCAGGTGGCGATTTTCACCGGACGCGTCTTTCAGGCCAGGGAGAACGAGGTGCCGCAGCCGCAGGAGGAGGCGGCGTTGGGGTTGCGGACAGCGAAATGGCTGCCCATCAGAGCGTCGGTATAGTCGAGTTCGGAACCGGCGAGGAGGTCCATGCTGGCCGGGTCGATGAAGACGCGGGCGTGGTCGCGTTCGATCACGATGTCTTCGTCCTGGGCGGTATGGTCGAGGTCAAACCGGTATTGAAAGCCGTTGCAGCCGCCGGCCAGGACCTCCACACGGAGCGCGGCACTGCCGGTTTGGGCAGCGACGATTTCCGCAATGCGGTGGGCGGCACGCTCGGTCAGGCGGAAGGGGGGGAGGGGTTGACTGTCCATGCTGTTAACATAGGCCGAATCACGCCGGATTGAAGGGGCGTATCGGAGGGTGTATGCGCGGACAATGCAAAGGGCAAAATGGGCGACGCGACCTGAGGCCACCCGCGGCCGGCTCCACCCGGAGCCGGAATCGCCGACGCGCAGCCCGTTCCAGCGCGATCGGGACCGCATCATCCACAGTTCGGCATTTCGGAAGCTTCAGTACAAGACCCAGGTGTTCGTCAATCATGAGGGCGATTTCTATCGCACGCGGTTGACCCATTCGCTGGAGGTGGCGCAGATCGCCCGCTCGATCGCGCGCGAACTCGATCTCGACGAGGACCTCGCGGAGGCGCTGGCGCTGGCGCATGACCTCGGACACCCGCCGTTCGGCCATGCCGGGGAGGATGGGTTGGCAGGCGCGATGAA
Source organism: Rhodospirillales bacterium (assembly GCA_947447625.1). Taxonomy (GTDB): domain Bacteria; phylum Pseudomonadota; class Alphaproteobacteria; order Acetobacterales; family Acetobacteraceae; genus CAIYPH01. The sequence continues at coordinate 3,400 of CANFKS010000062.1, read as the reverse complement.
GCCGTATGGGGTGTTCGACCACAATGCGCAGTCGCTGAGGGTGGTGACGTTGCTGGAGGCGCGGTATGCGGCGTTCGACGGACTGAATTTGACCTGGGAGACGCTGGAGGGGTTGGCCAAGCACAACGGGCCGCTGCGCAAGCCGCCGCCCTATGTGGCCGAATACGATGCGCGGCATGCGCTCGAACTGCACACCCATGCCGGGCCCGAGGCGCAGGTGGCGGCGCTGTCGGACGATATCGCGTATCACAGCCATGACCTGGACGATGGGTTGCGCGCCAGGATTTTCGATGTGGGAGATATTGCGCATCTGCCGGTGGTGAGCGAGGCGCTGAAGCAGGCCCGGATGGCAAGTCTTGATGTGCCGCCGGTGCGGTTGCGCCACGAGATGAACCGGCGCGTGATCAATGCGTTGGTGACTGATGTGGTGCAGGAATCGAAGCGGCGCATCGCGGCGCTGGCACCCGAGAATGCCGAAGCGATCCGTCGCGCGCGGACACCGGTTGTGGCATTCAGCCCGCCGATGGCAGAGGCCAACGGGACCATCAAGGACTTTCTCTACGCACGGATGTACCACCATTGGCGGCAGAACCGGATGCACTACAAGGCGCGCCGGGTGGTGGGAGAGCTTTTCACTATGCTGCATTCCGAGCCTGGCCTGCTGCCCGACGATTGGCGTGGACGGGCCGGGGAGGGTGTGCGCACGCAGCGCATGGCCAGTGTGGTTTGTGACTATATTGCCGGCATGACGGACCGTTTTGCCATGGACGAGCATCTTCGCCTGACCGATATCTCGGTCAGCGGCTGACCCGACAGGATTTTGTTATGACGCATAATTTGTTTGCCGCTATGCGCGATCGCGTGGTCGCGGCGCTTGCAGTGATCGTGCCGGACCTGCCGCCCGAGGTGGCTGCGCGGGTGGAGGTGACGCCGGCAAAGGATCCGGCGCATGGCGACATGGCGACCAATGCGGCAATGGTGGCGGCGAAGCCTGCCAAAATGAAGCCGACCGAAATCGCCGCGCAATTGGTGGCGGCGCTGGTGGCGGATCCGGATGTCGCGGAGGCGGCCTCGGCGGGGCCGGGGTTCGTTAATATCCGGCTGAAACCCGCGGCGTGGCAGGCGCTGTTGCCGGTTGTGCTGGGAGCGGCGGAGGCGTTCGGTCAGTCGGACGTCGGGCAGGGGACGCGGGTGAATGTCGAGTATGTCTCGGCCAATCCGACAGGGCCGCTCCATATCGGGCATTGCCGTGGCGCCGTGGTGGGCGATGCGCTTGCCAACCTGATGACCAAGGCCGGGTTCGCGGTGACCAAGGAGTATTACATCAACGACGCCGGCAACCAGATCGCCGCGCTCTCATGGGCGTCGTACTGGCGGTATCTGGAGGCGATCGGAACGGGGCTCAGCGAGGAGGCGTTCGGCCGCGAAGTGCCCGGCGGTTTGCAGTATCGGGGCGAGTATCTGATCCCGGTCGGCCAGGCGCTTGCGGCCGCGCATGGCGGGGCGCTGGCGACGGCGGACAAGGCAATCGCGGCGCCGGAGGTTTGGCTGGAGACGGTGCGGGAGATGGCGCTGTCGATGATGCTGGCGAGCATTCGTGAGGATCTGGCCGTTCTGGGCGTGGTGCAGGATGTGTATTCATCCGAGCGCGAACTGGCGGCGAAGGGGGCGACGGATGTCACGATCGATCTGTTGCGTGACAAGGGGTTGATCTACGAGGGCGTGCTGGAGCCTCCGAAGGGCAAGACGCCGGAGGATTGGGAGCCGCGCGAGCAGACGTTGTTTCGGGCGACGCAGTTCGGCGACGACGTGGACCGGCCGCTGCGCAAGTCGGACGGCTCGGCGACCTATTTCGCCAACGACATCGCCTATCATGCCGACAAGATCGGCCGCGGGTCGGACATCCTCATCGATGTGCTGGGTGCCGATCACGGCGGGTATGTGAAGCGGATGACGTCCGCGGTGAAGGCATTGGGCGGGCAGCTCGATGTGCTGCTGTGCCAGATCGTGCATGTGCTGAAGGATGGGCAGCCCTTGCGCATGTCCAAACGGGCGGGGACGTTCATCACCCTGCGCGACCTGCTCGACGAGGTAGGGCCGGATGCGGTGCGCTTTACCATGCTGACCCGCAAATCGGATGCTCAGATGGAGTTCGATATAAACCAGGCGGTGGCGCAGACCCGAGAGAATCCGGTGTTCTATGTGCAGTACGCCCATGCGCGGTGCCGGTCTGTGTTGCGCGCGGCGGAGGAGATGTTCGGGGCCGGGGCGACGGATGGCGCAGCACTCGCGAACGGTGCGCTGGAGTCGCTCGAGGATGAGGCCGAACTGGCGCTGATGAAGCGGATCGCGAGTTGGCCGCGCGCCGTGGAAGGGGCGGCTTTGGCAAGGGAGCCCCATAGAATCGCGTTTTTTCTCTATGATTTAGCGAGCGACTTTCATATGCTGTGGAACCGTGGCCGGGAGGATGCTGCACTGCGGTTCCTGCAGGCTGATCGTCCGGGCGAGTCGCGTGCCAAGGTCGCATTGGTGGCGGCAACTGCGATGGTGCTGCGGTCGGGCCTCGCAGTGATGGGCGTGCGGCCGGTGGAGGAGATGCGATAGGCGCAGTGGCCTCACCGGGTCCTGCCTGCTCGCAAGTGGCGGAAGGACTGGGAGAATGGCCATGCGTGAAGATCTCGATATTCCGATGCCGTCGATGAGCCCGGGCGGGGCGTCGACGACCAATTTCCGCGTGGCGCGGCAGCCCGAGGGGCTCGATGCGAACACCAAGCGAATGGCGATCGTCGCCGCGGCGATTGTCGGCGTGTTCGTGGTGTTTGCCGGGGTTTACAGTTTCATGGGGCATCGGCGCGCCGGCGTGCCGGTGATCGAGGCGGATAGCCGACCGTTGCGCGAGAAGCCGAAGGATGCCGGGGGCATGCAGGTGATCGGCAAGGACGAGACGATCATGTCGGGCGGTGGCGAGGCCAAGACGGCGATTTCCGCGCCCTCCGAAGCGCCGGCGCCGCAGGCGTTGCGTGCGGTGGTGACGCCGGTGGTGGAGGCGCCTGTCGCGGTGCCGCAGGCGGTTGTTGCGCCGACCGTGTCGCCGCCCGCCGCACCCCAGGCTGCGCCGGCGCTGATGGCGCCCATGGTGACGCCGTCGCGGCCGGTGGCGCCGCCGGCATCGGCTCCAAAAGTGGTTCAGGCCGAGGTGAAACCCGCTGTGAAGGCCCCAGTTGCGCAATCGCCGGCGCAATCGCCGGTGTCATCGCCGGTGTCATCGTCAGTCTCGTCGCCGGTTCCTGCCGCTGTGGCGCCCGGGGTGGTTGCGGCACCGCGCGCGGCGGCGCCGGTTCCGGCGGCAGGTGCGCCGGCCAAGGGCGTGCAGGTTCAGTTGGGGGCCGTGGCATCTGAG
>CANFKS010000061.1 GCA_947447625.1 Rhodospirillales bacterium | reverse complement strand
TTGCCTCGGCGTCACAATCGGCACGCCGATCGGTTTCCACGAACTGGCAACCATCACCGGTCGGCTCGCCCTCGCAGCCGAACTCTGCCGCCGCACCTACGCGCTCGCCGGGATCGACACCACCGTGCCCGGCACGATCGTCGATCTGCCGCGCGCATCGCAGGACAAGCATAAGCGCTAGAGCCTGATGATTTTTGGTGGAATCACCAAAAATCTGAATCAGGCGATCAAACAAAGAGTCAGAGCGGGATGCCTTCGCCTATCAGAAGGCATCCCGCTCTAAAGGACGACCATGCCCCAGAACTCAACCAGCATCATCCGCAAGCTTGGCGCCACGCCGCTCATCGATCCGACGGCGGCGATACGCGATTCGTCCTTCGGCGCCTATTGCGAGGTCGGCGCGCGCACCAAGGTCACCGAGAGCAGTTTCGGCGACTACAGCTATGTCGTTAACGATGCAGACATCATTTACACAACGGTTGGCCGGTTCTGCTCAATCGCCGCGCACACACGCATCAATCCCGGCAATCATCCGCTTGATCGGGTGGCCCTCAGTCACTTCACCTACCGGTCCAGCGCCTACGGACTCGGCGCTGACGATGCGGCATTCTTTGATTGGCGGCGCAGTCATCGCGCGGTGCTCGGCAATGACGTGTGGATCGGCCATGGTGCGATCGTGCTGCCCGGCGTGAAGCTTGGCAATGGTGCTGCGGTCGGCGCCGGCGCGGTCGTCAGCAAGGACATACCGCCTTTCGCCATCGCCATTGGCGTGCCTGCAAAGATCCTGCGCTACCGCTTCGAGCCCGAGATTATCGCGGCCCTTGAGCGCATCGCCTGGTGGGATTGGCCGCATGAGCGCCTCGGCCCCGCACTCGCCGATTTCCGGGCCATGACAGCCCGGGATTTCTGCCGCAAATACGACCCGACCTGAGAGCAGTGCGCAAGATCGGCACCGCGCGCGCGGTGCCGATCTCGCATTGGCCTCAGCGCGGCAGCAGCTTCTGCACCTCGGCGCTCATCGCCTTGAGCGTCTCCTCGGGCGTGGTCTTCTGCTCGACCAGCAGGGCGAGGTTATCGACCATCGTCTGCGTTACCTTTACGCCGTTGCTTCCGGGGAACGAATACCACGGAATCATCAGGTCCATCTGGTTGAGCCCGGCGCGAAACAGCGGGTTGGCCTGATAGAACTTGCCAAGATACCGATCATCCTTCGGCGCGAGCGCGTTATTCGGCACATAGCCGGTACCAGGCACCACCACCGAAGCCCCATACGGGCCAGCGGCGAACTTCAGGAACTGGTATACCGCCTGCTGCTTCTTCGCATCAGTGGTGAACATCACCGCCGCATTGCCGCCGGTCGGCAGGCGGCCCTTTTGCGCGTCGATCACCGGCATCGCCGTGGTACGCAGTTCGAACTTGGGGCCGACGCCGTTGATGATCGAGCGCAATCCGCCGGTTGTCCAGAAGAACAGGCCGACCTTGCCGGCAGTGAACCCCTGCACCGCCGCGTCCGAAGTCAGAGACGGCATCTTGCCTTCCTTGACCATCCGGTCGAGCAATTTCAGTGCGGCCAGCCCTTCGGGCCCGTTGAAGGCGACCTTCTTTTCATCCGGCGAAAGCATCGTGCCACCATTGCCAAACAGCAGGGCGGAGAACATCCAGTCGTCGCCCTGCCAGCGGAACGACATGCCGGTCGCGCCGTCACCGAGCGCATTGATCCGGGCCGCGAGTTTAACCACCTCGTCCCACGAGGTCGGCATGTGCTCGGGATCGCCGCCGGCTTTGCGGACGAGATCGGCGTTGTAATAGAAGATTGGGTTCGATGTGGCGAAGGCGAGGCCAAGTTGCTTGCCACCAAAGCGGGCAAGGTTGAGCAGCCCCTCGGAGAACCCCTCGTTGGCGAAATTGGCGTCGGCCTTGATAAACGGTGTGAGGTCGGTGCCGATGTTCCGTTCGGCAAGCACGCGCAGGCGATTGAGCCCGATAAAGCTGACATCAGGCATTTCCGACGTGCCGGCCTGTCGCAGCATGAGTTGCAACCCGTCCTCATAGGTCGGCGAGGGAGAGGCGAATGTGATCTTCACCTCGGGGTGCTGGCGCATGTATTCCTCGGAGATCTGGTCCATCACCGACTTGAAGAAGCCGGGCATCGGGTAGTGGACGATGATCTCGGTGGACTGAGCCGCCGCGGGTTGCGCAAGCCCTGCCAACAGGGCGCCGGCGAGAATGAGGCGTCGTTTCATGAGGGGAGTCTCCTTTGGTGAAGCGGGGTCAGCCTTTGAGTCCGGTCATCGTCATGCCTTCGATGAACAGGCGCTGGGCCAACAGGAAAAACAGGACCAGCGGGGCGGTGATCACCACGGTGGCGGCCATCAGCGCGCCGTAGTCATCGCCCACCTCGGCAGCGCGGAAGAACAGCAGGCCGAGCGGCGGCGTCGCGAGATGGGTTTTGGAAATCGCGATCAGCGGCCAGTAGAGGTCGTTCCAATGCGCGACGACGGAGAAAATCGCGAAGGCCGAAGCAGCCGGCCAGGCATTGGGCAGCACGATCCGCCAGACGATGGCCGTCTCGCTCAGCCCGTCGCTGCGGGCGGCATGGATGAGGTCGTCAGGGATCGCCTTGATAAACTGGCGGAACAGAAAGATTGCGAACACCGAGAGGGTGAACGGCACGATCAGCACGGCCAGCGTATTGAGCAGGCCGAGCGTGCGGGCGGCAGCATAGAGCGGGATCGAGATCGCATGGATCGGCACCAGGAGGCCGAGCAGCACAAGCGCGAACAGCATCTCCCGGCCGCGAAACCGCAGCTTGGCCAGCGCATAGGCAGCCGGCAGCGCAAAGACGATCTGGAACAGCACGATCGCCCCGCAGACCATCACCCCGTTCAGCAGAATGCGCCCCATCGGAATGCGCGTGAACGCCTTGGCGTAGTTGGCCCCAGCCGCCCAGGTCTGCGGCACCAGGGCGAGGCCCGCCGAGAACACCTCCGAGGTGGGCTTGAGCGAGGTCGAGATCATGAACGCAAACGGGAACAGGACCACCACGGCGCCGGCCCCCAACACCAGCAGACGCAGGATTCGCGGGATCGCGCGGGTCATCCGTAATGCACCTGCTTGTCGAGCACGCGGGTCTGGATCACCAGCAGGACCAGCAGCAGGGCAATGAATACCACCGCCATCGCCGAGGCGGTGCCGACATGGAGGTAGACGAAGCCCTCCTGGTAGATCACCCAGAGCAGCGTCTCAGACGCTTTCGCGGGTCCGCCCTGCGTGAGGGTGGCCACCGTCTCGAACACCTTGACGGCATTGATCACTGAGATCGTGGCCACGAACAGCGTCGTCGGCCCCAGCATCGGCCAGGTGACGACGCGAAACCGGTCCCACGCCGAGCGCACGCCATCCATTTCGGCTGCGGCATAGAGCGTACGGTCGATCGCCGTCAGGCCGGCGAGGAACAGCACCATGTTGAAGCCAACCGCCTGCCAGATGCCGATGATCGCCAATGCGGCCATCACGTTGTCCGACGAGCCGAGCCAGTTCACCCCGGCCAGACCAAACAGCCGGAGCACCAGGTTGATGGGCCCGAAACTCGGATGCATCAGGTACTGCCAAACGCTCGCCATCGCTACCACCAGCGAGACGACCGGCAGGAAGTAGACCGAGCGGAAAAACGCCCGCCCCCCAGCCTCTGCCTCGATCAGCATAGCGAGCCCAAGGCCAAGCAGCACCGAGACCGGTGCCACCAGCAGCACATAGACCGCCGTGTTGCGCAGTGCGCCCCGAAAGGTCCGGTCGGTCAGCAGGTCGGCATAGGCGTCGAGCCCGAGGAAATTGATGTCGGAGGCGCCAAGTTCGGCGTCCGTCACCGACAGCACCAGCACCGCCAGCGTCGGCAGCACCAAAAGCGCCAGCATCAACGCCACCGTCGGCCCGACCAGCCACCACGCGGCCCGCGCCTCATGACGGGCGGCCTGGGCGGCGGCACTGCCTGCCACTGGTTCAGCCGGCATGGGCAAGCACCATTGCGGACACATCCGTGCGGGCCACCCGCGCGCCTCGGGCGTCGAACGCCAGCAGTGCGCCGCCCAGGGCGTGGGCATGCAGCGTGGGCAACCCACGCAACCGCTCCGCAGCTTCGGGCGCCATGCGGGCGATAAGCCCCGCGGCGATGCCGTCGGCACGGCAATGCACCAACGCCTCGGCGCCGAGGAACTCGATGCGCTCCGGCCGCACCGGCAGTCGCGATGGCGCCGCCGCCGTCTCCAGCCGCAGATGCTCCGGGCGGATGCCGAGTGTCACCACATCGCCAGCCGCCGCGCCGATCCGCTCAGCCATCGCGTGGCCATTCACCTGCGCGACACCACCCGAGGCCATGCGCGCCGGCAGCAGGTTGATGCGCGGGCTGCCAATGAACGAAGCAACCGCGACATCGACGGGATCGCGATAGATCGCATCCGGCGTCGCCACCTGCAGGATGCGCCCGCCCAGCATCACCGCCACCCGGTCGGCCATGCCCAGCGCCTCCTCCTGGTCATGCGTCACGTAGAGCGTCACCACACCGGCACGGCGATGCAACTCGACGATTTCGCCACGCGTATGAACCCGCAATGCCGCATCGAGATTTGACAGCGGCTCGTCCATCAGAAAGGCGCGGGGATGGCGCACCAACGCGCGGCCGAGCGCCACCCGCTGGCGCTGCCCGCCCGACATCTGGGCCGGCTTGCGATCCAGCAGCGGGGCGATCTTCAGCATCTCGGCGGCCATCGCCACCTCGCGTCCGATCGCCGCCAGTTTATTACCAACAGCGGGCAACAGTCGCGCGAACGGCAACCGCTCCGCCCGCCCAAGCCGACGCATCACCAGCGGCAGCGCCATGTTCTGCCGCGCCGTGAGATGCGGATAAAGCGCATAGGACTGGAACACCATCGCCATGTCGCGATCCGCCGCCCGCACCGCCGTCACATCCCGCCCGTCGAGCAGCACTTGGCCGCTATCCGGCGACTCCAGCCCGGCGGCGATGCGCAGCAGGGTCGATTTGCCGCAGCCCGATGGCCCCACAAGCGCAATGAACTCGCCGGGCGCCACCGCGAGATCGATCCCCTCCAGCACTCGCGTGGCGCCGAACGCCTTACCGATGCCCCGCAGATGGATCGCAGGCTGGCTCATGCCGCACGGTCCGGATTGGTGTCCACGCCGCTCGGATAGATGATCTGCTGCACGGGCTCGATCGTCAGGTCCTCGAGTCCGTCAGGGCGCACGAAATGGCTCGTCACCCCGTCGGCCGTGAAATCATGGATCATCGCGCCGAGCCGGCGGGCGCCGCCCAGGTCCTCCTGACTTTCGCCGCAGACGAACGCGGTGGACGGGGCCCAAACGTGATCGATGCCGCCGAAGCTGAACTGCCGGTGGATATGCAGGTGTCCACTGCAGATCAGCCGCACATTGGCGCCAGCCAGCAGGTCCATAATCCGGCGGCGCGGGGCGGGGAGCACGCTCCAGTAGCCGCGCGGCCCCTCATCCGGGTGGTCGATGAACAGGGGCTTGTGCTGAAACAGCGCCACCGGCGCTGTAGTACGCAGCGCCTCGGCGAGCCATTCGAACTGGCGCTCCTCCTCGACATGCCCGGTTGCGAACAGCATCGCATTGAGCCCGATCAGCCGCCAGCCGCCCTGGTCGACCAACCAGCGATCGGGGCCAATATGGGCCCGCCATGCGGCCAGTCGCGCATCGTCCACCGCCTGGGTCGGCTTGATCGCCGCCGTGTCACCCACGTCGTGGTTGCCGGGCACGCTCAGCACCGGCGCCGCGAACCCGTGAGTCCAGCGCGCGGCCAACGCGAGGTCGGCGATATCGGCAGCTCCATCCATGGCAACATCGCCAGTATGGACGATCAGGTCCGGGTTTTGCGTTTCGAGCCACGCGCGAACCGCCGCAGTGTTGGCGTCAAAGAACGGATGAGCAGCCGAGACATGGGTGTCGGAGACCTGGATGATGCGCATGGCGATCGCTCAGGCCGCGGGGCGCAGGCTGGTGGCAAAGTCGCCGGCACGGCGGATCGTGTCCGGCAGTTCGGACCAGAATCGCGCCTGCAACTCGATATCGGCGACCACCCCAGCCGGGAATGCGGCCTCGGCGGCGATGCGCTCGAACGGCAGGTCGCCCCAGCCGAGCGGCAAATGAAGGTCCCCCGCCCCGAAGGCGAGATCCTCCGTCAAGGTGTAGGTCCAGAAATCCTTGGGCCGGCCGAAGCTGTCATGGATGTGCAGGTGCTTCGAGAACGGCGCCAGGGCCTTCGCCTCCTCGACAAAATCGACGCCATGCAGGCCACAATTGATGTAGCCGTGGCTGAAGTCGAACGTCGCGCGAATGTTCGGATCATCGATCAACGCCAGTTCCGCCGCCAGCCGCGAGGGCAGGGCAGTGTGGCGGCTATGGTCATAGGTGAAGATGTTCTCAACGCAGATCACCACGCCCGCATCGCGCGCGAGGCCCGCGACCGAGGCCAAAGCCTCCCGCTGCCGCTCATAGGCCCGCTCCAGCGCCGAACCCTGCTGTGGGCGCGCGAATCCGGAATGAATGACCAGATGGATTGAGCCGAACGCCTGCGCAATCTCGATGTTGGCCTTCAGCACGTCGAGATGCAGCGGCAGCAGATGCGGGTCTTCCATCAGGTTGATGCCAAGATGGCCATGCAGCGTGGTCGGCCGTCCCGCCACGATGCCGGCGATTTCGGCCACGCGGGGCGCAAACACCCGCGCACCGGCGACGACATCCATCTTGTGCAGCGGCAGTTCGACGAAGCTGACGCCGGCGGCATAGGCCGCCTCGATATTGGCGGCGAGATCGCCATAGCGCGGATGTTCACAGGGAATCGACAGGCCAACGCCGAGGACGAGAGGGCTGGTCATATGCGGGGGTCTCCGTTCAGACGGTCGCAGCCGGGTGGCGCGCGCCGCCCTGGGCGATGGTGTGAAATTCAGGCAGGGGGGTAAGCCAGCGCCGCTGCGTGCGCGCGGCGTCGAGGGTGATGGCGAAGGGATCGCGGCCGAACACCCGCAGGTCGATGGCATGGTCGAGTTGCAGAAGTGCCCATGCCGCCGCAGGCTCTGGGCTGGTGGTGAAGCTCTCGGTCAGTGACTGCATGGTGAAATGCGGAATGCCGTCTACCACGGTGACGGTGTTCCAGTGGACATGGCCAGACAGCCACATCACCGGCACTTGCGCCGCGCGCAGCGCCGCGCGCACCCGCTCCGTCCCCGGATAGGTGGACGAATTCGGGTTTCTTTCGAAATAGTAATTGCCGGTCTGCGCATGACCGGACACCGGCACATGGCTCATGATCGCGAGCGGCCGGTCCGCCGTGCGGATCACCCCGGCAAGCCATAGAAGGTCCGCCTCAGCCAGCACAAAGCCGTGGAACCCGTCACTTTCCACCCGGCGGATCCGGCTGTCGGCGCGCCACAGCACGATCCGCCAGCCGCCGATGTCGAGTGTCGCGTGGCCGAGCGACTGACCCAGGATCGCCTCGTTCTCGGCCACGCTGAGATGGTCGCGGTCATGGTTGCCGCAGAGATGGTAAACCGGGGCCGTGATGATGCGGAACGCGTCCGCCACTTCCGCCTCCAGCCGTCGGTCCGTCTCGGCACCGACATCGCTGATCCGATCACCAAGATCGATCACCGCATCGGGCTTGGTCTCAGCTACGAAGCGGGCGAAGTCGCCGAGCAGGCCGAGCGCGCTGGTGCCGCGCTTGGTCATGCTGTCGGCGCCGTGGTGGATATCGGCCACCACGGCCAGGCGCACCGCCGGCATCAGCGCACCACCTGCGCGATGCGGCCGGCACGGAAGTCGAGCACATAGGGGATGTGGCCAGGCAACGGCTTCCAGGCGATGCTGGCGCGCATGGCGAAGGATTCGTAGGGCTGATAGAGCGGCAGGACCGGGGGGTCGTTACGGATCAGCGTCATCAACTCGCTGTAGGCCTGCTTGCGTGCGGCGAGGTCGGTCGAGTAGCGGAAACGTTCCCACACGGCGCCGTATTCTGCCGTCGGCTTGAAGCGGCCCTCGGTGGCTGAGTTTCCGGTCGGCGCCCACATGATGCCGAAGCTGCCGGTCGGATCGGGGAAGTACATCGGATTCGACCAGTTGCGCGCCATCATGTCGGCATCGCCGCCGGTCCAGCGGTCATCCACCTTGAGTTCGGCCTTCACCCCGACGGCGGCCCACATCTCCTGGATCGCCTGCGCCGCCAGCAATCCGTTGGTGTAGTAGGCCGCAGCGGTGTCGAAGCGGATCGGGAAGCCGTCATAGCCGGCCTCCTTGAGCAGGCGCTTGGCCTCGGCTGGGTTGTATTCGAAGGTGTTGAGTTCGGGCATGTAGAGCGGGCCGAACTGCGGGTAGCTGTGGCTGGCCGGGACCACCGCCTTGCCCTGCCACAGCGCCTCGTTCAGTGTTTTGCGATCGATGGCGAGCGACAGCGCGCGACGCAGGCGGGCATCGGCCATCTTCGGGTTCTGGGTGTTGAAGATCACCACATGGAACAGCGGGGTTACCATACCCTCGACCTTCAGCGCCTTGTCCCCTTCGAGGACCGACAACTGGTCGGGCGGGATGTTTGTGATGAGGTCAACCTCGCCGTTCTTCAGCGCCGTCATGCGGCTGGAAAGCTCGGGAATGCGCGTGACGGTGACGCGGGCGAACGGCGCCTTGGCCCCCCAGTAGCCGTCGAACCGCTCCCACACCAAGCGCTGGTTCGGCACAAATTCCGCCACCCGATAAGGGCCGCTGCCCATCGGCTTGAGCGAGAACGCCTCGTAGTCGGCATCCGCCAGCACGCCAGGCTTGCCCGCCAGACCGGTGATGTAGCGCTTGGAGACGATCATCGTCTGCTGCGTGTTCATCAGCGTCTCGAACAGCGGCTCCGGCTTTTTCGCGATCACCCGGACAGTCCACGCATCGACGATCTCAACTGCGGCGAGATTGGGCAACGTATCGCGCTGGCGCACCGTATAGGGCGGAAAGGTCGCCTTAATGATGCGCTCAAGCGAGAGCGCCACGTCCTCGGCGGTCACTGGATCGCCGTTCTGGAACCGCACGCCCTCGCGCAGTTTCAGTTCCATCACCGTCGGCGAGACGATGGTCCAGCCGGTGGCGAGCCCGGGCTGCCACACGCTTTCCGCCTTGGTGTGGTCCTTGCCGACCAGCGGCTCGAAGGTGTTGACGTAGAACTGCGAGCCTACGTTCGAGAAGTCCCGCCCAGGGTCAAGCCAGGGTGCCATGTTCTGCACGCCAACCTTGAGCTCCTGCGCCTGGGCGGTCGCCGCGCTACCGGCCATCAGGGCCGCCGCCAGAACATGTTTGATACGCATCGTCACTCTCCTCGGGGGAATTCGGTAAGGGGTCATCTCGCGCGCAAACGGGTATCCATGCGGTCACGCAGGGCGTCGCCGAGCAGCATCACGCAGAGCGAAACGAGCATGATCAGCACTGCCGGCGCAGCCACCACCCAAGGGGCGGAGGCAAGGTAATCGCGGCCCTGGCCCACCATGCTGCCCAGCGTCGCGGTCGGCGGCTGCACGCCGATGCCGATGAACGACAAGGCGGATTCCAGCAGGATCAGGTTGGAGAACGTGAGCGTCGCCATCACCGCCACCGGCCCAACCAGATTCGGCAGCATATGGCGCAGCGCGATGCGCACCGGCCTGGCACCGATCGCATGGGCCGCCTCGACAAAGGGGAGTTCCCGCAGGCTCAGCAACTGCCCCCGCACCAGCCGAGCGAACTGCGCCCAATAAGCGAGGCCAAGCACGCACACCAAAACGCCGACGCCCGATCCGGCGATCGCAATCACGAGCAGCGCGACCAGAGTGAACGGCAAGGCGAGTTTGACATCAGCAACCGCCATCAAAGCCGCGTCGGCAAACCCACGGCCAAGGCCCGCCACCATGCCGATGGTCACACCGATAACCAGGCCCAGAACGGTGCCGAACAACGCGAGTGCAAGGGACAACCGCAACCCGTACAAACAACGCGACAACAGGTCGCGCCCGAGTTGGTCGCTCCCCAGCCAGTAGCGGGCATCAGCCCGCTCGAAGCCTATCGGCGGACGCAGCCGGGCCAGCAGTTTTTGGGCGTTCGGATCAAACGGCGCCAACAAGGGCGCGCATAGCGCCGCAACCAGCAGCAGCGCCAACACCAGCCCCGCCGCAATCAGGGGCACGCGCGCCCGCGCCAGCCAGATCGGCAGCACAAACCGCGGCACCGCCGGCAAACCCGGCACCCCGACCGACATGCGAGCCAGATCGCTCATGCCAGCCGCACCCGCGGATCGATTGCGGCATAGGCGACATCGACCAACACATTGACGACAATCACAGCACCGGCCACCACCAGCACGCCAAACTGCAACACCGGATAATCCCGCCGCAATGTAGCGCCTACCAGCAGGTCACCCACGCCGTTCCAGGCAAACACCGTCTCGATCACCACCGCGCCTGAAACCAGCGTCGCCACCTGGAGCCCCAGCACCGTCACCACCGGGATCAGCGCATTGCGCAGTCCGTGACGGACCAGCACGACCATCGGAGACAGCCCCTTGGCATGGGCGGTGCGCATATAGTCCTGCCCGAGCACATCCAGCATCGCGTTGCGGGTGTAACGCACCAGGGCAGCGACGAAATACGCAGCCAGCGTTGCCGTCGGCATGATGTAGTGCCAAGCCGTGGTGGCGCCCGCACTCGGCAGCCAGTGCAACGCGAACGAAAACAACAGGATCAAGAGGATCGCCAGCACGAAATTCGGAATCGCGTAGCCGAGGAATGCAGCGAACAACACCCAACTGCCCAGCCGCCGCTCGCGCCACACCGCGGTCAGCACACCGAGCGGCACGCCGATCGCGATCGTCGCGGTCATGGTCAGCGCCAGCAAAGCCAGGCTGCGCCCCATCCGTTCGCCGAAAATCACCGTAACCGGGCGGCGCTCCATCAACCCAAGCCCAAACTCGCCCTGGACCAGCGAGCGCCAAAACAGAATGTATTGATCGAATGGATCGCGATCCAACCCCCAATACGCGATCATCGCCGCCCGCCCCTCAGCGTCCAGCCCCTCGGGCATGAGGTAGTCGATCGGATTTCCCGTCAGCCGCGTCGCCATAAAGACACACGTGACGATCACCCAAAGAGTGACGGCCATGCGCAGCAGGCGGCGGGGCAGGAAAGTGGACATTCAACACCGTTGTTCAACGGAGCAGCGCTTAAGGGGTTCCGGTTACAACACGATGTCAGTCCTGTGACGTCGATGCGAAGTTTGTGACCCGATCAAAACGCCCGAGGCATTGCCACGTCTTCATAAATATTTAATTTGAATTACAGAAATTTATCGTCAGCACTATGGCCCAGGATGATCGAATATTCGAACTGGGCAGAAGACAGCGCGGTTTCAAAAACCGGTGCCGGGAATTTTTTGATTGCTTGCGCATTGCTGAATGCCCGCCTCCCACTCAACCTAAGGCCAGCAAGAATATGGCGTTATTTGACAAAAGCATCGCTATCCAGAAAAAACCTTTGGGGGGCACCACGCGGCACCCCCCGTTTCGTCAGCGTGGCTACTTGATGGCGGCGCCGACCACAGCATCCCACTGCCGGGTCACCACGGCCTTCGTCGCCGCCTGGTCCGTGAGCGAGGGGAAAACGGCGCGAGCATAAGCCTCGGCGGGCGGCAGCTTGGCCAGCACGTCGGCTGGCACCTTCTTGTCCGCGACCAGTGCATTGAAGCGGACCGGATGGCAGTAGCCCTTCAGCCAGTCTATTTGGCCCTCGTCGGAATAGAGATATTCGATCCAAAGCTTCGCCGCGTTGGGGTGCGGCGCGTAGGCGCTGATCGCCTGCACATAGACCCCCGCGACGACACCGGTCTTCGGCACCACGATCTCGATCGGCGGGTTGCCGTTCAAGGTATCGCGATCAGCCAGTGCCAGGTAATCCCAGCGCAGCACGATCGGTGTGGTGCCCTGCGCCAGCGACGCCGCCTTGCCGACGACGGGGACGAAATTGCCGCGCTTGTTCATTTCGGCGAAGTATTTGAGCCCGGCATCGGCCGCGGTTTCGGCGGTGGTCGCGCCCGCGGCCAGTCCGGCGGCATAGACAGCGACGATGGCGTTGTAGGCCGTACGCGGATCGCCGTTCAGGGCGACCATGTTCTTGTATTCGGGTGCCAACAGGTCCGACCAGTCGGTCGGCATCTTCTTGACCAGGTCCTTGTTGATTTCCATCGCCAGCACGCCGTAGTAGTCGCCAATCCAGGCGCCATCGGCGTCCTTCAGATCGGCGGGGATGCTGTCCCACGTTGCGGGCTTGTAGGGCTGCAGGAGGCCCTCGGCTTTAGCGGATGGGCCGAAGGACAGACCGACATCGATCACATCCGGCGCCTGGCTGCCCTTGTTGCCTTTGTTGGCCTTGATCGCTTCGATCTCATCACCAGACCCGGCGTCGGGATTGAGTTCGTTGACTTTCAAGCCGTAGCGCGCCTTGAACTTGTCGATCATCGGGCCGTAGCCGCACCAGTCGCGCGGCAAGGCGATCACGGTAAGCTGGCCCTCGGCCTTGGCGGCCGCAATCAGGGCGGCCGGCGCTTCGGCTCGGATTGGTGCTGCGATGGTGAGTGCCATGACGGTGGCGAGGGCGGTGGTTGCAAGCAGACGTTGCATTGAGCGTTCTCCAGGGTTGCCGATCACAATTCGGGGCCACCAAGTGAATGCGTGGCTACCGGTCACAACCCTGTGCTACGTCGCAGCGTTTGGGGCGGTCTATGTCGCAACGATGACAAGCCCTTCGCCATATCGCTTTTTGATGCCGGGGCAGCGGAACATCATTGTATTGTCATCTGAACGGGGCCCTCTCATGCGGATGTCGTGGTGGGAAAGCGTATGCAGTCGCGGAACATGTCCCTATGCAAATCCAGCTCCAACGGCGCGGGCACCCGGGTGTGGGCGCTCGGGCGATGTCACCGGCGCGCGGGGTTCTCTGGCGGCCAAAAACAGCAGGAGACGCCATGTCCGGGTGAGACTTCATGCCAGGCCGGCGTGTCGGTCGCCGCATGGTCCTTGCCGAACACGCACGGCCCGACACGCCCCGCATGGCCCCGGAAGTCGGGCTCCTCGGCGGGTTGCGCGAGCCGGTCGCGCTGGCGCGCCGGATCGGGCAGCGGCACGGCATCGAGCAGGTTGCGGGTGTAGGGATGCGCCGGTGTTTGATAGACCTGGGCCGCGTCGCCGAGTTCGACGATCCGACCGCCATACATCACTGCCACGCGATGGGCGACGGCTCGCACGATGGCGAGGTCGTGCGCGATGAAGAGGTACGACAGCCTCAGCCGTTCCTGGAGGCGTTGCAACAACTCGACGATCTGCGCCTGGGTGCGGACATCCAGCGCCGAGACCGGTTCGTCGCAAACGACGAAATCGGGATTCACCGCCAGCGCCCGGGCAATGACGATGCGCTGGCGCTGGCCGCCGGAGAATTCGTGCGGATAGCGATGCACCACCGATGGATCCATCCCGACCAGCGTCATCAGCTCCGCCACCCGTTCGGCGATCTGGCGAGGCGGCACGGACCGATGCACGGCCAATGGCTCTGCCAGGATACGCGCCACCGTCATGCGCGGATGCAGGCTGGAATAAGGGTTCTGCTGGACCAGTTGCATATGCCGACGCATCGCCCGAAGCGGCGCCGATCGCATACCGACGATCTCACTGCCCAAGAGCCGCACCGAGCCTGAACTGGGTGGCTGGAGCTGAAGGATTGCCCGTCCCGCCGTGGTTTTGCCGGAGCCCGATTCCCCGACCAGGCCCAACGTCTGCCCAGCCGCGATGTCAAAGGACAAATGTTCCACCGCGCGCACCGGCGGGCGGCCGCGGCGGGCGGGGAAAGTGACGCACAGGTCGCGCACCCGAAGCAGTGGTTCGCTCATGCCGGCCCCGCCGTTGTATCCAGCCGCGGCACGGCGGCAAGCAGCGCGCGCGTATAGGCGTGCCGGGGCGCTGCGAACAACGGATCGACCGCGCCGGTTTCGACGATGGCGCCGTGCTGCATCACATGGACCCGCTCCACCATTCCGGCGATCACCCCGAAATCATGGGTAATCAACATCAGCGCCATCCCGAGTTCCCGGCGCAGGCGCATCAGCAGCCGCAGGATCTGCGCCTGGACCGTCACATCAAGCGCCGTTGTCGGCTCATCCGCGATCAACAGAGCGGGCTGGCACGACACCGCGATGGCGATCAGCACGCGCTGGCGCATGCCGCCGGAGAACTGGTGCGGGTGATCATCGGCGCGGCTTGCGGGCTCGCGGATGCCGACAAGGTCGAGCAGTTCGATCGCCCGGCGCCGCGCGGCACGGCGGGAGAGGCCCGCATGACGGATCAGCATGTCGTCGATCTGCGCGCCAACACTCATCACCGGATTGAGCGAGGACATCGGATCCTGAAACACCATGGCGATGTGCCGCCCACGGATATCGGTCATCGCAGCATCATCGAGGCGCAGCAGGTCCTGCCCGCGGAACAGGATGTGCCCGCCCCAGGCGATCGACGATCCCTCCGGCGCCAGCCGCAGAATGGCACGCGCGGTGACCGATTTGCCGCAGCCGGACTCACCGACAAAGCCGACCGCCTCGCCCGGCGCGATGTCAAAGGAGATGCCGTTCACCACACGCGCGGGCGCACCATGCCGCTCGAACGTGGCAGTCAGGTTCCGCACCGAGAGCAGAGGTTCAACCATCATCGCCCCCCATGATCAGCCCCGGCATCATCGAGCCGTCACGTCGAGGAGGTCGCGCAGCCCGTTGGCCAGCACGATGAAGGTCAGCGAGGCAAACACGATGGCGAGCGACGGGCCGATCACGGTCAGCGGCGCGAGCTCCATGAACTGCCGCGCCTCGGCCAGCATGCTGCCCCAATTCGGGTCCGGCGGCGGTGGCCCAAGGCCCAGGAAGGACAGGGCGGTTACGGTGAAGATGGTGTTGGCGAGCGTGAGGCTGGTCTGCACCAGGACCGGCGAAATCACCAACGGCAGGACATGGCGCACCGCGATGGTGAACTCCCCGATCCCCACGCTGCGCGCCGCCTCGACATGGTCCCAGCGCTTGACGCTCAACACCGGGCCGCGGACCACGCGGGCCAGGGTGGGAGTATAGACGACGGCGATGGTCAGAATGAGGTTGCCAAGCGTCGGCCCGAGCGCGGCGACCACGGCGATGGCCAGCAGGAACACGGGGAAGGCGAATACGACGTCCAGCACGCGCATGATCGCAAGGTCCACCGCCCCGCCCATATAGCCTGAGGCAAGGCCCAGGATCAGCCCGGCCGCAAGCGAGATGGCGACGGCGACGAAGGTGATCAGCAGCGTGGCGCGCCCGCCAACGATCAGCCGGCTCAGCACGTCGCGACCGATCGAGTCCGTGCCAAGCCAGTGCGCCATGGTCGGACCATCGAGCGACGCTGGAGAGGTTTTTGTCGGATTGTACGGCGCGATCGCCGGGCCAAACAGCGCCACCACGACGAGCACGGCCATCATCGCCAGCCCGATCGTCACCAAAACCTGCGCGGTGGTGCGCCGTCGCGGTGCTTGGAGCGAGGCCGCCTCAGTCATACGACACCCGCGCATCGACCCGCGCATAGGCGATGTCCACCAGCACATTCATCAGGAGCACGATCGTCGATGCGACCAGGACAATCGCCTGGATTGCCGGATAGTCGCGGCTGGCGATGGAGTCAAACAGGTACTGCCCCATGCCGGGGATGGTGAAGATGGTCTCGATCAGGATGCTGCCGCCCAACAGAGCCGCAAGTTGCAGCCCTGTCACGGTGACGACAGGGGTCAACGCGTTGCGGACCAGATAGTCCCGCAAGATGGCCCGCGGTCGCAGACCCTTGGATTTGGCGACCATCACGTAGTCCTGGCTCGACACCTCCAACACGGCAGCGCGGGTATTTTCCGAAACCGTCACCGAGACCGTCAATGCGAGCGACAGCGCCGGCAGCAGCAGGCTCGCAATATTGCCGGACGGATCGCGCGCGAAGGCGACGTAGTTGAAAATGCCGACGGACGGGAAATAAAGCCCGAACAGAAGTACGATCAGCGTCGCAATGACAAAATTCGGCACCGCCAGCAACAGGCTGTTCCAGCCGCGTACCACCCAATCTGTCATCCCGCGCAGCCGCGCCGACAGCAGGCCGGTGGTCACGCCCATCAGCCCGGCCATCAGCCCGGCAATCAGGGTCAACTCCGCGGTGACGGCAAGGCGCGGAAAGATCTCGCTCGCCACCGGCGTGCGTAGGGTGAAGGACACGCCAAGATCGCCCGATAACGCAGCGCCAAGCCAGCCGAGATATTGCTGCCACATCGGCAGATCGAGTCCAAGACTGCGGCGGATCGTATCGAGCGCCTCGGCCGAGATCGTGCTGGTTCCCGCTGAGGCCTGGGCAAAATCGCCGGGCAGCGCCCGCATCAGCACGAAGGCCACGATCGAGACGCCGAGCAGGATCGGCGCCGTCAGCAGCAGGCGGACCGCCACCATGCGGATCATGGGGCGGCTCCCCCTGGGACCTGACTACTTGTCGATCCAGGCGGTGCGCACGAAGGTCCGGATATTGGCGGCCAGCGGCACATAGCCTTTGGCGTAGTTCCACCACGCCTCCCAGCGCAGCGGATACTGATAGATGTCGAGCACATAGGCCTGCTCCGCCACGCGGCGCTGGATCGCCATGTAGGCTGCCGCACGCTTGGTCCGGTCGAGCAGGGTGCGCGCCTCGACGATCATGGCATCGAGTTCGGTATCAGCCATGCCGAGCGCCTTGCCCGATGCACTGGTCGAGACGATCCGCGAGACAATGGCGTCGGGGTCCGGGCTCCAACTCAGAGCAATCGAGAGCAAGGTCGGAAACTCCCCCTTTAGCCACAGACCGATCAGCGGCGCCGTCTCCATCGGCTTGATCGCGACCTTGATGCCGGCCTCGGCCCATTGCTGCTGCAGGATCTGGGCGCAGGCGACGTCGAGCGGATTGGCGGCGACGCAGATGTAGTCGCCCAGATCGATCCCGTTCGGATGCCCGGCATCGGCCAGAAGCTTCTTGGCTGCCGCGACGTCGGTCTTGTAGTACGGCATGTCGCCGACCCCGTCGTAACCGCCGACATGGCTCTCGGGCACCATTGCGCCGACCTTGCCGGAACCGCCAAGCACGGTCTCCAGACAGGCTTTGCGATCCGTCGCCAGGCTGATCGCGCGGCGCACCCGCACATCGTCAAGCGGCTTGGCCTTGAGGTTCATCCACACCGGGAACGTCCGCGTGGTCTTGCCTGGCGCGGAGACGAGGTCGGGCGAGGTGCGCACGATCTGGGCTGAGACCTTGGGGTCCTTGAACCAGGTCATATCGACCGCCTTGGAGCGCAGCGCCGAGGTCAGCGAAGCCTGATCCTTAAAGAAGCGGAACACCACCTCGCCGAGATAGGGCAAGCCTTGCTCGTGGTATTTGGGGTTGGCCTTGAGGGTGAACTGCTGGTTGGGCTGGTAGGAGTCAAAGATGAACGGTCCGGTGCCGACCGGTTTGGTTGCCAGATCGCTCACCCCACGCGGCACGATCGCGCCGTTTGGATTGGTCGCCATATAGCTGAGGAAGGCTGCATTGGGCGCATGCAACTCGAAGCGCACCGTCAGCGGGTCGACCACCGTAACCGCCTTGATCGAGGCGAAGATCGCGGCGTTGGGGCTGGCGCTGGCCGGATTGAGGATGCGTTCGAAGGTGTATTTGACGTCCTCGGCCTCAAGCGGTTGGCCGTTGTGGAACGTCACGCCGCTGCGCAGCTTGAAGACATAGGTGGTGTCGTTGGGCTGGTCGAAGCTGATCGCAAGATCGGGCTCCACCTTCATCTCGGCGTTCCAGCGCAGCAGGCCGGAATAGAGCAGGGCGGTGAAATCATAGGAGGAAAACGCGGTCAGCGTCACCGGATCGAGGCCGATCGGGTCGGCATCCGCGCCGATCACAAGCCGCCCGCCGCGCTTGGGCGGCGCCTGGGCGAAGGCCCGGGATGCCGCGCCGGCGGCAACGCCCGCCACGGCAAAGCGCAGCAGGCTGCGCCGGTCGAGGTATCCCCTTCCTTGCGGGAGCACGGTCTCGGCTAATGGAAACCCGGTGTTTGTGTCCGACATGACATGATATTCCTCTCGACAGACGCGAGCCTAGCCCGCGATCCTCGCCGCCAGCAAGCGGCTATTATAATATCTGTTGAGCGCGGCATCGGCCTGCTGCAGGCTGCCCCATCACAAGGAAGGTTCATCACCGTGATCCGCATCGCCACCGCCGGTTTTCAGCACGAGTCCAACACCTTCTCCACCGTGCCGGCCAACCTCGACCAGTTCATCCGCGCCGGCATTCTGGAGGGCGAAGCGATCCGCACCGAATATGCCACCTCGCAATCCACGCTGGCCGGCTTCTTTGCCGCCTGCGCCGAGGTGGCTGATGTCGAACTGGTCCCGCTGATCTTTGCCCGCCTCACCCCGATGGGCACCATCACCGCCGAGGCCATCAGCCACATCATGGATCGTGCCATCGCCGCGCTTCGCGACAACGGGCCGTGGGATGCCATCCTGCTGCCCCAGCATGGCGCGGCGGTTTCCGAACCGTTTCCCGATGCGGACGGCGAATTTGTCCGCCGCGTCCGCGAACTCGTCGGCCCCGACGTGCCCATCGGCCTCGCGCTCGACATGCACGGCAACATCTCCCACCAGATGGTCGACAACGCTGACATCACGACGGTCTATCAGACCACCCCCCATATCGACGCCTACGAGCAGGCCTTGCTCTGCGCCCGCCTCACGCTCCGCCTCGTGCGCGGCGAAATCCGGCCGTGCAGCGCGCTGGCGATGCCGCCCGTGCTGGTCAACATCCTGAACCAGGGCACATCGGACCGCCCGATGTCGGACCTGCTGCGCGTTGCCGACCAGCATCGCACGCGCCCCGGCGTGCTCAGCCTCAGCGTCGTCGAGGGCTATCCTTATTCCGACGTCGCTGAAATGGGTATGTCCTTCATCGCCATCACCGACAATGATCCAGCCCTGGCCGAGGACATCGTCAACCGCCTTGCCGATGCCGCCTGGTCGATGCGTGCGGCGCTGAACACTTGCGGCACCCCGATCGATGAGGCCCTCCTGCGCGCCAAGGCCGCCCCCTCCGGGCCGGTGGTGCTGTTCGATGTCGGCGACAACGTCGGGGGCGGCAGCCCTGGCGATTCCACCCTTATCCTGCACGCCGCCCGCCGCCTCAGCGTGAGCGGCGTTCTGCAAGCCGTGGCAGACGCTGAGGCCGTGCAAGCCTGCGTGGCGGTCGGCGTTGGCGGTCTGATCAGCATCGCTGTCGGTGGCAAGACCGACGGCCGCCACGGCGCCCCCTTCCCCATCAGCGGCACCGTGACCGCCTTGTCCGACGGGCATTACGAGGAAACCGGGCCCACCCATGCCGGCTTCCGATTTTTCAATGACGGGCCCAGCGCTGCCATCCGCACCGAAGACGGCTTCACCATCGTGCTGATCA
This sequence comes from Rhodospirillales bacterium, assembly GCA_947447625.1. GTDB lineage: Bacteria > Pseudomonadota > Alphaproteobacteria > Acetobacterales > Acetobacteraceae > CAIYPH01. The sequence goes on along the minus strand of CANFKS010000061.1, from coordinate 7,352 downwards.
CCCGACCGGGCGGCACCATGAGCCTGCAGCAATTCCGCACTCTGGGCATCGAACCGAAGGATATGCCGATCCTTGTCGCCAAGGGCGTCCACTCCCCGCGTCCCGCGGTGGAGCCAATTGCCAGCGAAATGATCTGGGTCGCCACTCCCGGCGTGACGACGGCTGATCTCTCAACCTTTGTCTATCGGCACCGCCGCGCGCCGCTCTATCCCTTGGATGCGGGTGCCTCCTGGCCTGTGGCCTGAAGCGGGCTTGCATGGCGGCGGACGAGCAAACGCACAGCGCGCCGCCGCCTGGGCCGTCCTTGTGGCCTCAACCGGGTGTCCAGACCGGCGGATCAGCGGCGCCGGTTTGGGCGGTGATGGCGGTGTAGGCTTCGGGACGGCGGTGTTTGTCGAAGGCGAAGATGGTGGTGCGGCCAAGTTGGCATTGTTCGAGGTTGCAGTCGGCAACGATGAGTTCGTCATCCCAGGTGGTGGCCTGGGCGATGATTTCGCCTTGCGGGTTGACGATGATGGAGTGGCCGAAAAGTTCGTTGCCGTCTTCGGTGCCGGCTTTGGCGACGGCGACGGCGAAGGTGGCGTTCTGATAGGCGCCGGCCTGGATGGAGAGATGGGAGTGGAAGACCCGCAAATGGGGCGCTTCAAAGCCGGAGGCGGCCTGGTTGAGAGAGGGGGTGTTGTAGCCGAGCATGACGAGTTCGACGCTTTGCAGGCCGAGGACGCGCCATGATTCGGGCCAGCGTCGATCGTTGCAAATCATCATGCCGGTATTGACGCCGTCGAGGTGTCCGAGGGGGGCGCGGATGACGGGGAAGCCGAGGTTGCCGACTTCGAAGTAGCGCTTTTCCAGATGTTGAACCGCGCGTTTGGGGTCGAACTCGGCATGGCCGGGCAGGTGAACCTTGCGGTATTTCAGCATGATCTGGCCGGCGGGGTTGACCAGGACGGCGGTGTTGTAGTGGTGCCCGTCCGGGGTGCGTTCGGCGTAGCCGAGGTGGAAGGACAGGTTGAGGCGGCGGGCGGCATCGAAGAGCGGGGCGGTTTCGTTGGAGGGGAGGCTGGTCTCGAACCAAAGGTCGGCCTCGGCACGGTTTTCAAGATAGTGCCGGGGGAAAAAGGTGGTGAGCGCCAGTTCGGGAAAGACGACGAGTTCGGCGCCGCGGGCCTGGGCGCGTTCCATGAGACGGACCATGCGGGCGATGGCGCTGTTGCGGCCCTCGGCGCGTTGGATGGGGCCGAGTTGGGCGGCGGCGACGGTCAGTGTCCGAGACATGCGTGATCCTGAAGTTCTTCGCCGCTGGCGCGGCCTTCGTTGGAGGCGAGGAGGATGAAGCCGGGGCTGTCGTCACTGAGCGTGGCGCCGGTGACGACCAGCGTCCAGTCCCCGATCGGGGTGCCGAGGTGGTCGGCAAGGAGTTTGAAGGGGTTGATGGTGTCGAGGCTGGGCGATTTGAGGATGCGGGCAAGGTAGGTGTGGCCGGCGAGCTTCCAGCGGAAGGGGGCAAAGGTTTCGCCGATAGCCGCGCCGTGAAGCCGGGAGCGGGTGTCGGCATCGAGGCAGTCGACATGGATGTGAAGCTGATTCTGGCTACGGCCGTTGCGCGAGTTGACGGCGAGGCTGATGGCGTCGCGGGGCAAGGGGCGGCCGCGTTTGGCTTCCACGGCATGGCGGGTTTCCCAGGCGACAGCAAAGGGGAATTGGCTGTCCAGAACGGCGGGATCTTCGATCCCGGTGATCTTGTCGGTGGGGATGGCGAGGTATTGGTAGAGGCCGTTGCGGTCTTTCAGGACGGCAACCCTCCGCGCGAGATCGACGGAGGCGCAGGGGGCGGGCGGCTGGCCGGCGCGGGCGGCCGGCGCGCAGCGGTCGTTGACCAGTTTCCACAGCACATCGGGGTCCTCGGCGTGAACCCCGGTGGCGAGCAGGAGGAAGAGGAAGGCAAGCGCCTTACGCATCGGGCGGTGTGGCGCCGGTCTGGCTGGTGATGGGGCCATACCATTGGGGCCGGCGGTGCTGGGCGAAGTTGAACATTTTTTCCTTGCCCTGGGCGCAGGCGTCGAGATCAGCATCGGCGAGGATGAGTTCGTCTGCGGTGGTGCGGGCCTCGGCGACGATGGTGCCGTTGGGATCGACGATGCAGGAGCCGCCGATGAGGCCCGAGCCGTCCTCGTCGCCGGCCTTGGCCACTGCGATGGCCCAGGTGGCGTTCATGTAGGCGTTGGACTGGACGGCGAGTTGGGAGTGGAAGCTGCGCAGCCCCGCGGTTTCGGTGGTGCCGCCGTTGGGGTCGTAGGCCGCCGAGTTGTAGCCGACGCAGACCAGTTCGGCGCCGCCGAGGCCGAGCACGCGCCAGGCTTCGGGCCAGCGGCGGTCATTGCAGATGAGCATGCCGAGAACGCCGGAGGCGAGGGACGCAGGGGCGCGGAAGGTCGGGAAGCCGAGGTCGCCGTATTCGAAGTAGCGCTTTTCGAGCTGTTGGAAGCGGGCGCCGGGGCGGGGTTCGACGGAGCCCGGCAGGTGGATCTTGCGGTATTTGCCGATGATGGCGCCGTCGGGGGCGACGAGGACAGCGCTGTTGAAGCGCTGGCCGTCGGCGGTCAGTTCAGCGTAGCCGATATAAAATCCGACGCCGAGGTCTCGGGCGCGGTCGAACAAGGCTTGGGTTTGCGGGCTGGGGAAGCCGCGTTCGAAATAGGTGTCGAGTTCCTGGGTGGTTTCGAAGAACCAGCGTGGGAAGAAGGTGGTGAAGGCGAGTTCGGGGAAGACGACGAGCTTGGCGCCGGCGGCTGCGGCTTGTTCGAGCAGGGCGATCAGCCGAGCAAGGGTATGGGCGCGGCTGTCGGCGCGCTGGATGGCGCCGAGTTGGGCGCCGGCGACGCGGATGATGCGGCTCATCAGGCGGTCTGCCGCTTGACGAACCGGCCGGTGCCGGGGGTGGCGAGGACATTGGTGCCGTCCCAGATGGTGCGGCCGCGCAGGATGGTTTCGACGACGCGGCCGCGCATGCGCCGGCCGTGATAGGGCGACCAGCGCATTTCGGGGCGGTCCTGGATGATGGCTTCATCGAAGCTGTAGTCGGCGCGTTCCATCACCAGGAGGTCGGCGTCCGAGCCGAGGCGGATGGCGCCTTTCTTGGGGTAGAGGCCGTGCAGCTTGGCGCTGCGTTCGGCAGTGTAGGTGGCCATCAGGGTGGGGGAGAGGCCCCGTTCGTCGAGCAGGGTGAACATCAGCGGCGCGTAGGATTGCAGGCCGGTAAGGCCGGCGCCGTTGGCGAAGATGTCGGGCGAGCCCTTGCGGTCGGCGGGCCAGGGGGCATGGTCGGTGGAGACATAGGCGATCTTGTCGGCGAGCAGGCGCTCCCACATCAGTTCGACCTCGGCCTTGGTGCGGAAGGGCGGGTTGCATTTGCCGCGGCCGCCCAGGCGGATGATGTCTTCCTCGGTCATGCAGAGATACTGGATGCAGGCTTCGCCGGTGGCTTTGGCGCCCATCGCGCGGAAGGCTTCGGCGATGTCGAAGCCGCGGGCGAGGGAGGAGTGGGCGATGTGGACATGGGCGCCGGTTTGCAGGCCGATTTCGAAGATCTCGAGGTCGGCCATGGTTTCAGCGAGCGGCGGGCGGGTGCGGCAGTGCCAGATGGCCGAGGTGTTGCCGGCGGCCTTGGCTTCGGCCGTCAGGCGCTCGACGAGTTCCTGGTCCTCGTTGTGAACGGCGACGGGCAGGCCGGTTTTGGCGATCTCGGTGAAGGCCGCGACCATGGTGGGGTGATCGATGCGGGGGAAGCGGACAGCATCGTATTCGTAGGTGGAAAGTTTGAAGGCGGAGATGCCGGCGGCGGCAAGATCGGCAATGGCTTCGACGCCGCCGGTTTTCTTGATGGTGCCGTAGAGGGCGACATCGACATGTGCGGTGCGTTCGACCCAGCCGATTTTTTCGTGCAGCACGTCAGCCGAGGTGACGGCCTGGGGGACGTCATAGGGCATGTCGACACAGGTGGTGACGCCGCCGGCTGCGGCGCTGCGGGTGGCGCCCTCGATGCCGGGCCAGCCGATGGCGGAGGCGGTGTGCATGTGGCCGTCCACCAGGCCGGGCATGATGTAGCGGCCGCTGTGGTCGATGATCTCGCCAGCGGGCGGGGGGGCGCCGGTGCCGATGGCGGCGATGGTTTCACCGCGCACGGCTATGTAGCCGCCCCTGATGATCTCGGACGATGTAACGATATCGCCCACGAATACGCGATCGAATGGATCAGCCACGAAATACCTCGCTTTGTGCAACCGGCCGCGCTTGCCGAGAAGGCCGCGCGACCTTAGGAAGTGCCTGTTTCAACGCTAGCCCGCACACGGCGCGCCGCCAATCCCGCGCTCATGACGCCCGGAGGAGTTCCCCATGAAGTTGCACGATGTAAAGGTCTACCCGTCAAAGGTCGATCTGCCGCGCGAGGATCAGTTGGCCTGGAAGATCGCCGGCGTCGCGGCCGACAAGGTTGCGGTCCCCAAGGACACGACCGAGATGATCATCAACCGCATCATCGACAATGCCTCCGTCGCAATTGCCGCCGTGAACCGCCGCCCGGTGGTCTCCGCGCGCGACATGGCGCGGGGTCACGCCAAGAAAGGTGCTGCGACCGTGTTCGGCATGCCGGCCGGCAAGACGGTCAGCCCGGAATGGGCGGCCTGGGCGAACGGCACGGCGGTGCGCGAGCTCGACATGCACGACACGTTCCTCGCCGCCGACTACTCGCATCCCGGCGACAATATTCCGCCGATCCTGGCCGTGGGCCAGGCGTTGGAGAAGTCGGGCAAAGACCTCATTCGCGGCATCGCGACGGGCTACGAGATCCATATCGACCTGGTGAAGGCGATCTGCCTGCATGAGCACAAGATCGACCATATCGCCCATCTCTGCCCGGCGCAGGCGGCCGGTATCGGCACCATGCTGGGTTTGAAGCAGGATGTGATTTTTCAGGCCGTGCAGCAGGCGGTGCATGTCAGCTTCACCACGCGGCAATCGCGCAAGGGCGAGATTTCGAGCTGGAAGGCCTATGCGCCAGCCCACGCCGGCAAGCTCGCGGTCGAGGCGGTCGATCGCGTGATGCGGGGCGAGGGCGCGCCGAGCCCGATCTATGAAGGCGAGGACAGCGTGATGGCGTGGATGCTGGCGGCTCGCACGGCACGCGACAAGGGGCTGCCGGAGGCGGTCTACCAGGTCCCCCTGCCGGAGGCCGGCGAGGCCAAGAAAGCCATCCTAGACAGCTACACCAAGGAGCACAGCGCAGAATACCAGAGCCAGGCGCTGATCGATCTTGCGTTCAAGATGCGCGAAAAGATCGCCGACACCGCGCAGATCGCCAAGATCGTGCTGCATACCAGCCATCACACACATTACGTGATCGGCACCGGCGCCAACGATCCGCAGAAGATGGACCCGAAGGCGAGTCGCGAGACGCTCGATCATTCGATCATGTATATCTTCGCCGTCGCTCTGCAGGATGGCGTTTGGCACCACGTCGACAGCTATGCGCCCAAGCGGGCGGCGCGGGCGGATACGGTTGCGCTGTGGCACAAGATCGAGACCACCGAAGACGCCGAGTGGACACGGCGCTACCATTCGCGCGATCCGAACGAACTGGCGTTCGGCGGGCGTGTGGAAGTGTTCATGAAGGATGGCAGCACGCTGGTGGATGAACTGGCGGTGGCGAATGCGCATCCGCATGGCGCCAAGCCCTTCGCCCGGGCGGACTACATCAAGAAGTTTACAACGCTGACCGACGGCATCATCGCGCCGCGCGAATCGGCCCGCTTCCTCGAGGCGGTGCAGGATCTGCCGAAGCTGCCGGCGGGTGAGTTGTATCGCCTCAACGTGTCCATCCCCGCGGCGCGTCTGCTGGCCGGCAAGCCTGGCATCTTCTGATCCCCCATCCGCTGCCTCAAGAAGGAAACGTCAATGAGCGACACGGCTCCGTCGAACTTCAAGCCCAAGAAATCGGTGGCGCTTTCGGGCGTCACCGCGGGCAATACCGCGTTGTGCACGGTCGGGCGCAGCGGCAATGATCTGCATTATCGCGGGTATGACATTCTCGACATCGCGGATATCTGCGAATTCGAGGAACTCGCGCATTTGCTGGTGCATGGCGCACTGCCGAACCCGGCGCAGCTTGCGGCCTACAAGGGCAAGCTGAAGGCGCTGCGCGGCATTCCGGCTGCGGTGCGCACCGTGCTGGAAAGCATTCCGGCCGGTGCGCATCCGATGGATGTGATGCGCACGGCAGTCTCCGCGCTGGGCTGTTCGCTGCCCGAGAAGGAGGACCACAACGCCGCCGGCGCGCGGGATATCGCGGACCGCCTGATGGCCTCGCTCGGCTCGATGTTGCTGTATTGGCATCATTATTCGCAGAACGGGCGGCGCATCGAGGTGGAGACCGACGATGATTCGATCGGTGCTCATTTCCTACATCTGCTGCATGGCAAGGCGCCGCAGGATAGCTGGGTGCGGGCGATGCACACCTCGCTCAATCTTTATGCCGAGCATGAGTACAACGCCTCGACCTTCACCTGCCGCGTGATCGCTGGGACGGGGTCGGACATGTATTCGGCAATCACCGGCGGCATCGGCGCCCTGCGCGGGCCGAAGCACGGCGGGGCGAACGAGGTGTCGTTCGATATCCAGAAGCGCTATGCCAATCCGGACGAGGCGGAGGCCGATATCCGGGCCCGCGTGGCGGCCAAGGAAGTGGTGATCGGGTTTGGCCATCCGGTCTATACGATCTCCGATCCGCGCAACACCATCATCAAGGACGTCGCGCGCCGGTTGTCGGGCGAGCAGGGCGATCTGCGCATGTTCGACATCGCGGACCGGATCGAGGGCGTGATGCGCGACGCGAAGAAGATGTTCGCCAACCTCGACTGGTTCAGTGCGGTTTCGTATCACATGATGGGGGTGCCGACTGCGATGTTCACGCCGCTGTTTGTGATATCGCGGACATCGGGCTGGAGCGCGCATGTGATGGAGCAGCGCGTGGATGGAAAAATCATCCGCCCGACCGCCAACTATGTCGGGCCGGAAAACCAAGCGTTTGTGAAGCTGGCTGACCGCAGCTAGAGCCTGATGATTTTTGGCGGAATGGCCGAAAAGTCTGGATCAGGCTATAAAACAAAGACCCGTGCGGCGCTGACCGGCTTCGATCGGCGCAGCACGGGGTGGCGCAACCGGCTACTGGAAGGTTGTCAACAGATCATCGACCTGCGACGGCGTCAGCAGGCGGGGTGCGCTGGTGCGCAGCAGCAGGAAAAGCTTTGCCGCTTCCTCAAGCTCCTCTGCGGCATAGACGGCGTCGGTGAGGGTTTTGC